>NZ_JQFA01000002.1:3201798-3521978 GCF_000763385.1 Leptolyngbya sp. KIOST-1
AGCCTCCCCTGGCGCATTCGATAGGTGACGTAGTGGGTCAGATCGACCTCAAACTTGTGCTGGGCCTCCACCTGTATGGAGCGCACGTACTGCTGATGCTGGAGGTCGCTGTCTTCGGTCACCAGGCAGTGTTCGTAGAGGTAGGGATAGCGGTTGATCAGTGAGCCCAGGGGCACCGCCTCGGCCTGGCGGGGACGGGGTAGGGCAGAGTGCCGCGCCTCAATGATGCGGGCCAGGCGCTTCAGAGCTAGATACTGCTCGGTGTCGCGGAACCCGTGGGTGACCTGCCGCAGACGCCGAACCGATCGCGATCGCGACAGTTCCAGCACCCGATCGTTGGGGACTGACTCCAGTAGCTCAACTAAAATGGGAATGGCCGGCTGTAGCTGGGTGTTGGTCTGCCAGCGATTGATCAGAATGTGGCAGCAGCGATTGAGAACGAAGCGGAAGTATTCTTCAATTTCGGGACTGGCGAGGAGGCGGTCGAGGGCAGCTACGACATCGCGATCGGGGTAGCCGCATCCATCCAAAAACAATGACTGAAATCGATCAATCATCGCATCGGGAGACTCTACCGCCACACAGGCCAGCAGATGACTGTACAGGCGCTGCTCGTCGGCGGTAGTGATTCGATTGTTATAGGTCGCTTTTGTCTTCACGGATTCACCGCCCTTGCCCCATCCCCGGATAGGCCTACGCGTGTAGCCCCCCATCGGTTGGGATGAGAAAAACTTTGGAAAATAACCAACAGCTAGAGTACGAAGCTGGAAGATGCACGGTCTCGATGGCAGTATCGGTCCTCAACCTTATTAAAGGCGGTAGACAAGCTTGTCCGCGTCAGTTTTTACACCGGGCTGCCGCTTGAATACCTCTAGATTACTGCGTGAATTTTCTAGTTTCTGAGATTATGTCAGAGGCGTTAACGAAATTCCGGTAAAGTTTGCTACCAGACCGTAAGGTAAGCATGAACATGACCTCAGTCTTCAGCCATCGGTGGTGTCTACTCCCTTCCTCCATCAATCTCCAAGACTTTAAGCCACAGTGGTACCGATGGGAAGAGGGCCTAGAACCATCACCGCCGTCAGTCGCCCAACCCTACAAACTGCCGCATAGCTACACCCGATAGAGATTCAGGCGTAGAGTACCCAAAGGCGGGGGCGGGCTTGTCAATTTTCCCTACCCAAATTCCCCTACAATCAGGTCACTCTGTAGAGGGACGCTGGTCGCAAGCGGTTAGTGCCATCCCTGCAGCACACGTTAGGTGAAGCCATGGGTTTTTCATCACTAGCTACCCTCGCGGCGGTAATCGGGGCCTCGCTGGAAAGTATTCCGCCCCAGACCCAGGAAGAAAAGGTATTAAATATTACCACAGACACGCGGGAATTACGGGGAGGAGACCTGTTTGTAGCCCTGGTGGGGGAGCGCTTTGACGGCCACAGCTTTGTGGAGCAGGCGATCGCCCAGGGCGCGATCGCAGCCGTGGTAGAGCAGGGCAAGTCTCTACCCCACCTGCCCTGTCTGCCGGTGGCCGACACCCTGACCGCCTACCAGGCCCTCGGCCACTGGTGGCGATCGCAGCAGGCCGCCAGCATTGTTGCCATCACCGGCTCAGTGGGCAAAACCACCACCAAGGAGCTGATTGCCGCCGCGCTGGCCACCCAGGGGCGGGTGCTCAAAACCCAGGCCAACTACAACAACGACATTGGCGTTCCCAAAACCCTGCTGCAGCTACAGCCGGACCACCGCTTTGGGGTGGTGGAAATGGGTATGCGTGGGCCGGGAGAAATCGCCCGCCTAGCCCGGATTGCCGTCCCCGATGTGGCTGTGATCACCAATGTGGGAACGGCTCACATCGGTCGGCTGGGGTCGGAGCAGGCCATTGCCGATGCCAAGTGTGAACTCCTAGCGGAGCTGCCGCCCCAGGCCACAGCGGTGCTCAACCACGACAATGCCCGGCTGATGAGCACCGCCAGCACCGTGTGGGGCGATCGCACCCTCACTTTTGGGCTGGAGGGGGGCGATGTACACGGGCACCTGCTCGACAGCAAAACCCTGGAGGTGGAGGGCGTCCGGTTGCCCCTGCCCCTGCCGGGTCGCCACAATGCGTTGAATTTGCTGGCGGCGATCGCCGTGATGCAGGCCCTCAACCTTGACTGGCGAGGACTCAGCACAGGCCTCAGCGTCGATCTGCCCAGCGGTCGGGCCCGCCAGGTGCGGCTGCCCCACGACATTGTGGTGCTCGATGAAACCTATAACGCCGGGGCCGAGTCGATGACCGCTGCCCTCTACCTGCTGGCCGAAACCCCAGGCCAGCGCCGCCTTGCCGTACTCGGCACCATGAAAGAATTGGGAGAACAATCGGTGGCGCTCCACCGCCAGGTCGGGCAGGTGGTCAGCCAGCTGGGGTTGGATGGCCTGCTGACCCTGGCCGATCCGGAGGAGGCCAGGGCACTGGCCGAAGGCGCAAGCGACGTTGAGGCGATCGCCTTTGCCGACCACAGCAGCCTCACCCAGCACCTGATCCAGATGCTGAAACCGGGCGATCGCGTCCTGGTTAAGGCCTCGCGATCGGTTGCCCTGGACCGGGTCGTCGATGGCCTGATCGCCGCTCTGAGCGAGGCTTAGGCTCTGCGGTTCAAGCCCACCCGTGGACCCGAAACCTGAGACCGTAAACCCTCCTACCTGATCATTTTGGGTTTGGCAGCCCCTTACCCCTAGTAGTAGTCAGACTCAACCACTGGATTCATCGGGTCGGGGGCGAAGGCCAGCCACAGCGGAAACTGGAGCAGCGCCAGGCTAATTACCGCCTCAGCTTCGTCTACGACGATGAAGGGCAGCCCATTGTCGGCGGTAATGCGATCGGCGCGCTGGGCCAGAGGCTCTGGCGCATCGAACAGCATCACCCCCTGCCCGGTGCCAAAGTCCGCCCGAGAGATGCCCAGGCAGTCCTGTAGCCCCCGTCGCCAGTCGCCCAGGCGCTCGGGGCTATTGGACAGCACCAGGGTACGCAGGCGGTTGCCGTAGAGGGCGTGCAGAATCGACAGCGCCGCCGAGGCTACCAGCACGTTTTGCAGGCGACTGCCCATGCTCTTCACCGCGCCGCGCCCGCCCTGGGCAAAAAACCAGTTGGACACGCGATCGGCGTGGATCGGCTCGAAGGTGCGCCGCAGCTGCCAGAGCGGCCCGTAGTAGTCGGGCCGCATCCGGTACTGGTCGAGCAGGCTGCGAATGCGCTCGGTCTGGTCCTGAAACGCGTTGGAGGCAAAGGCAGGTTGGGTGGAGGCAGGGTCGGCCCCAGCCCGGCGAGGGGCAGCGGTGCGACTCGAACTGCGATCAGCCGCTGGCTCAGATCGGAACTCGGTCTCGAAGCGGCCCCGATCCTCCCCTGGGGAGGTACCTCGCGATCGCCCCGGCGAGGACAGGTTGAGCTGCTCCGCCGCCGCCGACAGGTCTTGCAGGCTGCCCACCAGATAGTCCTTAAAGCCCTGAACCCGCACCGCCAGGTCCTGGGAAGCGCCCGCAAAGGTGGTGCGCATCTCGGTTTGAATGCGCTCCTGGCGGCGCTCCAGCGCTTCAATTTCTTTTTGCAGCGATCGCTTGCGCTGCTCCAAATCGATGGTGCCCTGCTGCACCATGCGGCCAATATCGGCCTGAATCTTTTGAAACTGATCCTGAGTGAGGCGGTTGTAGGTTGTCTGCAGCTCGGCAATGCTGCGCTTCAGGTCAGCTTCCTGCTGACGCAGGGCGTCTATGCGCGTACTCCAGTCTGACTTGAGACCAGCGGACTCAGACACGGCCGGACTCATACCAGACTCGAAACTGCCGTTGCCCCCCCTGCTCTCTGGCCCCAGGTTGGATTTTGGTAACTCCTCTGCGGTCATAACGGCTCCCATAGACCCTGATGTCAGGGTATCAGATGAGGGTCAGGTTCGCCTTCGCTCCAGACCTCCCCAACCACTGCCCCTGCCTAGGGTTCATCTTTAGCCGCTGCACAGTGAGTCTCTAAACAGGTGCGCAGTTCGCTGGGGCTAAACAGCACCGGCAAAAAGTGAATGCTGTTAATCTCACGGAAGTAAAACAGCACGGGAATTGGATGCCAAAAGATTTCCCAATGCTGCCACTCGGCGTAGGGAAAGTGGCGAATGACCGTGTCGCGCCGGTATACCTCCAGGGCGCTGTCGGTAAATCGCAGCGTCAGCGTAAGGGTCTGCACCAGCAAAAACAAGCCAAAGAGACCCACCACAGCCCCCAGCCAGAGCTTGAGCAGCGCCAG
Organism: Leptolyngbya sp. KIOST-1; assembly: GCF_000763385.1. NCBI lineage: Bacteria > Bacillati > Cyanobacteriota > Cyanophyceae > Leptolyngbyales > Leptolyngbyaceae > Leptolyngbya > Leptolyngbya sp. KIOST-1. Next base: position 3,206,072 of record NZ_JQFA01000002.1, read on the forward strand.
GGGAATTGCCAGGCTGAGGATAGCCAGGGGAATCCGATAGCTGCGGGACAAATCGGTGTAGGTGGTGGCGGAGGTAGACGTCACAGCTAGTTAACCCAAAGGGACTACCTGAAAGTATAGATGGCTCAGCGGCCAGAGTCAGGCCAGGCCAGATCCTGTTCTGAATTTATGCATACAGCGTTCAATCAAAGCTTCAACAGCTCTCGTCGATGGCAGACTCTCATCGATAGCAGATTTGAAGGCGATCGCCCCTAGAAGTTGCTGATCACCGCACTACCAGTGCCCTGGAACATCAGCCAGGACAGAAAGAAGTTGCTGATAAAGATAGCCAGCAGGGCCGTCACCACCGCCGTGGTGGTCGATTGGCCCACCCCCTTCGCACCGCCGGTGGTGGTGAGCCCCCAGCTGGTGCCAATGACAGCGATCAAAATGCCAAAGAAAAAAGCCTTGATCAGCGAACTGACCAGATCCCAAATGGACAGGAAGTTTTTGGCGGAATCTAAAAAGACCGAAACGGGAATGTTGTACTGGTTGGTGGCAATCAGCAGCCCCCCAGTCATCCCCGTGATGAAGGACAGCACGTTGAGCAATGGCAGCATGAGCGCGCAGGCGATTACTCGGGGAATGACCAGGTAGTCGATGGGATCGGTTTTGAGGATTTGCAGGGCGTCAATTTGCTCGGTAACCCGCATGGTGCCGATTTCGGCGGCAAAGGCTGAACCTACCCGCCCCGCAATGATCACCGCCGTCAACACCGGACCCAGTTCCCGCGCCAAGGTGAGGGCCAGCACCCCTCCCACCGCAGCGCCCGCCCCAAAGCTCAGAAATTCTCGCGTCACCTGGATGGTAAACACCATGCCCACAAAGGCGGCGGTAATCAGTGCAATGAGCAGTGACTCTGGGCCGACCGCAGCCATTTGCTCGACGGTGTTGCGACGGTGGATGGGGCGCGAGATCAGGTGCATGACCACCTGACCAGACAAAAAAATTGCGGCTAAGGCCCGACGGCCCCACAGTTCCAGATTTGAGCTATCCACCGCCCGTGTCAAAGCCTGCCCCCTTTTTGTCGTCTTTGGCTACCTTTAGTGCTTAGTAAGGCCGATATCGGTGGGGCTGACCACCCTATCACCATCTGCAGTGGTTCAATGCGCTTAGACGGGACGCTTAGATCGGTGAAAGAAACCCGAAAAGGCCCGGTGGTAGTCAGGCGGATGGCAAGCGCGATCGCTTCCACCCAGGCCAACGGGCAGGTCCGGTTTTCGCTCGCAGGCCCTGGTCAAGGTTCTAAAGGAACTCTACCCAGGATTTGAGGCTTTGACAACCATCCTAAGGCTGACTGGGCACAGCCTCAACCCAGACCACCTGAGCATCGGGAGGCCCAGTGGTCATTGTCCCTAGGACTCCACTATCCTGAGAGTCGGGGTCTGACTCCTTCCCCGGCCAATACCTTACGCCAATCCTCTGATTGAGTACCGCTTATGAACGCAAAACCACCCACGGTTCGAGGTTTTTGGGCCGGCAAAGTACGCCTGCGCCCAGCCTTAATAGGCCTGGTGGCTTTCGTGGGCCTGTGGCTGTGGTGGCCAATTGCCCCGGCGGCGGCACGCCAGCCCATGCAGACCGCTCAGTCAATTCAGCCCTACCTGGACCGGGTAGCGGAGGCCATCACCGAGTTCAGCCTCGACAACGGCATGAGGTTTATTGTGCTGGAGCGGCACCAGGCTCCAGTGGTGTCGTTTATGATTCATGCCAACGTGGGGGCGGTGGACGAAGACGATGGGAAAACTGGTGTGGCCCACTACCTGGAGCATTTGGCCTTCAAGGGCACCAGCCGCATTGGCACCAGGGATTTTGCGGCGGAGCAGGTGCTTTTTACCCAGCTCGATGCCATCTTCGATGACTTTTTAATCGCCTACGCCGCTGGCGATGCCGACAGGGCAACTGAGCTCCAGGGGCAGCTGGCGCAGCTACAGCAGGAGGCGGCCAGCTTTGTAGTGCAAAACGAGTACGGCCAGATTGTGCAGCAGGCTGGGGGAGTGGGCCTCAACGCCACTACCTCCGCCGACGAAACCCGCTATTTCTATAGCCTGCCTGCCAACAAACTGGAGCTGTGGATGTCGCTGGAGTCGGAGCGCTTTTTAGACCCGGTCTTTCGGGAATTTTTCGAGGAAAAAGAGGTGATTCTGGAAGAGCGTCGCATGCGGGTCGACAATTCCCCCATCGGCACCATGATTGAGCGCTTTCTGGAGGAATCTTTCGTCAGCCACCCGTACCGCCGTCCGGTGATTGGCTACCAGGAGGACCTGCTTCTGGCCACCCGCAACGACATTCAAACCTTTTACGACACCTACTACGGGCCTGGAAACCTGACTGTAGCTGTGGTTGGCGATGTTGACCCCGCCGAGGTGCGGCGGTTGGCTGAGGTCTACTTCGGTCGCTACCAGGCTCGGGCGGTGCCGCCTGAGCCCGTCGTTGACGAGCCGCCCCAGACCGCACCGAGGGAGTTTGCCCTGGCGCTGCCCTCTCAACCCTGGTATCTGGAGGGGTACCACCGGCCCAGCCTGAATGACCCCGACCACGTCATCTACGGCATGGTTGATAGCCTGCTGGTGGGGGGGCGCACCTCAAGACTCTACGAGACCGTAGTAGACAACGCCCAGGTAGCCCTCGACATCGGCAGTTTGAATGGGTTTCCGGGCGATCGCTACGACAATATTTTTCTGCTTTACGGCCTCACCGCCCCTGGCCATGCGCCTGAGGAGATTGGGGCACTGTTTGCCCAGGAGCTAGAGCGGCTACAGCAGGAGCTCGTCAGCCCAGAGGAGCTGGACCGGGTGACCACTCAGGCCAGGGCCGACCTGCTGCGGCGTCTGGCCTCCAATAGCGGTATGGCCTCGCTGCTGGCCGAGTACCAGGCTAAAACTGGCGACTGGCGCAATATCTTCGACAACCTCAGGGCGATTGAGACGGTGTCGGCGGATGATATTCAGCGGGTGGCGCAGACCCTGTTTCGCCCCGAAAACCGTACCGTGGGCAAGCTGGTACAGGCTTCGGCTGAGTAGTCGAGGCGGCCAGCGGGCCGACCCCTGTTGTCCCGCCATGGTATGAGCGGCCAGAACAGGCCTCTTCAGGATAGTCACCCTTCAGACCTACGGTATTGGAACGCACAGTGATGAACGCGATTAGCTGGTTTATGGGTACCCGCCGCAGCCTACGGCGTCGAATGATGCCGCTGTTGGCCCTGGTTGGGGTGTTCGCTGTACTGCTGCTGGCCTGGCAACCCGCGGCCAGTGCTCTCACACCGCGCCACTACGACGAGCTGGAGTTTCCGCCCCTGCGCGATATTGAAATTCCAGCCTACGAGCGTTACGAATTGCCCAATGGCTTGGTGGTCTACCTGCTCGAAGACCACGAGTTACCCCTGGTGAGCGGTAGCGCCACCTTTCGCACGGGCGGACGGTTTGAGCCCAGCGAACAGGTTGGACTAGCGAGCCTGACGGGCGAGGCCATGCGGGTGGGGGGTACCACTAGCCTGACCGCCGACGCCCTCAACCAGGCCCTGGAGCAGCGGGCCGCGTCGATCGAGACCAGCATCGACACCAGCGAAGGCAGCGCCAGCTTTAATGCCCTGACTGAAGATGTCGCCGACGTCTTTGCCCTGTTCGCCGATGTGGTTCAGCGGCCTGCCTTTGCCAATGACAGAATTGATTTGCTCAAGCGCCAGTACAGCGGCAGCATTGCCCGCCGCAATGACAACCCCGACAGCATCACCAGTCGAGAGTTTCGCAAGCTAGTCTACGGGGCCAACAGCCCCTACGCCCGCACGGTGGAGTACGCTACTCTGGCCGCCATTGAGCGGCAGGACGTCGAGCGGTTTTACCAGGCCTCGATTCGCCCGGAGCAGACCATTTTGGGCATTGTGGGCGACTTTGACAGCGCCCAGATGAAGCAGTGGGTCGCCGACTACTTTGGCCGCTGGCAGGGGACTGGTCCGGCGCTGGATACAGCCCTGCCAACGGTGGAGCAGGCCAGAGCGGGGGTGTTCAAGGTGGAGCAACCTCAGCTCACCCAGAGCTACATTCAGCTGGGCCACCTGGGGGGGCAGCTTGACTACCCCAACCATGCCGCCCTGGCGGTGATGAACGAGGTGCTCAACGGCTTTAGCGGGCGCCTGTTTAACGAGGTGCGATCGCGCCAGGGGTTGGCCTACTCGGTCTACGCCTTTTGGGCTCCCCGCTACGACCACCCGGGGCTATTTGTGGGCGGTGGACAGACCCGCTCTGAGGCTACAGTGCCCTTTATCCAGTCCACGCTGGCGGAAATTGACCGCATCCGCACCGCGACCGTCAGTGATGGGGAGCTCGCCCAGGCCAAAGATGCCGTGCTGAACAGCTTTGTGTTTAATTTTCAAAATCCCAGCCAGATTCTGGCTCGGCTGATTCGCTACGAGTACTACGACTACCCCCAGGACTTTGTGTTTCAGTTCCAGGACCAGGTGCGCGAGGCTACCGTAGCCCAGGTTCAGGCCGCTGCCCAGGCCAATCTGCGCCCGGATCAGATGGTTATTTTGGTGGTTGGCAATTCGGCGGCCATTCAGCCCAGCCTGGACGCCCTGGCCCCCAATACCGCCGTGACGCCCATCGACATCACCATTCCCTCGCCCGGAGCTTGAGCTTAAGGGGGCTGTTGCGAGATTAAGCGACTCAGGAGTTGACCTCGGCGCTGCCGGAGTCTGGTTCGCTGGCGGAGGCTTCTTCGGCAGTGTCAAACCAGTCACCGGGCAGCATTCGGGTGGGGTCGTCGCCCGCTTCCGGGTCTTCCATGTTGTCGGTGGCCACGCTATCGATCCACACTCCGTAGGAAAGTGCTCTCCCGTCATTGGGGCTGGCGGGGTCAGGGATGCCCTCGGGGAGAACGTGCGATCGCACCACGCCCTCAACCCGGCTCAGGTCGGCCAGGACCTCCTCGGCCCGCTGGTAGCGATCGGTGAAGTCGTAGAGCACCAGCCGGGTCACAATATCGCCAAAGTCGGGGTCCAGGTTAGGGGCCTCGTGCCGCCAGATCAGCTCGCCATTGATGTCGCGGCGCAGGGCATAGGCCGGAATGCCGGTCAGCGCCTCCACGGCGGTGACGCCCAGGGCGTAGAGGTCGCTGCCAAACTTGGGCAGCCCCGCCGACTGCTCACTGGGCATATAGCCCTGGGTGCCCACCCCAATGGTGGAAGTGGAGGTGAGGTTGACCCCCGTATCGGCCAGCTTATTGGAGATCAGCTTGACAGCGCCAAAGTCGATTAGCACCAGTTGTCCGTCAGACTGCCGCCGAATGATGTTGGAGGGCTTGATGTCGCGGTGAATCACGCCCTGGTCGTGCACGAAGGCAATTACCGGCAGCAGCCCCAGCAGCAGATCGAGCACGTAGGCCTGGGGCATGGGGCGGCGGCAGGCCAACTCATCCTTGAGCAGACGGCCCTCAATCATTTCTTCAACCAGATAGAATGAGTTTTGGGCCTCAAAATAGGCCAGCAGCCTGGGAATTTGGGAGTGGTGACCCAGTTTTTCCAGGGTTTCGGCTTCTCCCTGGAAGAAGCGCCGGCCCAGACGGTGAGCCCTGGGGTCATCGCTGATGATGCGCAGCTGCTTCACAACGCAGATGGGCGACCCGGGGCGCTGGGTATCTTCGGCCACGTAGGTTTCCCCAAAGCCCCCTGACCCCAGCAGCCGCACAATCTGGTAGCGGTTGCCCAACAGCAGGCCAATCACCTCCGCCTCCCGCAGCTTCAGCAGGTCCTGCAGGTCCTCCTGCTGACTGATGATTTCCTGCACGATAGGGGAGGTGACGTACTGCTCTAGGGTTTGACGCAGTCGCTGCTTGCGCAGCTGTTCGGTGACGATATCGGCCACAATGTAGGTGCTGCCCAGCACCATCAACCCGGCGATCGGGGCGCCGGTGGGCAGGAGCACCCCGGCCCCGGCAAAGGCACCGTAGCTGAGCCAAAACCAGCCGCCGTTGGCCGCTGCCGTCCAGCCCAGGCGGGCGATCGGACGGTTAAACCGCCGCAGCAGCAGCACAAACCCAGTCCCGCCGACCACCACCAGCAGCCCCCGCAGCCAGGGGTTGGGAATGCCCAGGCGGAGCGCTCGGTGATCGCGCAGGTTGGCCATGTCATTGGCTAAAATTTCGACCCCGGCCATGGCCTCGGGGTGTAGCAGGGTTTCTGAAAAAGGGGCCTGGTGAAAGTCCTGCAGAAATCTGGCGGTGGCCCCTACCAGCACAATCTTGTCCCTGAAGTAGCGCCCGTTGTTGAGGTATTCAGCCCAGGGGTCGGGGTCGAGCACGTACCAAAACGGCACGTGGCTAAAGCTGCGCGACGGTCCGTAGAAGTTGATAACGTCGCCTCGGGGGGCAGGGTAGTCTACCCCAGCAGCATCGAGGGTGGCCTCGGCAAAGGAGCGGGTGTTGTCCACATCGCTCTCCAGGCTGCTGAGCGTATCAATTTCGGCCAGGCTGGCTTCTAAGCCGTTGAGATAGGCCCGGCCGTGGCGGTGGATCCGCCCATTGGGCTCAATAAAAAAGTTGATATTGCCGGTGTGAACAGGCGTATCGAGCAGTTTGGGCAGGGGCGGGGTGGGGCGAATCAGCGCCCCCTGGCGCAGCTGGGCATCGTCGACGCGGGTGGCCAGCACCACCCGATCGCCGTAGCGGCTCAGCACATCGGTCAGGGCCTGGTCGTCGGCAGGGCCATAGCTGCTTTCGGAAAACATCAAAATATCCAGGGCTACCGCTCTGGCCCCCGCCGCCAGCAGTCGCTCGATCGCGATCGCGTGGGCCTGGCGCTGCCACGGACTGCCCGCGATCGGGGCCAGGTGGCTGTACTGATCGGGGTCGGTGCGGTAATACTCGGCCTGGCCGAACGACTCATCGTCCATAGCCAGAATGACAATGTCGTTAGGGGCCACCGCCGACCCGCGAATTTCAAAAAAAAGGGTTTGCAGGCGTCGCTCCAGCAGCTGCGTCGGCACCGAGTCGGTGGCCACATGGGCAGCCACAAAGCTCAGCCACAGACCGGCCAGGGAAAGCTTGACCCAGTCGCGCTTGATTTGGCGCTGCACCCAACCCTTGACGCGGTAGGTGGTAGAGAGAGCCGCGGTCTTAGTTTTAGACGACGAGAGCATGGGCGGGGCGAGGCGGGGGGCAACCTTAGCTTAATCACCAAACCGCTGCGCTGGGCCATGAGTTTACGGAATCTTAGCCCCAGGCGCTACTGGCTCTGACGAAACACCGCCTCCACCCGCAGCGCCAAGACATGCAGCAGCCCCGGGGCCAGCTGAGGATGGGGCATGGTGTCGGCCAAAATTACCGTGGTCAAAAGAGCCAGCAGTAAACGGTGCCACTTAAGGTTTCGGTAAACGCGCGTTGCCATCGGCCACACCCACCCGTTGGTCACTACAGCAAAGTTCACCCAGCGATCGCGCCACTAGGCCCAGGGCCGAGCCTGGGAGCTAGACCACTCAACCCCCATCTTGCCGCCAAGGGACTACAATTAAACTAAACGGTTTGGTAAAATTAGTCAACGGATTAGTTACACAGGGGTATAGCGCTATACACTACTGCTGGAGTGGCCTGGGAAAATTTCAGCAGGTGTGATCGCCTGAGGCTGGTCGGCAGCAGCACCCCAGACTAAGGCTGTCATCAATTAGCCTTAGAAGGTCCTAAAAGCAGCGGGTACAGCCCCTGGCCTGGTTTTTGGGGCGGGTGTGGCAAGGCTTGAAATACAAGGCTTTTGGTCACCCTGGATGACACCCCCTAGCGCCCTAGGCTACTGTGCCGCTGAGTAGTCAAGTGGTATACAAGAGTCAACCCGGTTAGGAAGGTATCCACGCGTGGTCCAAAGTCCGTCAGTGCTCAACGACAAAGCCGTACAAATTTTGCAGGGAGCGATGCAAGAGTTCCTGCAAAATGGCTACGCGGGCACCAGTATGGACAAGGTGGCCGCCACCGCTGGAGTCTCCAAACCCACGGTCTACAACTATTTCAAAGATAAAGAGGGGCTGTTTCGATCGCTGATTCAGTACGTGGCCGAGTCACGCTGTCAGCAGGTGATGGGGGACGGCAACCTGGAAGGCCGCCCCGAAGTGGTAATTCGCCGGTTAATTACCAACGCCATTGAGAGCGAACTACACGACCTGGACTACCAGAACTTTGTGCGGCTGGTGGCGGGCGAGTCGGGCCGATTTCCGCAGCTGGCCCAGGCTTTTGTTGAATATCTGACCAAACCCGCCGCCGACCAGCTCACCGCCTACCTCAAAAGCTGCCCCGAACTCAACCTGCCCGACCCTGAGGCCACGGCGCGGGTGATCCTGGGGGCTACGGTCTTCTTTATCATGACCCAGTCGGTCATGCACGGTGAGCACATCATGCCGATGGAGCCGCAGCGCCTGGTGGATAGCCTGGTGGATCTGGTCATGCGATCGCAGGCGGCCTAGGGCATGTCATCCATCTCTTCACCGTTGGGGCCTTCGAGCACAAACCCGGCGTCGCGGATCATGGCGTAGTCCGCCTGGACCGCCTGCCCGGGGGTGGTGAGGTAGTCACCGACAAAAATTGAGTTGGCGGCATATAGCCCCAGGGGCTGAAGCTGCCGCAGCTGCACCTCGCGGCCCCCGGCAATGCGAATTTCCTGGGCGGGCAGCAGCAGCCGATACAGGCACAAGATCCGCAGGCACTGGCGCGGGTTGAGGTCCTGTCGCCCTTCGAGGGGCGTTCCCGGAATCGGAATCAGAAAGTTCAGCGGCACGCTGGTCACCTCCAGACGCCGCAGGGCCAGGGCCATATCGATGACGTCGTCGCTGGTTTCGCCCAGGCCAAAGATACCGCCCGAGCAGGTGGTCATCCCTGCCGACTGCACTGCCTCCAGGGTGGCAACGCGATCGCCAAAGGTATGGGTGGTGCAGATCTCGCCGTAGTTGTTCTCCCCCGTGTTGAGGTTGTGGTTGACCCGGTCTACCCCCGCCGCCGCCAGCTGCCGGGTCTGCGCCTCGTCGAGCAGCCCCAGGCAGGCGCAGATTTTCATGGGGTACTGGGCTTTGACCTGGCGCACCGCGTCGAGCACCTGAGCAAACACGCGATCGGAGGGCGATCGCCCCGAGATCACCATACAAAAGGTGCCCGCCTTGAGGCTGTTGGCCCGTTCCGCCGCCGCCAGAATTTTCTCCTGGGCCATAAACGGATATTTCTCGATCTCGGCGCTGGAGATCTTCGACTGCGAGCAGTAGTGGCAGTCCTCGGGGCAGAGACCGCTCTGGGCATTTAGCAAAAAGTGCAGCCGCACCCGATTGCCCCAGTAGTAGCGTCGCACCCGGTAGGCCGCCGCCAGCTGATCGAGCAGTTCGGTGTCGGGGGCCGCCAGCACCGCCTGGGCCTGCTCCCGGCTGAGCACGTCCCCCGCCAGGGCCTGATCCGCCAGCGCTTGCCAATTAACGCGGGAGGTCGCAATAGAGGTCGCCGTCATAGCCATCAGGTGAATAGGTCAGGGTAAGCAGAATCCATTGTCTCAGAGTTGGAGGCTCAGGGTTAGCTTGCTCTTTAGTTTGCTCTGAGGTTGGATCGCTCTGAAGCATGAACTATAGGGTTCAGAGGTTGGCCCTTTTCACGCCGGCTCAGTTGTCCAGCACCCGCACGTCAACGGTGCTGGTATTGAAGTTGTAGAGGTCGCCGTCTAGCTCAATTTGGGTGCCCACCTTGACCTTGCTGTTGCCAAACACCGGGCCTGTGCTGGTGATTTGGGCGTTGTCTTCCAGGGTGATCAGCATATCGATGGTGTAGTTCAGCTCTGGACGCGGGTCGGGCAGGGCAATCACCGTGCCGTCGGGCTGGGGCACCGCCGTACTGCGGGGCAACAGACGCGCCTCTTTGATCTTGACTCGCCCGTAGGGCTGGTTGCGAATGATGATGTTGGTGGTGTCGGAATTTTGGATGGTTTCAAACAGCCGGGCCGGATCTGAAGAGGTCAGACCCCGCACCATCACATCGACTTCCACCGGCCTGGTGGTCGCCCCTACCTGAGCCACCGAGCCCGACGTGCCAGGGTACAGAAAAATGCCGAACAGCACCATCAAAATAATTAGGGCCGCCGCCACATCTAAAATACTGACTTTGCCGAACAGGCGACCTTTAGCGTCAAGGAGGGTCATAGCTGGGGTGCCCTCAACCGGGGGAGGGGATGAATGGTTTAGACCAGCGCAATATTGGAACAGCGCCAGGATCGATACCATTGAAGCACAGGCAGGCTCTTTTGCGGCATCTGCAATCTGCCGCTGCCGCCAGATAGAGGCCCAAGCAGGCTTTCTGCTGTAAGAGGAGACAAATTTATTATTGACCACTGCCTGTGGCCGGCTCAGGCCGAGCAGGGCAAGATGGAATTAGTCATGACTCTCAGCAGCACGTGAGGCATTTCTATGCTTTCTCCTCTCACATATTTCAAAAAAAATTCTATCTTGCGCCGTGGTCTCTACGGCCTGATGGCCACTCTGATGGCGATCACCATCGGTTTGGCTACCCCCACGCCTTCCCATGCCAGCCTGTTTGATCTTATTTTTCAAGGCATTCGCTACGTTCAACTGGGCAATATGTCCAACCGTGACGAAGTCAATCTGGGCACCCAGATCGACCGTCAGCTCAAGGCCCAAGGGGTGCGAGTGTACAACCGCAACCCAGCGATTAATAGCTACATCAACGAAATTGGTCAACGCCTGGCCGCCACCAGCGATCGCCCCGATCTGCCCTACACCTTCCAGGTGGTGGACAACAACAGCGTCAACGCCTTTGCCACCACCGGAGGCTTTGTCTACATTCAGACCGGCCTAATTCGCGCCGCTGAAAACGAAGCCGAGCTAGCTGGGGTCATGGCCCACGAAATTGGCCACATCACCGGACGGCACGCCCTCAACCAGATGCGCCAGCAGGCGCTGGCCAGTGGCGTAGCGGGCAGTCTGGGGGTGCGTCAAGACGCCCTGGTTGGTCTGGGGGTGCAGCTGGCCCTGCAGCTGCCCAACAGCCGCGAGGCTGAGCACGACGCCGATCGCCGTGGGTTCAACAACCTGGGCCGGGCGGGCTACGACACCACGGGCTTCATCAGCTTTATGCGGAAGCTGGAGGGGGGCAGAACCGCTGAGTTTCTTAGCACTCACCCCAACCCCGGCAACCGGGTGAACAACCTGCAGAACATGCACAGCGCCGGCACCTTCGCCGCCAACACCGGGGTCGGCACCGATGCCGCCGCCTACCGCAACCGGATTCGAGGTCTATAGGGACTGCGGACACCCTAGGGCGTGCCATTAGTTGTGGCCAAAAGCCGGGTTATCAAGCCTTGCCACGCCCGACCCAAAAAATAGGCTAGCTAGGGGCTGTAACCGTTGACTTCTGGGTCATCAAAGGCTAATTGATGACAGCCCCTACCCCCTGACGATAGCAGACCTCCAACCCCCAAAACCCCAGATCTGGATCGAGGTGGATCCCCTGGGCGGGGTTGGGGGTCTGCGCTGTTAAGGCCCCGTGGATCGCCGTCCCGTCGCCCCCGGTCAGCACCACCGCTCCGGTGGGCCAGTCGGCCCTCCAGGCGGCGATGAAGTCGCGGATGCCCGCCAGCTGAGTGTGCAAAATGCCGCTGGCGATCGCCCCGGCGGTGTCGGTAGCCCACCGCTGGGGCCACGGGCTGAGGCTGAGGTCTAAATCGAGGGCGGGCAGCTGATCGGTGTGGGCGTGAAGGGCGCGAAACTGCGATCGCAGTCCCGGCAGAATGGCGCCGCCAATCAGGCGCTGATCCACGCCAGCGGTAAAGGTGAGGGCCGTGCCGCAGTCCACCACCAGCACCGGCCAGCCCCAGCGATCGCCAGCCCCCACTAGAGCCAGGGCGCGATCGATCCCCAGGGTGGGGTAGGTATCGCGCAGCGGCACCGCCCCCAGGGTGACCGGGTGCAGCGTCGGGTAGTTGGCCAACCAGGCCACCGGGGCCTCAACCACTGCCGCCAGCCACAGATCGATAGGCGCAGGCCAGGTGGTTTCCCCGGCGATGAAGGCTGGCGGCAGGGTGACCTGCCGGTCGATCTGCCGCCAGGCCTCAGGGGCAAAGTGATGCCGCTGGAGGATCTGGACCTGATCCTCGGACAGGGGTGTCGTGTGCCAGCTTCCTAGCCAGCGAGTGCCCTGAGGGGCAGGTTCTGAACCATCGCCCTCAAAAGTGCCCCAGTGCCAGCGGCTATTGCCAATGATTAAAGCCAGCCACAGTGTCTGACCACTCAATCTCACAACTCCATTTGTAACAGCAGGAACAGCGAAATCTCAATCAGGATTCAAGCTGGGGTGTTTAGGGAACCCGCATTTTTTGAAGACAGGGGCTGTTGGAAACTCGAGCGAGCGCCCGCAACCCGTTAAGGACCCTTTAAACAACTGAAGAGTGACCGTCATGGCCACTCTTCGTTACGTATTTTTTGGTGTAGGGGCCAGACAAAATTAGGATTGCCGTGGCTGGAATAGGTTGCTTAACCGGGTTAAACACCTCTTGAAAGAACAAAGAATTCAACGAAATGGGCGAACTCTCTATACTACAGTTACTTTGCACAACCCGTTGCCTGACCGGCATTTAGGATAGGAAAGACCAGGAATGGTCGCCTCTGGATGGGTTGTTGAAAAGCGGTTTTTGGGTTTGTTGCTGCTAGAGCACCAGCTTGTTTAGGTGATTAAACTGATTTTGGCTGGCGGGTTATTCAGTTGTCTTCGATATATCTAAAGTATCACAGGCAGGGGGGGCTGGGAAGGCTATTGACCTATCGTTACCCGTTGTTACAGCGGTTAGCAATGCTAACAACATTTCCCGCAAAGAATAGTTTTTAGGATCCTATCAGCCCCGGTCTAGGCCAGATTGAGCGGATCGACATCGATGGTGAGGCTCACCGCAGCCGGACAGTGGGGCTTCAGGTCCTGTAGGTTGGGCAGAGGATGCCCCAGCGGTCCCTTGACCAGCAGATGCCAGCGAAACCGGCGCGCCACCCGGGGAATGGGAGCGGGGGCGGGGCCGAGCAGTTGGTAGGGTGAGTCCTGAAGACGCCGGGTCAGGCGGTGGGCCAGGGTTTCAGCCGTCTCCTGCACTGCCTTGGGGTCGGTGCTGCTCAGCCGCAGCAGAATCATTTGCCCCGCCGGGGGGTACTGCAACAGCTGTCGCTGCGCCCACTCCGTGGCGATAAACCCCTCGTAGGCGTGCCGGGTCACCGCTTCGACCACCGGGTGGTCGGGGGTGTAGGTCTGCAAAATCACCTGGCCAGGCTGAGCACCCCGTCCCGCCCGGCCCGCCACCTGAATCAGCATTTGCAGGGCGCGCTCACTGGCCCAATAGTCATTCATATATAGGAGTCCGTCGGCGGCGATAATGCCGACCAGGGTGACCTGGGGCAGATCGATGCCTTTGGTCAGCATTTGGGTGCCCACCAGCAAATCCGCCTCGCCTGCGGCAAAGCGAGTCAGCAGGGCGCGGTGAGCCCCTTTGGTACGCGTCGTGTCGCTGTCGAACCGAATGCAGCTGAGGTCGGGAAAGGTTTCGGCCAGGGCATTGACCACCCGCTGGGTGCCGCTGCCAAAGTGCTTCAGGTAGGGCGAGCTGCACGCCGGGCAGTGTTTGGGATGGCCCTGGCTAAAGCCACAGTAGTGGCAGCGCAAGGTCATGGCGCTGGTGGCCCCAGGCTGGTGGTACGACAGCGATACATCACAGTGGGGGCACATCATCACGTGGCCACAGCTGCGGCAGGAGACGAAACTGCTGTGCCCCCGCCGATGAATGAACAGCAGGCCCTGGTTGCCCTCGGCTTTCATGGCGCTCAGGGCTTGCTGCAGCGATCGGCTGAGAATGCTGCGGTTGCCCTCCTGGAGTTCGTCGCGCATGTCGACAACGTTGACCTGGGGCAGGGGCTGGGCCTGGACCCGCTCGGGGAGGGAGAGGTAGGTCCAGGGGAGAGAGGGGGGAGTGGATGGGTGGGTGGGTAGATGGGTGGATGGGTGGATGTGGGTAGGGGAAGATTTAGGGATTGGGGTGCTATTAGAGGAGTCTGGGCGGGTTTCGGCGACGGGTGAATCGGTAAGGTTTGGGTAGAGGGTGGGCAGTGCCCACCCTACGGGTTCTAAACCCTCATCACCTAGGCCCTGGCACTGTACCCAGGTATCGAGGGAGGGGGTGGCCGAACCCAGCACCAGGGGGCAGTCTTCTAACTCGGCTCGCCAACGGGCTACGGTGCGGGCGTGGTAGCAGGGGGGTACGTCCTGCTTGTAGCTGCTGTCGTGTTCTTCGTCGAGAATGATCAGCCCCAGGGTTGGCAGGGGCATAAAGATCGCTGAGCGGGTGCCCACAATCACCAGGGGTTGGGGGGGCCTGAGACTCTGTCGCCAGGTGTCGTAGCGTTCGCCATCGGCCAGAGCGCTGTGGTAGACCAGCACCTGGGCCCCAAAGCGGCGGCGAAAACGATCGGTGAGTTGGGGAGTGAGGCCAATTTCGGGCACCAGCACCAGGGCCGACTGCCCGGCGGCCAGCCGTGGGGCGATCGCCTGCAGGTACACCTCGGTTTTGCCCGACCCGGTGACCCCGTGCAGCAAAAACTGACCGCCCTGCCCACACCTATTAATAGAATCGAGCGCCTGGGCCTGGAGGGGAGTCAGGGGCTTGGGCTGATCGCGGGCCAGGGCTGGCCCGGCTTCGACCCGCAGCTGCTCCCGCGATTCAATCACCAGACAGCCAGCCTGGGCCAACCGCCTGAGGGTGGGACTGGTGGTCTGACAGAGCTGCAGGGCGTCGCTGAGCCACAGGTCACCGCCCTGGCGGCGCAGGGTGGCCACAATCTGCTGCTGGCGAGGGGTGAGGCCGGGGGGAAGGGTATCGCCACAGACCAGCGTGACGGCCTGGCGCTGTTTGGCCTGGGGCGGCTGAGGGGGAGCCAGGTACGACTCGGCCCAGCCCAGCTGAATTAACTGCTGTATGGTTCGATAACTATGGCCGCGCCGCTGCAGGTAGGGCCAGGTGTAGTCCCCCGTGGGCGATCGCTGGAGATCATCTAATAGATCGTTCACCCCTGGGGTCAGGGGATGGGGCAGGGGGTGGGCGGTGCGATCGCGCCGCAGCCGCAGCCGTCGCTGGGACCTGGCCAGCAGCCCCGGTGGCAACGCCGTCTTCAGTACCTGGATGAGCGGCACCTGGTAGTGGTGGGCCACCCGCTGCAGCAGCGCCCAGTAGGCCGGGGCAAAGAACCGCTGCTCCACCACCCCCTCCACCGGACGAATTTGGCCGGGCACCAGGTTGGCGGGCGGGGTGGTGGAGAGGGAAAGCGCGATCCCCCCAATGCTCTGGTGACGAAATGGCACCGTCAAAATATCGCCCACCTGTACCGCTAGGTGATTGGGCACAGCATAGGTATACTCTGCGGGCTGGCCGCCGTAGTCCACCAAAACATTGACCCACTGGGGCTGGGTATCGCTCTCACCAAGGCCCACGCTTGCCACACCATTGCTGTCACCTCTGCCAGTGTACGAGGTTGACGGTTTGCTTCCCCAAACCCACAGGTTTTCCACAACTTATTTTCTGTGGAAAACTTTTCCACAGGGTGGAAAAGTTCGGCGGCGAGGTTCATCGGAAAACCTGGAGAGATCCCCGGTGCCGCCAACAGCAACCCCACTCTGCCAAAGGACATAAGTGATTATTCCTAGACTCCGATCAATGCTTGGGCAAAGTACCCGAGGATAGCAAAAATTCCTTTAAGGTTTCCCTTATATTTTCAGTCCACTTTTTGATTTCACTGCTACACTACGCAAGTTGCCAAAGAAATGTTACATTGCCTGGGAATTCACAAAAATATCCGTATTGTGGACTCACAAAATAAGTCGAAGATCCGTTTCCGGGATCAAGTCTTTTGTTAGGGGTTGCCGTCGGCAGGGCGCTCCGAATATACATGCCCCACATCTGCATGATTCGACCTGTAGGTATACCGTTCTATTAACCCCATGAATACTACGTATAACTCTGACAGAGATAGCTCTATTGCCTGGCCCGACGACGCCATAGACGGGTTCGACACCGACCTGAATCGGATGGCCGAAAAAGTCTCCGCTGCGGACAGCCAACTCGCCCCTGACCTCACCGCCTGGGACGAAGATCGGGAGGTGCTGGCTAAGTTTTCTCAGTCAGAGGCCATGTCCGAGATGGGGCTGACGGGCTACAGCAAAACCCTCACCGACGATGCCGTTGGGGCCTTCTTTAAAGAGATGGCCCGCTACCCGCTACTCAAACCCAGCGAAGAAATTGAGCTGGCCCGCCAGGTACGATTCTTGTCCAAGGTGGAAACTGCCAGCGAAAAACTCCAGAAGGAGCTAGGTCGGAAACCGACTCGACAGGAACTGGTGGAGAAATTAAAGCTCAGCGAAGCAGAGTTTACCCAAAAGCTCCACGACGGCAGAACGGCTAAGCGCCGAATGATTCGCTCCAATCTGCGGCTCGTTGTGTCGATCGCCAAGCGCTATTTAAACCGTGGGGTACCTTTTCTCGATCTGATTCAGGAGGGCGCGCTGGGTTTAAACCGGGCTACCGAAAAATTTGATCCCGACAAGGGCTACAAATTTTCGACCTACGCCTACTGGTGGATTCGCCAGGGCATTACCCGCACCATCGCCAACGATGCCCGCACCATTCGCCTGCCGATCCACATTGTGGAAAAGCTGAACAAGCTGAAGAAAGCCCACCGCGATCTGCGCCGCGATTTGCAGCGCAACCCCAGCGAACAAGAGTTGGCCGATGCCCTGGATGTGACGGTTGATCAGCTCAGAAGTTTGCAGCAGGTGCGCCGCCGCTCCCTGTCCCTCAACCACCGCGTAGGCAAAGGCGAAGATACCGAGCTGATGGAGTTGCTCGAAGACAGCAGCACCCAGACGCCGGAGTCAAAAATCAGCGAGAACATGATGCGCCAGGAAATTACCAGCGTGCTGGCGGAGGTGCTGACCGAGCGCGAGAAGGACATCATTACCTTGCGCTACGGCCTCGCCACGGGCGAAACCCACACCCTGGAGGAGGTAGGCGGCATCTTCAACCTGTCGCGGGAGCGGGTGCGCCAGATTCAAACCAAGGCGATGCGCAAGCTGCGCCGTCCCCAGGTGGCGGCTCGCCTGAAGGGCTGGCTCAACAAGTAGTGAACCAACGATTGTTTGCCCCTCGGCAGTTGTCCATCTCAAACCCCATTTCCCTCTAGGATCCCCCTGCCCCCCTTTATCAAGGGGGGTTTTAGTTGGTAGGGTTGCCGTCAGTCGAGGGAGCAAACTGTATTGACGGCTTTGCGATCGAAACCATGGATGCCATTCACCTCACCAACATTCGCGCCTACGGCTACACGGGGGCACTGCCGGAAGAAAACGTGCTGGGCCAGTGGTTTCAGGCCGATATCATTTTGTATTTAGATCTGACGGCGGCGACGGTGAGCGATCGCCTGGCTGACACCCACGACTACCGCACCGTGATCGGGGGCACCCAGCAGATCATCCGGGAAGCCCGGTTTGCGCTGATTGAGCGGCTGGCGGGGGCGATCGCCGCCGCCGCCCTGGAGTCTGACCCCCGGCTACTGCGCGTGACCGTCAGCGTGACCAAGCTCACCCCCCCCATTCCGGACTACACCGGCCAGGTCGCAGTGGAGATTAGCCGCGATAGAATCCAGTAGGGGCAAATGATTGTTTGCCCTGGGCTGGTGGAGTTGACTCCTACTGGCGGCAAAGAATCTGGTGGGCCATGCCCACCCTACGGTGGCCCATGACTCCTTCTACAGCGGATCGACGACGGCAGCTGCGGGCTGAACTAGAGCGCATGCCCGACTGGCTGCGGCGGCCCATCGGCAACGCCAGCGAACTTTCGACGGTGCAGCGCATTGTCAAGGAGCGGCAGATCCACACCATTTGCGAAGAGGGCCGCTGCCCCAACCGGGGAGAATGCTACGCCAACCGCACCGCCACCTTTTTGCTGATGGGGTCGGTGTGCACCCGCGCCTGCGCCTTTTGCCAGGTGGACAAAGGCCACGCCCCCACGACCCTCGACCCCCACGAGCCCGACAAAGTGGCCGAGTCGGTGCGGCTGCTGGGCCTGCGCTACGTGGTGCTGACCTCGGTGGCACGGGACGATCTGCCCGACCACGGGGCGGGCTGGTTTGTGCAGGTGATGGAAACCATTCGCCATAGCAATCCAGACACCGCCATTGAAGTGCTAACGCCCGACTTCTGGGGCGGGCCAACCCGCGACGCTGGTCAGGCCGATCGTGTCCAGACGGTGGTGGCGGCCAAACCCGCCTGCTACAACCACAACCTGGAAACCGTGCGGCGACTGCAGGCCCCGGTGCGGCGCGGGGCTAAGTACGATCGCTCCCTCCGCGTCCTATCGCTGGTTAAAGACTTTGACCCCACCGTTCCTACCAAGTCGGGGCTGATGGTGGGCCACGGCGAAACCGAGGCCGAGCTAATCGAGGCAATGCAGGATTTGCGGGCCGCAGGGTGCGATCGCCTCACCCTGGGCCAGTACCTGCGCCCTTCCCTCGACCACCGTCCGGTCGAACGCTACTGGACACCGGAGGAGTTTGACCGGCTGGGGGAGATTGCCCACGACCTGGGCTTTACCCACGTGCGCTCTGGCCCCCTGGTACGCAGCTCCTACCACGCCGGAGAAGCACCGTGAGCACGACCCCCTGGCGGCTGATTCCCCCGCTGGCCGCCCCCGGTGCCATGCAGATGGCGATCGACACCTGGCTGCTCGACCAGCACCAGCACCATGGCCACCCCCCCACCCTGCGGTTCTACACCTGGCACCCGGCGGCGATTTCCCTGGGCGTCAGCCAGCGCAGGCAGATGCCGGCCCACTGGCAAAATCTAGTCTGGCAGGGACAGCCCATGGACCTGGTGCCGCGACCGACCGGCGGCCGCGGGGTGCTGCACCAGGGCGATCTCACCTACGCGGTGGTGACATCCCAGGGGGCAGGCCAGTGGCCCAGCCATCTGTACCAAAATCGCCACCAGCTCTATCAAACGCTCTGTCAGTTTTTGATCCAGGGCTGGGAGTCGTTGGGTGTGCCCCTCAGCTTTGGCCAGCCCGGGCGAGACTATGGGCGATCGTCCAACTGCTTTGCCCTCGCCACCAGCGCCGACCTAATCGATGCCCAGGGCCACAAAGTGATCGGCAGCGCCCAGCGGCGGCGGGGGGCCTACCTGCTCCAGCACGGATCGATCGCCCTATACCCGGACCCTACCCTCTGGCAGCAGGTCTTTCAAACCCAGGCTCCACCCCCCAGCCAGGTGCAGATCGCCATGCGCCACCTCGCGATCGACCAGGTTGTGGCCGCCCTCACCCAGGCGGCCAGCGACTGCTTTGGCGCTCAGTTTGTGGCCCAGCCCTTGAGCCCGCCGGAGTGGGCCGCCATCGGCGCGATCGCGCAAAAAAATGGCCCAGAGTGCCAGCGCACCGGGCCATTTGCCGTATTGGCTTGAGGGCTAGCTCATGGCGGTGGAGCTGCGATCGTAGCCAGAGAAATCGTGGGGCATTTTGCCCTGGATATGGCTTTCGTAGTGGGCCGCATCCTCTATGGGCATACCGACTTCAGCGGCTAAGCGCACCATCATGCCCTGTTCGCGCCGACGGCTGCGCTGGTGGCGGCGAATGAACAGGTTTCTTGCCAGGTCAGGAATGTTAGTAGCCATGGGTGCAGCCGTGACAATAGTTTCAGTGACAACAACAGTCTCGGTAACCACAGCCGGGGCGGACAGGCTGGCGGCCACTGCCGGAATTTCGATCGGAGCGACCGGAGCAGGAAGTGCCGTGCCTGTGCGATAGGGAACCCCACGCCAGGTCAAATTCGCGGAGGGTTGAGCGGGCAGGTCAGCCAGAGCATTAAAGACAACAGGGGCACCGCGATAGGTCCCTGTCCCAATGGCTTGGCCGTACTGAGGAGCAGGACTAGGCGTAGCGTCGTAGCTGATGCCGCGATAGGTGAGTTTCATAATGTCGCCTCCTAGAAGCGATACGTAGTGAGGCGCGTTCCTTCGGGAGTGTCCCTACTTCCGTCTCTTTGCCGGGTGCCTGAGGGGCATGCACCAAACCTGTAGGCAGAGAGATGAACGATTTCTTCTATATCTGTATAATACGCTACGGTTTTTCAGGAAGATTGGCTTTTGACAATTCTATACAAGGGTATAGCTTTAGCCAGTCCGGTTGAAACCCCTTTCAGATAAAGGGTCTAGGGTTTGGCAGGTTGTGGGTGTCCCAACGGCATGACAACGACCCTACAAATCAGCCACAGCCTATGAAAGTTTTTCATGTCAGCCATGACAGAAAGATTTTGTACTTCTTGCTACAGAAAATTATGCTGATGTTGAGGTGAAACCCCTCCCAACACATCAGGAGATCTCGTTATGAATACCAGCTATTGGCCCATCCACAGTATTAGCTCCAACCGCAGCTCCGGTATCCAGCTCAAAGCCGCCTGGCACTGGCTGCTCAGACGCCTGGATGCCACCACGGAACCCCGGGTGTGGAAATCGACCGATGCCTCTGGCCAAACCCTATGGAACGCCTACGACCCCATCAGCCAGGTGGCCATTGACCACGCTTCTGCCGACGAACTGCGCACCTGGCTCGAAGAACTGCACTACCACAGCTAGCGTACCGTTTTGCATTTTGCCCTTTGCACTCCGCGCAGCGGCACTAGATATTGGGCCACTCCTCCTGGGCTTCGTCTTTGGTATTGGTACGGCGATCGGGGGTCTGTCGCTCGAAGGTCATGTGAATATTGCGGCTCTGCTCGCCGTCAGCAGCCACCGCCATAATCGGGTACTCAATCGTGCCGTCCTGGAAGGAGGTCTGGAACCGGAAGGTACCGTCTTCGCTCAGCTGGATGGGAGTGCCCCCAATCGTGACGGTGGCGTCGGGTTCGGTCGCGCCGTAGACAATCAGTTCAGCATCGGCAACTAGCCAGAACTTGCGGGGTCGCAGGGGCGGCATTGAGGCCGAGAAGCCCACGCCGGACAGGGTTAAGCCAGAAATACCCGACATTGTGTAAACACCCGACATTGTGTAAACACCCGACATAGTCAGGCCGGGGAACTCGGCCATGGGTCCGGGGAATCCGGACAGGGTAAAGCCCGACACCCCAGACATGGTCAGCCCCGGCACCATCGCCGCTGCCCCCAGCCCAGCCCCTGAGGCAAAGACATAGGAGCTAATTGGCGGGGCCATGGAGCCGGCAACGTGCTGCATGGAGCCAAACAGAGAGCCATCGACTCGCAGGGCTTCACCGGGGTGAGCCAGGGCATAGAGCTGCTCGTGCAGCCCCATACCAGCCCCCATGCCCTGCGGATCGACCAGGGTCATGATCGTTTTGCCGCGCAGGTTTTCCTCCCAGGTGACGGTGAGGAAGTGCTCTTCGGTCCAGTCGGAGGGGTAGACGGGAGGAATGCGAACGGTGTTGGAACGGGCCAGCACCAGCCAGCGGCCATCCCCCGCCAGGTAGCCGATTTCCACCTGGTAGTCGCGATCGCTGACCGGAATCTGCATGTACCATTCCCGCGCCATCTCATCGCAGCCAAATTGTTGCAGGCTGTGGGGAGCCTGGTAGTCAAGGTTGATTCCAGTCACATCGTAGAGGCGCAGGGCCAGTCGCTCTCCCCCCTGGCGTCGTAGCTCTTCTTTATGGGTGTGGGGCGTATCCCAGTAGGCGTAGGCCCACTGCGGGTCGCGGGGCATCAGCACGATGCGGCTGTCGCCGTAGCCGTCGGGTAGGGGAGGCAAACCGTCGTCAATGGTCGAAAGATCCAGATCGCCATCGGCGGGGTGACCGACCACATTAAACTTGCTGGCTTCAACCGCTGACTGGTCTTCGGTGCTGGCCAGCGAAGCGGCTGCCCCCGCTGCCAGTCCCGCCAACCCCATCGCCGCCGCGACGGGGGGAACCGTGGGTGCAGGCGGCTCAACCGCAGGTGCGACGGGCGGTACCTCTTCCACCACAATGATCTCAGGTTCAGGAATCTCAGGCTCGGGGATGGCCTCGGGCTCGGGAATGACCGCAGGTTCAGGCATTACCGGTTCAGGAATGACCTCGGCCTCAGCTACGGGTTCAGGCGCAGGGGGGCCAGGCACAACCGCGTCAGGCAAAGGCGGCGGCGGCAGCACAGGTTCCGGCGGCGGTTCGGGCACAGCGGCGGCCACAGGCTCATCGGCCAGGGGCGGCGCAACCGGCGGCGGCGCAACCGGCGGCGGTTCCGCCACAGGGGGAACAGGATGCTCCGCGGTAGGCGGGGGAACCGGCGGGTCAGCGGAGGCAGGGGCAATCACGGAAGCATCAGGATTGGGGCTCATACCGCCTCTGCCCCGCCCCAGCAGCCAGGCCAGCCAGCCCAGGGCGGCCACGGGCAGGAGCAACCACCACCAGGGAAACCCGCCATCGTTGTTGGTTGCTGCTCCCGGAGCGGTTTCAGCCGGTGCTGGCGTTGCGGCCCCTGGGTCGGTGTCGGCTGGGTCGGCCTCGGCCGGTGCTTCTGTCGCAGGGTCTAAGGGAGCGGTGACGGCGGCGGTCACGGCCCCTACTTCGGCCACCTGAGCTGCCGCCAGCGCCTCTTGCCCAGCGGGAGAAGTGGCATAGCCCAGAAAAGCAGCCACCGCTGGGCTGGGCTCACCCTGGTAGACAAAATAGCGGGGCTGAGAGTAGGGGTAGCGGGGGTCGTCGGGCAGAGTCTGGTGCATGGGCACAATGACGACCGTCGGCTGATCGATCACGTGGGGCGCGATCGCATAGCTGATGCCGTCGTCGTTTAGCGCCTGAATCACCGCTGCCGTGTCATCCTCCGCCACCGGATCGGCGGTAGCCCCCGTCTCGAAGGGGGCCCCCTGAAAGACGTCGTACTGGCTGAGCGAGCGGCGGGTGTCGCTGTCCTCGGGGCGATCGACAAACCGGATGGGGCCGGGGGCTCCCCCAACCTCGGACCAGTCGGTGATCTCGCCGCGAAACATACCGGCAAACTGCGCAAAGGTCAGGTTGCCCTCAAAGGGGTTATCGGGGCCAATGATGATGGCAATTTTGGCCCGCTCCAGGGCCACCGTGTTCAAATTCTGGGCTCGTTCTTCGTCGGTGAGGGGCCGACCGATCGCCGCCAGGTCAATGTCGCCGTCGATCAGGGCCGCGATCGCCCGATCGCTGCTGGTCACCTCCACCCCCACCTCAGTACCGGCGTAGGCGGCCTCAAACTCCTGCTGCAGGGCTTCAGCAGCAAAGCCCAGGTTGGGGGAACTCTGTATGGACAGCGTGGTGCCTGAGGGTACAGTTTCGGGCAGCGAGAATGCCGGGCTCTGGGCCACCTGGGCCAGGGCAAAATGCCTCAGATCCGGGTGAATGGCCGGGCTCAGGGCAAACAGGGCGGCAACGAGAAGTTTGACTGAATACTGCATCGGTTGATGAGGGAGACAGAGAACTGAAGCCTAGGCAAATATACCAAGTCCCCAGGTAAAACAGGCGTATGCTAACTGGCAAAACCCGTCAATTAACCTGGATTTAGTGCGTACCCGAGAATTACGGTCAACTATTGCAGCATTCGCCAAGGGAGTCAATAAGCGAACAGCAGGGGCAGCCAGGGGCGAGAATGGTTCGAAACAGCGGAATTTCTCCAAAAACCATCTATTTTGCTCAATCCAATTCCCAGGTACCGCTAAGCCTTCTGACAGCTCAACCCCTCCCAGGGCCACCCCCTAAACTCTGGGCACTCTGGGCAGAACCCTCGCGATCGGGCCAGGGAGTTGTAGACCGATCCCGCCTGACCCACCTTTACCCCACCCTGTTGACGAGCAGGCGTCTACTTATGCAGAGGTTTTTGGATCCCAAAGTCAGGTTAATGCGGCTAGTCACCCAAGCAACGTTCTGGCATGAGCGCCAACCGTGCCATTGATCCTCTGACAGAGGTTTTAGACTCTTGCCAGGCAGTCTCCAACTTGGCCTGTTTCAGGACTGATCCAGTCTGGCTCTCTCTCCGCGGATAGACGGGTTCCGCTTCACTGCTCCTCCCGTCCCGAGGCGATCAAGTTATCATGGAGAGCGATTGACATTTCTTAACAAATCCTGAAACGCTACTTAGGTAAGACTGACTGATTCATGGCGGCTTCTTCCCCTTCAACCAGCGGCATTAAAGGCTTTGTGGAGAATCGCATTCTCCTGGGCCAGCCGCTGACCTCAGAGCTGGCAGCCATTTTGCTGGTGTACTTTGTGCAGGGCATTTTGGGGCTGGCCCGGCTGGCGGTGAGCTTTTTCCTCAAAGACGACCTGGGGCTAACCCCGGCCGAGGTCGCCGCCCTCAGCGGAATTGCCACCCTACCCTGGACGATCAAGCCGGTGTTTGGCCTGCTGTCGGATGGGTTGCCCATTGTTGGCTATCGGCGGCGACCCTACCTGATTCTGTCGGGGCTACTGGGGGCCGGGGCCTGGCTGGCGCTGGCTACGGTGGTGCAGACGGGCTGGGCCGCGATCGCAGCTATTTCCCTCAGTTCCCTCTCCGTCGCCGTCAGCGACGTGATTGTCGACTCTTTGGTGGTGGAGCGGGCCCGGGGCGAATCCCTGGGGCAGGCGGGTACACTGCAGTCTTTGGCCTGGGGCACCTCAGCCGTAGGCGGCATTCTGACCGCCTACCTGGGGGGAGCCCTACTCCAGCACATCAGTACCCGAGCGGTGTTTGGCATTACCGCCACTTTTCCGCTGGTTGTGTCCCTGGTTGCCGTGCTGATCGCCGAGGAGCCGGTTGATTCGCCCAGCTGGACCGTGGTGGGCAACCAGGTCAGGCAGCTCTGGCAGGCCATTCGCCAGCGGGCAATCTGGATGCCCGCGCTGTTTCTCTTCCTCTGGCAGGCCACCCCCACCGCCGACGCCGCCTTCTTTTTCTTTACCACCAATGACCTGGGCTTTCAGCCCGAGTTTTTGGGTCGGGTGCGGTTGGTGACCAGTCTGGCCTCGCTGCTGGGCATCTGGGTGTTTCAGCGATTCTTGCGCACGGTGCCCTTTCGCACTATCTTCGCCTGGTCAACGGTGCTCTCCAGCGCCCTCGGCATGAGCATGCTGCTGCTGGTCACCCACGTCAACCGCAGCCTGGGCATTGGCGACGAGTGGTTTAGCCTGGGCGACAGCCTGGTGCTAACGGTCATGGGCGAAATCGCCTTTATGCCGGTGCTGGTGCTCTCGGCCCGGCTGTGCCCCCCGGGGGTGGAGGCCACCCTGTTTGCGCTGCTGATGTCGGTGGTGAATCTGGCTGGGCTGCTCTCCCACGAGCTGGGGGCACTACTCACCCACTGGCTCAACGTCACCGAAACCAACTTCGACAATCTCTGGGAGCTGGTGCTGATTACCAACCTCACCACCCTGCTGCCCCTGCCGCTGCTGTTTTTGCTGCCCTCCTCCTCCTCCCAGAGCGTCGGCGACAGCCATGCCGAAGACCTCCCCCCCGCCGAAACAGCGGTGGTGGCGACCACGCTCTTTGCCCCATCTTCCACCGAGCACCCCGTTCCGGTGGGTGACCCCGACTAATTCAGTCGAAACAGACCCTGCTACAGATGGGCGCAGCCCTCTGGGGTCATGCAATCTGTGATTGTGATCCTTCTATTTTTACTTAACCGTCCAAATCGAAATGCCTACCTACCCGATCATCAACTCCCCCACCATGACCGCCGCCGCCGGTTCAGAGGCCACCACCTTTTCTGTCGAAGACTGGAGCAGCGGCTACCGATCGCAGCCTAACGAGCACAGCTACTGGATCACCGACATTGAGGGCAACATTCCGGCAGACCTTGAGGGCACGCTATTTCGCAATGGTCCCGGCCTGCTGGATGTCAACGGCCACTCCGTTAAGCACCCCTTTGATGGGGATGGCATGATCAGCAGCATTGTCATTCGCAATGGGAAGGCCTTCTTTCGCAACCGCTTTGTGCGCACGGCGGGCTATGTGGCCGAGCAGGCGGCGCAGAAACCACTGTTTCGCGGCGTGTTTGGCACTCAAAAGCCCGGCGGCCCCCTGACCAATGCCTTCGACCTCAGCCTGAAAAATATTGCCAATACCCACATCGTCTACTGGGCCAACAAGCTACTGGCCCTGTGGGAAGCGGCTGAACCACACCGACTGGATCCCTCTACCCTGGAAACCCTGGGTTTAGACTACCTGAACGGGCTGATTGCCCCCGGCGGTTCCTTCACCGCCCACCCCAAAATTGACCCTGGCCACCACGGCGACCAGCGGCTGGTCGGCTTTTCACTCAAAACTGGTCTGTCCAGCACCATTACGCTCCACGAACTTGACGCCGAGGGCAATGCCGTCTGTCAGCACCGCCATACCATTCCCGGCTTTGCCTTCATCCACGACTTTGCCCTCACCCCCAACTACGCCATCTTCTTCCAGAACCCGGTGAGCTTTGGGCCCATTCCCTTTCTGCTGGGGTTCAAGGGTGCGGCAGAGTGCATTCGCTTCAACCCGAAAGAGCCAACCAAAATTTTGGTCGTTCCCCGCAATGGCGACCCCATGCAGGTGATCGAGACCGACCCCTGCTTTGTGTTCCACCACGCCAACGCCTTCGAACGCGACGGGCAAATTGTTATTGACTCTATTTGTTACGACAGTTTCCCGTCCCTGGATGGCACCAGCGACTTTCGCGAGGTTGACTTTGAGAGCGTTCCGGCGGGAGAACTGTGGCGCTTTAGCCTGAATATGGCGGCGGGTACGGCTGAGGTGAGCAAGGTGCTGACCCGCTGTGTGGAGTTTCCCACCCTGCACCCCGACTATCTGGGGCGGCCCTACCGCTATCTATTTATAGGGACTGCCCACGCTGCCCAGGGCAACGCTCCACTGCAAGCCCTGCTCAAGCTCGACACCCACACGGGCGACACCGAGGTGTGGAGTGCAGCCCCGCGCGGGTTCATGGGGGAGCCCCTGTTTGTGCCCCGCCCAGGGGGTCAGGGGGAGGATGACGGCTGGGTGCTGGTGCTGATGTACAACGCCGAGCGCCAGTGCTCTGACCTGGTAATTTTGGCGGGTCAGGACATTGCCGCCGGGCCTGTAGCCCGACTGAAGCTGCCCCACCACGTGCCCTACGGTCTGCACGGCAGCTTTGTTTCCCAGTACTTTGGGCCCGGGGAGAACGAGTAGTTGGCTTGATCCGTAGGGGAAAAAGTTGAAACCGTTGGGGGGATGATCTGAAACTGGTTGGACCATCCCCCATGCACCCGCCGGTTTTTCTCGCTGGTTTCGCCAAAATTTCCCCATTTCTATGGCAATTTCGACTTATTTCCGACCTATGGAAGATGAGAATTTGGGTGTGGACTCGGGAGGATTAGGGTAGCCCTCTCACTGGTCTTACGCCATGACCCTCACCGGACGCCATATTTCCTACTGGATAGACTCGACCCTGCCCTCTAGCTACCCGACGCTAAGTCAGGATGTCACGGTGGATGTGGCGGTCGTGGGAGCCGGGCTGGCGGGAGTGACCACAGCCAAGCTGCTTCAGCAGGCGGGTAAAACCGTAGCCCTGATCGAGGCCGATCGGATTGGGGCTGGCGTATCGGGCCATACCACCGCCAAAGTGGCCGCCCTACAGCAGCTCATCTACGCCGATCTGATCGAGCAACACGGCGAGGAGAAGGCCCGACTGTTTGGGGAATCGAATCGGGCCGCGATCGCCCGTCTGGCCGACCTGATTACGGCGGAAAATATCGACTGCGACTTTGAGCGCAAGGCCAACTATACCTTTGCCACCGACACCGACGGATTAACCAAGGTCAAAGACGAGATAGAGGCCGCCCAGCGCCTGGGCCTGCCCGTCAGCTTTGTCGAGAGCGTCGATTTGCCCTTACCGGTCTCCGGGGCAATTGTGATGCCCGATGAGGCCCAGTTTCACCCGCGCAAGTTCATGCTGGCGATCGCCGCTACCCTACCCGGCAACGGCAGCCACGTCTTTGAGCAAACCCGCGTCCAAACCGTCGATGGCGAAGGTCCCTGCCGCGTCATCACCCACAATGGCCCCACCGTTACCGCCCAGGATGTGGTGATCACCACCAACCTGCCCATTCTGGACATTGGCCTATACTTTGCCAAAACCTATCCGAAACGGTCCTACATTGTTGGCGGCCGCATTGCCCCAGAGCAAGCCCCCAAAGACATGTACATTGGCGTCGGCGAAAACTACCGCTCCATTCGTTCAACCCCCACCGACGACGGCGGTACGTTGCTGCTGGTGGGTGGCGAGGGCCACAAAGTCGGCGACGACAGCGCCACCGATGAGCGCTTTCAGCGCCTGGAGAGCTATCTGCAAAAGACCTTCGGGGTTGAGCCAGCGTATCGCTGGTCCACCCAAGACTACATCTCCTTCGACAAACTGCCCTACATTGGCCCCCTCACCCCAGCCCACGACCACACCTACGTCGCCACCGGGTTCAGCCTTTGGGGGATGGCCAAGTCGATCCTCTCGGCTATGGTGCTGTCGGACCGCATTCTCGGCATTGCCAACCCCTGGGCCGATCTATACGAATCCACCCGTCCCGCCCCCTTTGTGACCGCCACCTCCATTCAGCAAAACCTGGAGGTGGGCACCCGCTGGGTGGGCGATCGCTTCAAGGGCCTGTTCGACTCCCCCGACAGCGTTGGCCCCGGCGAGGGCAAACTGGTTACCCACAAGGGCAGCAAAATTGCCGCATACCGCGACGACAGCGGCCAACTCCACACGGTCTCTGCGGTCTGCCCTCACCTGGGCTGCATTGTCGCCTGGAACCAGGCCGAGAACAGCTGGGATTGCCCATGCCACGGCTCCCGCTTTAGCTGCAATGGGGATGTTCTCCACGGCCCTGCGGTGAAACCACTAGAGTCAAAGCCTTGTGATTGATCAGGTCCGTGCGACAATAGCGGCGTCATTTAGCCCCAGCTTTTCTATGAGTGGCGACACCATCTTTGGCAAAATCATCCGCAAAGAGATTCCGGCCAATATTGTCTACGAGGATGACCTTTGCCTGGCCTTCACCGACATCACCCCCCAGGCCCCTACCCACATTCTGGTGATTCCCAAACAGCCAATACCCAAGCTGGCGGATGCGACTTCGGAAGATAAAGAACTGTTAGGCCATTTGTTATTTACCGTTAAGCAGATTGCCGATCAGGTGGGATTGACCGAGAACGGTTACCGAGTGGTGATCAACACTGGAGACGATGGTGGGCAAACCGTCTACCATTTACACCTGCATCTGCTGGGGGGCCGAAGCCTGGGCTGGCCTCCGGGCTAATGCATTTACTTTTGTACAGCGAAATAAACTTTCGTTTCTCACAATTTTCTGGAGAAAAGAGGAACTTTACACTGCATATGGATGGGTAGATTTATCCATTCCGTATCCATTTTTCGCTGTTATTCATTGGCACTCTTACTATGACTACTTCTCTTCGCGCCCGCGACAATGCGGGAGCCTGGGAGCGGTTTTGTCAGTGGGTCACCAGCACCGAGAACCGCCTCTATGTGGGCTGGTTCGGGGTCCTGATGATTCCCACCCTGCTGACCGCCACCATCTGCTTCATCATCGCGTTCATAGCCGCTCCTGCTGTCGATATTGATGGCATCCGTGAGCCTGTATCCGGCTCGCTGATGTACGGCAACAACATCATCTCCGGTGCGGTTGTGCCCTCCTCCAACGCCATCGGTCTGCACTTCTACCCGATCTGGGAAGCTGCTTCCCTGGATGAGTGGCTGTACAACGGTGGTCCCTACCAGCTGATTATTTTCCACTTCCTGATCGGCATCTTTGCCTACATGGGCCGTCAGTGGGAACTGAGCTACCGCCTGGGCATGCGCCCCTGGATCTGCGTGGCCTACAGCGCTCCCCTGGCTTCGGCTACTGCCGTGTTCCTGATCTACCCTCTGGGTCAGGGCTCTTTCTCGGATGGTATGCCCCTGGGTATCTCCGGTACCTTCAACTTCATGATTGTGTTCCAGGCTGAGCACAACATTCTGATGCACCCCTTCCACATGCTGGGTGTAGCCGGTGTGTTCGGCGGTTCGCTGTTCTCGGCTATGCACGGTTCGCTGGTGACCTCCTCGCTGGTGCGTGAGACCACCGAGACCGAGTCCCAGAACTACGGCTACAAGTTTGGCCAGGAAGAAGAGACTTACAACATCGTTGCAGCCCACGGCTACTTCGGTCGTCTGATCTTCCAATACGCCAGCTTCAACAACAGCCGTTCGCTGCACTTCTTCCTGGGAGCCTGGCCGGTTGTCGGCATCTGGTTCACCGCCCTGGGCATCAGCACGATGGCGTTCAACCTGAACGGGTTCAACTTCAACCAGTCGATTCTGGACTCCCAGGGTCGGGTGATTGGCACCTGGGCGGACGTGATCAACCGCGCCAACCTGGGTATGGAAGTGATGCACGAGCGCAATGCTCACAACTTCCCCCTGGATCTGGCCGCTGCCGGTGAGGTCACTCCCGTGGCACTGCAGGCTCCTGCAATCCTCGGCTAGGTTATGACACCCTGGGCGGGTTAACGCTCCGCCCTACCTGTGAACAGGTCGAATGAAGGTTTGAAGCGCCCCAGAGTTCTGGGGCGTTTTTTGGTGTTTATGGGATTGGAGGGGCGGGGTTTGCCAATGCCCCTCCGGGTTGCCCGGTTGGGTATCGGGGGTTATTGAATTCGGATTTGCTGTCAGGCGCTGTTGGGTTGTCCCCCTCCAGGCGACCCAGCCAGGGTTATGTCCCTATTTCCCCCAGGGTATACAGGTAAGGATAGCGGATAGGGTTGTCTGGCACTCGCACAACTTTCAGCCTACTCCCGCAACAATACCCAGCCCCCCACCAGGAAAAACGGCATCACCGATAGCATGGCCAGCCGTTGATTGCCGGTGGTGGCGCTGATCAGACCAAATAGCAGGGGGCCACCCATGGCCGACACCTTGCTCACCAGGGCATTGAACCCAAACAGTTCGGCGGCCTGCTCCTGGGGTACCAGTTCCGCAAACAGGCCCCGGCAGAGGGACTGGGTAGACCCTAGCACCAGCCCCAACCCACAGGCTGCCAGCAGGGGGATGGAGGGATGGGTGCCAAACACTAGGAGTAACAGGGTAACTATCCAGATGCCCAGCGCAGATTTGAGCAGCCCCAGGGCAGACCAGCGACGGCTCAGCCAGCCAGAGGTGAGGGTGGCCGGAATGGCGATCGCATTGAACAGCAGGGTCAACTGCAAGATCGTCTTCATCGGCAGGCCAAATTCTGTGGTGAGATAAATTGCGGTGAAACTACCCACCGTGAACACCCCATCGGAGATCAGGTAGTAGCCCAGCAAAAACTGAAAGATGTCTGGCCGATCTCGCCATCCGCCCAGGGTAGAAAACACCTGCTGGTAGGCCCGTCGCACCAGGCTGACCGAAAGACCATAGTGGCCGCCCCCCTGGCGGGGCAGCCAGGCCAGGGCCGGCAGGGCCACAATCCCATAAAACACCGCCACCAGCAAAAAAGTCTGCCGATAGATGGGCAGGTTGTCGGCCTCCAGCCCCCCCGCCAGCCAGGGACGGGCAATAAAAAAGCAGGCCAACCCACCGATGTAGCCCAGCCCCCAGCCCAACCCCGACAACTGCCCCAACCGCTGACGCGGTACCAGGCTGGGCAGGTAGGCATCGTAGAGGCCCATGGCCAGACTGTAGCCCACCTGGGCCACCACAAAGGCCAGCCCGCCCCACCCCACAGCCCCCGGCTGAGCCCAAAACAGCGCCGCCGAAGCGATGCAGCAGCCCAGGGTGGCAATGACAAACAGGGGATGCCGCACCTTGCCCAAATCGGCGATCGCCCCCACTAGAGGGGCCAGCCCCCCCGCCACCACCAGGGCCAGGGCGGTCAGCAGCCCCCATTGGGCATCGCAGTAGGCCACCCCACCGCAGAGAACCTGCCGGTAGTAAACCGCAAAGGCCACGGAGGGAATCAGAAAGATATAGCTCGAACTGGCGATGTCGTAGAGCAACCAGCCCACAACGGGCCTAGGAATCGGAGAAACCTTAGAAAAGCGCATACCCCACCCCCTGCACAGATATCTAACACCAATCGCCTAGCACCACCTACCGACCCTCCCGTTTCAATGTCTCCTGGGGCGACTCGCCAAACATTTGTTTGTAGTCGAGGGCGAAGTGGTTCATACTCCAAAACCCAAACTGACCGGCAATGTTAGTCACCGTGTTCCGATCGGGGTGGGCGGTTTTTAAGGCCCGATGCACCCCCATCAACCGCAGGGTTTTCAGGTAGGCCATGGGGCTCATGCCAAAGATGTCTTGAAACCCGTAGGAGAGGGCGCGACTGCTGGTGCCCAGCGCCTGGCACAGATCGGCCAGGGTGAGGGGCTGATCGAGGTGGGCCACCATGTAGTCTTCGGCCTGCTTGACCAGGGGCGATCGCCGCAGCGCAGGGGCCCGCAGGGTAGATGGAGCCAGTTGTAGAGGCAGGGCCGCCACCAGCATCGGCAAAAAGTCTTGCAGGAGCAGCCGGTGAAAGGTGGGCTGCTGCAACAGGGGCGATCGCTGGGCTAAGAGGGTATAGACCTGGTTCAAGTAGGTGTGGAGCGATGGTAGAGCGCTGGGCAGGTAGAAATAGTTGGGGGCAAAAAACTTCGCATTTAAATCATCGCGATCCATGGCCTGGGCACAGGCCTCAAACACATCTTGGCGAATGTAAACCACACAGTGGGTGGTGTGGCCAGGAAACACCATATCTACCCCCCGGTTGGGGTCAAACCCATAGGTATAATCGGCAGTGAGTGATCGACCGTGGGACACCACTGGATGACGGCAACCCTGGGGCAGAAAGACAAATACCATAAACCCCGGTTTCTTAGAACCGATCGCCTTAATGGCGCAGTTAGCGCGGCTAAAGCTAATGCGGACTGTGTCGCACCCCCAGACAAATGCCTCGCAGGACAAAGGCTGCCGACTGAGCTGAGTCAGCGTGACATCCTCGTTAGACCAATAGGCGGCTAGCTCATCAATGTCGCCAAATTTGCGCTGCTGGGCGAAACCTTCTCCCCAATAACTCGGGTGTGCCGCAGGTAAATGGGTCAGAACATTTTGGGAGGCTATGCGGGGCGATCGGGCTTGACTAAAGGCCATTCAATTGACAAATCAACTCAATCGGTATGAATTGGCAAGTATCAATTGACATTGATAAGGTGCACCGGACGCCACAGAAAAATTCCAGGAATAACGCGCCTGAGGCGCATCCTGGCTGTCTTAACCTTACACCAAACCCTAAGATCTTGAAATTTTTGCAAAAAACTTGTGACTCAGCGTTGGTGAAGTTGCAAGTTTCGGACAGGCGCACCTTGAGTTTATTCCTATGCTCAGAGCACAGAAAATATCTGATCTGATCGCCCATGGAAGCCATGTTAGTGCGCCCAGAGATTGGGCTATATTCCCGCACCAAGCAAGTTCTCTATATCGATGACGACCCGGCGGTGGCCATCGTTACCCAATACAGCCTGGAGCTGTTTGCCGGTTGGTACGCCGCCACAACGGATGCACGCTATGCCCTCGATGTGGCCACTTCTGGACCATGGGATCTGATTTTGCTGGAAACTGGCCGGGGGGATGGGGCCGGGCAAACTCTCTACCAGCAGCTCAGGGCCGACCCGCGCACCCGGTCCATCCCAATTATTTTGCTGACCTCGCGGCTCATGCCCAGCGACTACCAACGCTACAGCCAGATGGCGATCGCCGGAGTCATCCCCAAACCCTTTAACCCCGTCACCCTGGGGACGCACATCGCCGCCCTAATGGACTGGAGCCTGCCCTCCCCCGTCCAGACCCTAAACTAACGAAGAGATTACCATGACTGACTTCAAAGCATTTTTTCAGCTGGGCTGCGGCTGTGCTTCATTTTTGGCCGATACCCTTGAGGCGGCAGGCCACAATCTGATTCAACGGCGCAACTTCCTCAAACTCTCCCTCGGCACCGCCGGGATTTTAACCACCTCCCACTACCTGGCCCAGGGGGGCAACGCCTCAATGAAGTCTACCCCGGCAGCCAGCCAGCCCCTGGTAGCCGCTACCGGGGATGCCGTAGACACGATTTACTTTGGTGGGCCGATTGTCACCATGGTGGCCGATGGCGATCGCGTCGAAGCCCTGGCCGTTAAAGACGGCAGGATTATGGCAGCGGGCCGTCTGGCCTCGGTAAAGTTGTTGCAAGGCCCGACCACCACCCTGGTAGACCTGGCGGGGCGCTGCCTGATGCCGGGGTTTATCGACCCCCACTCCCACGTGGTGATGCAATCGGCTAAGTTTGCTGTCGCCAACCTCGACCCCTACCCCATCGGCGAAGTCCAGTCCATCGAAGACATTCAGCGCATCCTGCGGGAGGAAATTGCCACCAAAAACCTCGCCCCCGGTCAATGGGTGATTGGCTGGGGTTACGACGACACCGCCCCCGAGGGCATGCGCCATCCGCTGAAGGAAGACCTGGATGCCGTCTCCACCGAGCATCCCATTTTGCTCGTCCACATTTCTAACCACCTGTGCGCCTGCAACAGCCTTTTGCTAGACAAGGCCGGGATTAGCGCCAGCACCCCCGACCCCGAGGGGGGCCGCATTCAACGGCAACCGGGCAGCCAGGAACCCAACGGCGTGCTGGAGGAGGCAGCACTAATGCTGGTGGCGGGTCTCCTGCCCACCCCCACCCCCGAAAAAGCCCTGGAGTTGTTAGAGGCCGGGCTGAGGTACTATGCCGCCGCCGGCATTACCACAGCCCAGGATGGCTCAACGGGCAAAGGGGCGGCGGCCCTGCTAGAGGCCATGGCCCAGGCCGACAAACTCCCCATTGATGTGGTTAGCTATCCCCTCTACGCCGGAGTAGACGATGCCCTGTTTGACCAGGTGGCAGCGGATCTAGAACGGTTCCAATGCTCGAGTGTCCCCACGGGCCGCTTCCGCTACGGCGGTATCAAACTGGTGGTCGATGGCTCCATTCAGGGCTACACCGCCTACCTATCGCAGCCCTTCTATGTCGAACCCGGTGAGACCCAGCCCACCGCCGACAAATGCCGGGACCAAAACGCTGAGCATCTGTTTATTAGCTCAGAAACGGCGGTCAACAGTCCGGCAGTGGGGCAAGTACCCAGCGACGGCTATCGGGGCTACCCCAGTATGGAGGTGGAGGATCTGGCCGGCTGGGTAGAGCGCTGCGATGCCCGCGGCGTGC
Organism: Leptolyngbya sp. KIOST-1; assembly: GCF_000763385.1. Classification (NCBI taxonomy): domain Bacteria; kingdom Bacillati; phylum Cyanobacteriota; class Cyanophyceae; order Leptolyngbyales; family Leptolyngbyaceae; genus Leptolyngbya; species Leptolyngbya sp. KIOST-1. Next base: position 3,241,345 of record NZ_JQFA01000002.1, read on the forward strand.
CCATGCTGGTGCACACCAATGGCGATGCCGCCACTGACATCTTGATCGAGGCGGTGGCGATCGCGCGTTCAGCCCAGCCTCGCCCCGATCTGCGGACCACCATCATCCATGCCCAGATGATTCGAGAAGACCAGCTCGATGTTGCCGCGGCCCAGGGGTTGGTGCCGTCGTTCTTTCCCATTCACATTCCCTACTGGGGCGATCGCCACCGCGACCTGTTTTTAGGCCCCGAGCGAGCGGCGCGCATCAGCCCGGCCCAGTCGGCCCTCCAGCGCAACATGAAGTTTACCCTGCACCACGACGCCCCGATCGCCGGTATCGGCATGCTGCCCGTCGCCGCCGCCGCCGTCAACCGGGTCACCTCCGGCGGGGCTGACCTCGGCCCCGACCAGCGGATCACCCCCTTTGAGGCGCTGCGCGGCATCACCGCCGATGCCGCCTGGCAGTACTTCGAGGAAGACCACAAAGGCACCCTAGAAGTCGGCAAACTGGCCGATTTGGTGGTGCTCTCCGCCGACCCGCTGGCGGCAGACCCGATGAAAATGGGCGAGATTCAGGTGCTTGAAACCATCAAAGCCGGTCAGACCATCTACCGCCAGAGCGAAAGCCCCTGAGCCTGCGGCATCCCCCCATCGGCCCCCCGGGGGAATGCCGCACCCGGCCCCATCCCTCCGGGTTGTAGGGGCATTGCGGTATGGCATTGGGGGGCGCTGCCAGTGGTTAGACCCCCCGCGTAGCGCTTTCCGCCGCAGCACAGCCCTCCGCAAAATCAGGTCGACAGGGAGACCCGCTTGCCGACAGACTGGGTGCCGTTGAATTCCCGCTGGATGCCTTCCAGGGTTTGCAGCATTGGGGCCAACTGCTCCGGTTGGTTGACCTCCCAGTCCTTTTAGGGGGCCAGGCGAATCCGAGCTCCGTTGGGGAGAATTCAGGGGACGCTAACATTGCTTCCGATCACGACCGAGCGCGCCCGTGGACCACCGCCGGAGGGGTAGTGACCTCAACAGCGGTGAAGGGCTCAAGAATTTTGTAGGTGTGGGATGCGCCCTCGGGCACCACCCAGGAGTTGCCGGGTTCGAGCACCACCATCTGACCTTCCAGGTGCAGCTCCGCCCGCCCGCTAATCACGTAGCCGATCGCCTCATAGGGCCGCTGAGTCTCGGGTTTGGCCTCGCCGGGCTGCTCATTTTCCCACAGCCGCATGGCCAGGTTTTTGCTCAGGGCCAGGTGTTTTTGCCCCATATCTCCCGTCGGAGCGGCTTCGGAGGTGACTTTGATAATGGTGGTATCGCTCATGGTTTTGTATGTCGGGTTGAGCAGCGTTGCAAGGACGGCGCGGGCCATGGAAGACCGTGGTGATGCTAACCAACGATCTTGACAGAGCCCCAAAGGCTTGCCTTTACTCGCATCCTAAAGACCCCAGGGCAGGGCAACCTCTTTCCAATGAGGGAGCATGGCGATCGGTTGGGAGCGATCAAACGAAAAATGCTGGGGGTACGGTGCAAGGTATACGGTGCAAGGCAGAACCGCAAACCGTATACCTTGCACCGTATACCGCAAACCCTCTTCCTACAATTACTCTCTCCCCAGGCCAATTCTGCCCATCCCCCAAATCGTTACACTGCTGACTAGAGCGCGTAGGGCGAATGTGGTAAGCCAACCGAGCAACCTAGATTTGCAGCATCAGGCGATCGCTATCCACAATCGCCTCTGTGCCGAGTATGGCTGCCCCATTCCCTACTTCCACAACCTTGATCCGCTGAGTGAGTTGGTGTCCTCGCTATTGTCCCACCGCACCAAAAACCACGACTCGGGCCGCGCCTTTAAACAGCTGGTGGCGCAGTTTCCCACCTGGGCAGCGGTGCGGGATGCACCCACGGCGGCGGTGGAGGCGGCGATCGCCCCCTGCACCTGGCCCGAGCAAAAAGCGCCCCGCATTCAGCAGGTCTTGAAGCTAATTGGCGAAGCCACCAACGGGGCGTGGTCGCTCGACTTTTTACAGGCGATGCCGGTAGCCGAGGCCCGCGCCTGGCTGGAGGCGCTGCCCGGCGTGGGGCCTAAAACCAGCGCGGCGGTGCTGTGCTTTAGTCAGCTGCGGGGGCGGGCGCTGCCGGTGGATAGCCACCACCACCGCGTCGCCCAGCGCCTGGGGCTGATTACCAAAACCCTGGCCGTCGGCCCGTCCCATGCGGTGCTCGAAGCGCTGCTGCCCGAGGATTGGAACGCCCAGCAGGTCTACGACCACCACGAGGTGATGATGCTCCACGGGCAGCGGTGCTGCTTCTACAACAATCCGGCCTGCGATCGCTGCGTGGTCTTGAGTTTGTGCCCCGACGGCCAGGCCCGCTTGGCAGCTCCCTGACCCCTGAAGCCGAGAAAATGCAGGGGAGTGTGGGGAAGCGATCCGCGCTCGGCCCAGGTTCCGTCCTTCGGTCGGGTTGAAGTACTCCCGGTAGAGATGGCAACCGTAGGCTAAGCAGGGCTGAATGGGTAGGGTAAAAACTGCTACTACCGATTGTGAATTCAACCCTGACACCGTTAGCCAGTGCGGCTCCCAGGCCGCTGCGAGTTGTGGTCTACACCGATTCTATGGGCATGGGGGGGGCCGAGCTGAGCCTGGGTCATCTGGTGGCAGGAGCCTCCAACCAGTTCGCCATCACCGTGCTGGGGGTTTCAGCGGCGGTTGTCGAGGCGATCGCCGCCCAGCGCCCCAGCGCCGAAAAAATTGTTCTGCCCCCGGCTGGTCTCCGCTCCCTCGCCGCCCACACCGCCACGCTGCACCGCCTGCGGCCCGACATTATCCACCTCAACCTCTGTACCCCCTGGGCCGGGGCCATCGGCCTGACGGCAGCGCTGACCGTGCCGGGGGCGCGGGTGGTGCGGGTCGATCAGCTGCCGTTGCGAACCACCGATGCCCTGGCCTTGTGGCGAACGCGAGCCCTGTCGCTGCGGGTGGATGCCCACGTTGCCGTGGGCGAGGCATCGGTGCGGCGGATGGAGGATTTCTATGCCCTGGGTCGCCACTCGGTGCTGTCGGTGCCCAACGGGGTACCGGACATCGCCTTCGAGCCCGCCCACACCCCGGCCCGGAAGGATCACCGACTGATTGTGGCCACCGCAGGTCGCCTGGATGCGGTGAAGGCCCACGACATTCTGCTGCGGGCAATCGCCCTGGTCGACGACGCCTACCTGGTGATCTGGGGGGAGGGGACGGAGCGCCCCGCCCTGGAGCAGTTGGTACAGGATTTGGGCATCGGCGATCGCGTATCGCTGCCGGGGTGGGCGGGTAACCCCCGCGCCCACCTGCCCAATGTGGATATCTTTGTGCTGCCCTCGCGATCGGAGGGCTTTCCCCTGGCGATCGCCGAAGCCATGCTGGCGGCCCGTCCGGTGGTGGCAACCCGGGTGGGCAGCGTAGCCGAGGCGGTCAGGGATGGTGAAACCGGGCTGTTGGTCGAGAAAGACGATGTGATGGGTCTGGTCAAAGCCCTGCGCCGCCTGCAGGGGGATGCTGCCCTGCGCGATCGCCTGGGACAGGAGGGCCGAGCGGTGGCGGCGGCAGAGTTGACGGCCCAGGTGATGACCCAGCGCTACGAGCATCTCTGGCAAACACTGGTCGCACAGCCGCGATCGCCCCGCCTGCGCGTCCCCCGCCCCCGCGATTAAGATCTCAAAAATTTGTATCCATCGACAGATCCGAGGAGCAAGGGGCTCCGTCCAAAGAAGGTTGTATGGGGTTTTCTTGACCCCATACGATACCTATCATTCGGTTTTCGATCACATCAATAAAGCAGCGGTCGGGCACGGTTGCTCGACCCATTTTTCATTGCTTTAAACCCTCAGTAGTCCACGGCAAAAAGAGCGGCAGCTGTGCCGCCGCCACAATTTTTTATGGCGGCGACTTGGGCTGCTCAATTCGCGTCATTAAGCGGAAATATGTATCGAAAACTTACTTTGATTCAGCACTTAAACTCAGTTTTTCATGTGACAAGTACAGGTTTTTAGACCCATGGAAGAAGCCAATATTCAGTTTGAGTTGACCGGCCTAGATCTCGGCATTCTCGTCGCCTACGTGATTGGGGTGCTGGCCATCGGCTTTTGGGTAGGCCGCAAAAAAGAGGACCAGGAGAGCTTTTTTCTGGGCGGGCGGGGCAGCCACTGGTTTTTAATCGGGTTTGCCCTGATGGCGGCCAACCTGTCGGGCACCTCCTACGTGGGCCTGGCTGGGGCAGGCTACGAAGACGGCATCAGCGTCTGGAACTACGAGTGGATGGCCACCCTGGTGCTGTGCTTTTTTGCGGTGTTTATTTTGCCGTACTACCTGCACTCCAAAATTTCCACCATGCCGGAGTTTTTAGAGAAGCGGTATGACGCGCGATCGCGGCTGTTGTTCTCCGGTTTTTCGATCTTCACAGCCATGTTTATCGACTCCGCTGGCGCGATGTATGCCGGAGCCATCACCCTGCAACTGCTGTTTCCCGACATCGGCCTGTTTTGGCTAATCGTGGCGATCGCCACCCTAGGCGGCATCTACGTTCTGCTCGGCGGTCTGTCCGCCGTCATGGTCACCGACACCATTCAGGGGATTTTGCTACTCACCGCCGGTGGCCTGATCTTCTTTGTCGCTTTCTCAGAACTGGGCTCCTGGCAGGCGGTGGTGGATGCCGCTCCGCCCGATGGCTTTACGGTGTTTAAGCCCGCAGACGACGACTTTTTGCCCTGGCCGGGGGTCTTTACCGGCGTGCTGTGGTTGGGCATTTACTACTGGATTACTAACCATGTGGTAGTGCAAAAGGTGCTGTCGGCCCGCAATGTCAACGACGGTCGCTGGGGGGCGCTGTTTTGCGGCCTGATGCAGCTGCCGCTGCTGTTTCTGCTGATTTTGCCCGGCACTATGGGCCGCGCCCTCTACCCCGACCTGCCCGACCCCGACATGGTGTGGCCCGCTATGGCCTTTGACTTGCTGCCCGTGGGCCTACGGGGGCTGGTGCTGGCCGCCCTGGTAGCGGCGCTAATGTCTACCCTGGACTCGGCCCTCAACGGCACGTCATCCCTGGTAACCAACGACTTTGTCCGCAAACTCAGACCGGGGGCCAGCGAGCGGCGGCTCCTCTACTACGGCCGCATCACCATTGCGGTTTTGATGGTCCTGGCGGTGATTTGGGCACCGCAAATCGCCAACTTCCCCACCATTGTTGAGTATTTTCAGTCGTTTCTCGGCCACATCACCATGCCCGTGGTGACGGTGTTTTTGGGCGGCCTGTTCTGGCGGCGGGCCACCCGTGACGCGGCATTCTATACCCTGGCGGTGGGCATTCCGGTGGGCATTACCATGTTTGTGCTGGGGGAATTTTTAGAGCTCTACGACCTGCAATTTCTCTACGCCACCGGGCTGCTGCTGCTCTTCAGCCTGCTGATCTTTGTGGGGGTGACGCTGTTGACCCCTGCGCCCGAGGCCGATGCGATCGCTGAGTTGACCTGGTCAAGCTCCACCTGGCACGACGAAACCCGCGACCTGGCAGGCATCCCCTGGTGGCAAAACTATCGCTATATGGCCCTGACCCTGGTGATCGGCACCCTGGCCATGGTGGCGTTCTTTACCTAGCCGTACTGGTCGGATTTCTAGGCAGTTTTGACCACGGCCTGGACATGTACGGCCCCATTTGAGCTGGCGCTGGTTTGGGTCACTGTGATCTCTAGAATCGCCCAGAGCCGTAGCTCAAGATCTACCGATGCCTACAGCCTAGCGATGGGTCATCATAGGAGGAGACACCCCAGAGGGTAGCGATGGTTCAGCTTGTCGATCGACCTACCGAGCAGCGGTTTATTCATGCGGGCGTAAGCTGGGACAACTTTAAAGCGATTCAGCAAGGGTTTGCCGATTCGCCAGGCATTCGTCTGTTTTATTTCGCTGGGGAGCTAGAGATTTTGTCCACATCCCCAGAGCATGAGATTGTCAAGGGCAACCTCGGCTACCTGATCGAAGATTATCTGCTGGGTCAGGGGGTCGAGTTTGTGGCCACAGGCTCTTTCTCTCAAGAACGGGAGGCGATCGCCTCGGTTCAGGCCGATGAATCGTACTGTTTTGGCCCTAAAAAGCCTATTCCAGACCTGGCGATCGAGGTGGTATTTACCAGCGGCGGCCCCGATAAGCTCAAGCGCTACGCTGCCCTGGGCGTTGCCGAGGTCTGGTTTTGGCAGGCAGAGCGCATTAGTGTTTATTGCCTGCGATCGGGTGGCTATCAGCAAGCCAGCGAAAGCCAGGTTGTACAGGGCATTGACCTCGATCGCCTGGCCCACTGTGCTGCCCTAGAATCGCGTTCTCAAGCCGTTAACGCTTTTCGACAGTAGAGGGAGGCAGCTGCAATTTATAGCCTGGCGTTGCTGAATGCAAGTATGATATGCCCCCTAGCCCCCCAATTCTGGGGCGATGAAAGGCTGTTAAGTTTACAGATTCATTACTCAATTCAGCAAGGCCTATAGCCTCTTCTCCCGTTTGAAATTGAAACTACTCAAACCCATCAATCTGCAAAGAATGGTGTCAAATCACGCTTTGCGACCTACCCCCGAATCTGCACCGGCATGACCAGGTAGGTGATTTTGGTTTCGCCCAGGGGCACAAACACCGCCGGGCTGGTGGCCGCATTGCACTGCATCTGCACTTCGGTGGTGTCGAATGCCTTGAGGCCGTCCAGCAGGTAGCGCACGTTGAAGGCGATATCGAGGTCGTCGCCAGTCACCTGGGCTGGCAGCTCTTCGCGACCGCTGCCCACCTCCTGGGCTTCGACCGAGAGCGCGATGGACTGCTCGTCAGAATTGAGAGTGATTTTGATGATGTCGTTTTTCTGGCTGGCCAGCACCGCAATGCGCTCCAGGCTCGACATCAACAGGCGGCGATCGACGGTGACCTGGCGGGCAAACTGCTTGGGCAGCAGCTGGCGGTAGTTGGGGTACTGCCCCTCCAGCAGGCGGGTGGTGAGGCGCTGCGCCCCTAGGTCAAACAGCACCTGGGTTTCATCGAGCCGCAGGGCCACCGGCTGGTTGGAGTTGTAGCCCTGGATCATGCGCTCTAGCTCGCGCAGGGCCTTGGCGGGTACGGTGACATCCATGGCTGGGGTTTCGGTAGCGGCTTCGTCGGTGGTCTGCACCACCGAGAGGCGGTGGCCATCGGTGGCGGCAAACTCCAGGGCATCGGTCTCCGACATCAGGTGGACGCCTGTCAGTACCTGCTTGGTTTCATCGCCGCTGGTGGCAAACAGGGAACCCCGCAGCCCGTTGAGCAGGGCATCGGCACTGAGGGCGATCGCTTCGCCGTCTTCCACCGTAGGCAGCGACGGGTAGTCTTCGGCACTGAGGCCCCGCACCTCGTAGCGGCCCGAGGATGAGGTCAGAGTGACGGTGGTGCTGTCGCCGTCCGATTCGAGGGTAATATCTTCGTTGGCCAAGCGCGATACGATATCGCCCCAGAGCTTAGCAGGCAGCGTCAGGGTGCCCGGTTCGTCAACCTGGGCACTGAAGCGCGTTTCAATGCCCAGCACTTCATCGAAGCCAACCAGCGTCACTGACTGACTTTCGATGTCGGCCGTTACCAAAATATTGGCCAGCACAGGCCGACTGGGGCGCGACGATACCGCTCGGCTAACCGACGAAAGTTGGGCACTCAGCTCGCTCTGGGGGCAGATAAACTTCATGGCAACGGAGAAAGAAAATGCAGTGGATAGGGAACGTCAACCTGAGATGCCCGCCTGTGGCATCTACCTGGCTAATTCCGTACTAGCAGTATCTCACCTTTGCTATAGATCCCGGTTAAACCTACTATGTGTGAATGATTTCAGAAGCCTGGATCCCTTATAAACAAAGCTTTTGAGCGGTTTTGAAAACGGCTACTTTTTGATTGGGTGTTCATCCTATCACCCTTTTTTGCCCTGGCTGACCTCTTCTCTGTGGGGCAAGGTCTGCCTTCCGGAAGAAGAAAAATTTAAAAGATAGTCGTAATAGAAGGGGCTGTGAAAACTGGGGAAAAGAGCTAGATTGCTTGAAGTGGGCAGGCTAGGGAACTAACGGGGCTGGGGAAAAGCGGTGGGGAATCGTCCTGAGTTTCCACAACTATGGACATGGGGCAGGCAACATCCACACCCAGGCAGAGGTTATCCCCTCTAACGACAGAGATTTTCCACGGATTTTTCCCGGTTTTCCCCAGGAAAGTGGAAGAAAAAGATCATGAATCGTTACATCGCGATCGCACTACCCCGAGCTTCGGATCCCGTCGCCCTGCTCTTTAATGCTAACTCCTGCCTGGTTCACCCCACAAATTAAAAGGCGACTGTCATCGACCTTGGGCTCGGCTATGTCGTTAAAAAATGGGCTTTTTGGGGATTGGGGTTTGGACGTCAGATTTAGTCAGGTCGTTATCAGTAGAAAACCCTGGAGCGAGGAGCTACCAGGGTCGCGGGTGCGTGCTTGGCTGGGGTATTAGGCAACTTCCGCCGCCATAGCGGGGGTCTCAGTCTCGCTCAGGGCAGTGCCCTTCAGCACCAGCACGGCACAGGGGGCACGGTGCATAACGTGGTTGCTGACGCTGCCCAGCACCAGTTCGGTGAGGCCTGAGCGGCCCCGGTTGCCGATCAAAATCAGGTCGGCTCCCCACTCCTGGGCAACTTTGCAGATGGCGGTGGCGGGGCTGCCCACCAGCTGGCGAAACTCAGTGGGTACGCCAGCGGTATTCGCGATCGCGGCATAGCGGCGCAGGTTCTCCAAACTTTCGGTTTCGTAGCGCACCCAGGCCTGCCGCCAGGCTTCCAAATCCAGCTCGGTGCCCGGTGCCCAGTAAATGCTCTCCAGGGTTGCCGACATGGGCATTGGGGTGTCGCTATCCTGACTGGAGAGGCAGTGCACCAGCAGCAGGGTGCCCGCGGTGGCCTGGGCCAGCTCCAGGGCATGGTTAAACAGGGCGGCGCTGCTGGCGCTATTGTCCAGAGCAACTAACAGTTTGCGGTACATGGGTTATCCTCCCGGAACTGGAACTGGTGGCGCTGGGCCAGAACCCCTGACCCACAGGAATGGGAGAGTAGCTCGGGTCTAGGTCTGGGGCCGATGGTGCTCCAGGCGGGGGGTGAGCCAGCACAGGAAAAGCACCAGCCCCAGGGTCCCGATTTCAGTCATCAGGTAGAGCGTGTCGTGGTAAGTGAGCGTGAGGGATAGCATGGGCCGATCCTCCTGGTTCGATCCTGTTTGGTGCGTGGACACCTGTCGGGATGGCTCTTTGCAACCGATCCTTTACTTCTATTCTCCCGCCAAGGTCTGGCCCAGGCGCAGGACTGCAACGAAGCTTGACCTGCGATCGCATTTCATAACCTTTCGCCAGCGAAAGATTATCCTGGTATCGTCGCCTCAAACACCCGACCGTCTTCGCGGCAGATTTCGTAAATCATGTTGCGCCCCGACAGCGCCACGATCGGCAGGCTGCCCCCCGGTTCGGTCCACTGACTCACCATATAGAAGTTGTCCAGCCCCGGCAGACGCTTGGGCACGCCCTTGACCATCAGCGGCAGGGTGTCTTTGGTCAGCAGCCAGCCGCAGCTGGCTCCCTGCCAGTTGCCGGTGTAGCGCTCGTAGCTCAGGGGCGTGGCCACATCCATACATTCAATGCTGGCCCCTAGCCCTGGGTAGAACTCCTCCAGTCGCTGAATCAAAATATTCGCTTCCTGGCTCTCTTCGGCATGGTAGGCGGAGCGGCCATAGAGCTGTTGCCAATAGCTGTAGGGGCTGGTCAGCATGACAATCACCACCGACTTGCCCGGTGGGGCCAGGGAGGGGTCAAAGCAGTAGTGCTTGACGCCAATCTCGTAGCGATCCTGGCCGGCGATCGCGATCGGCTGATCCAACAAATGCGTCACCCAGTGGGGACGGTGGGAAAAATCCATCGCCACCCCCAGCGACACCTGCAGTTGCGAATGCAGCGGCAAATGGCCATCGTAGAGCTTTTCTATTCTGCGGTTGATATAGTCCCCCCGCAGCAGGTCAAAAATGGTGCGGCGGCCGTCACAGGCCGAAATCACCCGCTTAGCCCGGTAGGTTTCGTTGTTGAAAAGCCGCACGCCCACCGCCCGGTCATCGTCTACCAGCACCCGCTCCACCTGAGCCGAGTAGACAATTTCGCCCCCCAACTCCAGGTAGCGCTGCTCAATGGCGCGGGCAAAGGTGAGGGCTGCCCCCATCGGCTGACCTGCGTTGCGGTTGTCCAGGTAAGCCAGCAGCGACATACCCACCATCACCGGCACATCGGGCCAGGCAAACATGTGGGGCAGCGCCCGCCGCAGAAAGGGGGTTTTCACCTGCCCCGCCAGGTCGCTCAGGGAGAGCTGACTCCATTTGCCCAGCACGCCCATAAAGGGCAGCACCTGCTTGCCCAGCCGGGCCCAGTCCGCCGCCGTCATCAGCGTCTTGGGCTTCTGTTGCAGCATCGACAGGTCAAACTCTTTAAACTTGCGCACCCCTTTGCAAAAGGCGTCGATCAGCTTGGCATCTTCCGGGGCCAGCGCTTGCAGATGCGCTTGCAACTCGTCGGGCTGGCTGTGTACCCGCAGCACCTCCCCCTGGGCACCGTGGATCTGCATAAACTCGCTCTGGTTGGTAAACTCAACGCCCTCCAGGGCTCCCAACTCGCGCCACAGCTCGTAGAAGGGCTGCCCTGGGCCAGTGCCAAAGATGTAGTGAATGCCGCCGTCGAAGGTGTAGCCCTGCCGCTGCCAGGCGGTGCACAGCCCCCCCGGCTGGTCGTGGGCTTCAAAGATCTGAGTGCGGTAGCCGTTCATCTGGGCGTAGCACCCGGCAGCTAAGCCGGAAATGCCAGCGCCAATGATAATGATGTCTGCGGTAGGGGCCATAGAGTTTGCAGGGCAGCGCTAAATACCTCAACGCTAGCCTACCCAGAGGACAACCCACCAAAACTGCCACAGGATCGAGGACAGTGTCTCAGCTATCTCAAGGAGCGCTCCCAGCCAGGCTTTAAATTCTGTCTAACGGTGAAAGCCAGCGGCGGCAGATCACCTTTGAGACTCAGCCAAAGCTTTTAGACCGTCCGCTGCGCTGAGGTGTGTACGCCCAGCATGGGCGTGAACTAATGGGGTGAAAGTCCCCTGTGGGAGAACCAGCCATCCAAATGCTCGCAAGTCATAGGAGCCGAGAGATGGACAACAGTACGCCCAGCATGGGCGTGAACTAATGGGGTGAAAGTCCCCTGTGGGAGAACCAGCCATCCAAATGCTCGCAAGTCATAGGAGCCGAGAGATGGACAACCACTAGCTAAAGGCAAGGGCGTTTCCGCGAGGGAGGGTCTGGAGGAAGCCAGCGGCAAAGGTGCGAGCCGACGAACAGAAACGTCATAGAAGGCCGAGTTTCTGGGGCGAGTTGGCACAACACAACGAAGCCTTTTGGTTCAGGGGATACGGTAAATGACGCGGTTGCGCATCGACAGTTCACGGTCTTATCTGGGGAGGTCTGCCCTTTTGGCAGTCCTTGAGGCTAGGGGAGTCTGATTGAGGTCTGGCCGGAAACGGCCGGGTAGCCACAGAACCCTAAGGCATTGAGGACGGCCCAACGATTGGCAACAAACGTTGAAGGGGGCAGAAGTCAGCCGAGGTCATAGTAGTCAAACGCTGGCCTGTAATGGGCCAGATAGGGCGAAGGGCCGAACTTAACCAAGAAAGGAGGAGCCATGACAAACTCAGCCGTTTTGATGAACCCGAATGGGGGAGAAGCGGACTGGCGTAGACCCATGCAGCCAGCCTTAGAGACGAATTTGATGGAGCGAGTCCTCGACTCAGAGAACCTGCACCGAGCGTGGAAGCAAGTGAAGTCCAATCAAGGTGCCCCCGGCATAGACGGGATGGTGCTGGACGACTTTGCGGCCTACGCCCGACTTCACTGGGGAGAGATTCGCCAAACCTTACGAGATGGACGCTACCGCCCTGCTCCGGTGCGACGGGTCGTCATCCCCAAGCCAGGGGGCAAGGGAGAGCGGCTGTTGGGAGTTCCAACAGTCCTAGACCGGGTGATCCAGCAAGCCATCTCACAGGTGCTGACGCCACTGTTTGAGCCGGAGTTTTCCGAGTTCAGCTTTGGGTGTCGTCCCAACCGCAGTGCCCACGGCGCGATTAAACAGGTGAAGGCATACGTCAAGGAAGGCTATCGGGTGGTGGTGGATTTGGACTTGGAAAAGTTCTTTGACACCGTAAACCACGATGTCCTAATGGCAAGAGTCGCCCGCAAAGTGCGGGATAAGACCCTGCTAGCCTTGATAGGCCGATACCTGCGAGCCGGGGTCATGGTCGAGGGGTCGTCATCCCCAAGCCAGGGGGCAAGGGAGAGCGGCTGTTGGGAGTTCCAACAGTCCTAGACCGGGTGATCCAGCAAGCCATCTCACAGGTGCTGACGCCACTGTTTGAGCCGGAGTTTTCCGAGTTCAGCTTTGGGTGTCGTCCCAACCGCAGTGCCCACGGCGCGATTAAACAGGTGAAGGCATACGTCAAGGAAGGCTATCGGGTGGTGGTGGATTTGGACTTGGAAAAGTTCTTTGACACCGTAAACCACGATGTCCTAATGGCAAGAGTCGCCCGCAAAGAGCGGGATAAGACCCTGCTAGCCTTGATAGGCCGATACCTGCGAGCCGGGGTCATGGTCGAGGGGTCGTCATCCCCAAGCCAGGGGGCAAGGGAGAGCGGCTGTTGGGAGTTCCAACAGTCCTAGACCGGGTGATCCAGCAAGCCATCTCACAGGTGCTGACGCCACTGTTTGAGCCGGAGTTTTCCGAGTTCAGCTTTGGGTGTCGTCCCAACCGCAGTGCCCACGGCGCGATTAAACAGGTGAAGGCATACGTCAAGGAAGGCTATCGGGTGGTGGTGGATTTGGACTTGGAAAAGTTCTTTGACACCGTAAACCACGATGTCCTAATGGCAAGAGTCGCCCGCAAAGAGCGGGATAAGACCCTGCTAGCCTTGATAGGCCGATACCTGCGAGCCGGGGTCATGGTCGAGGGGTCGTCATCCCCAAGCCAGGGGGCAAGGGAGAGCGGCTGTTGGGAGTTCCAACAGTCCTAGACCGGGTGATCCAGCAAGCCATCTCACAGGTGCTGACGCCACTGTTTGAGCCGGAGTTTTCCGAGTTCAGCTTTGGGTGTCGTCCCAACCGCAGTGCCCACGGCGCGATTAAACAGGTGAAGGCATACGTCAAGGAAGGCTATCGGGTGGTGGTGGATTTGGACTTGGAAAAGTTCTTTGACACCGTAAACCACGATGTCCTAATGGCAAGAGTCGCCCGCAAAGAGCGGGATAAGACCCTGCTAGCCTTGATAGGCCGATACCTGCGAGCCGGGGTCATGGTCGAGGGGTCGTCATCCCCAAGCCAGGGGGCAAGGGAGAGCGGCTGTTGGGAGTTCCAACAGTCCTAGACCGGGTGATCCAGCAAGCCATCTCACAGGTGCTGACGCCACTGTTTGAGCCGGAGTTTTCCGAGTTCAGCTTTGGGTGTCGTCCCAACCGCAGTGCCCACGGCGCGATTAAACAGGTGAAGGCATACGTCAAGGAAGGCTATCGGGTGGTGGTGGATTTGGACTTGGAAAAGTTCTTTGACACCGTAAACCACGATGTCCTAATGGCAAGAGTCGCCCGCAAAGAGCGGGATAAGACCCTGCTAGCCTTGATAGGCCGATACCTGCGAGCCGGGGTCATGGTCGAGGGGTCGTCATCCCCAAGCCAGGGGGCAAGGGAGAGCGGCTGTTGGGAGTTCCAACAGTCCTAGACCGGGTGATCCAGCAAGCCATCTCACAGGTGCTGACGCCACTGTTTGAGCCGGAGTTTTCCGAGTTCAGCTTTGGGTGTCGTCCCAACCGCAGTGCCCACGGCGCGATTAAACAGGTGAAGGCATACGTCAAGGAAGGCTATCGGGTGGTGGTGGATTTGGACTTGGAAAAGTTCTTTGACACCGTAAACCACGATGTCCTAATGGCAAGAGTCGCCCGCAAAGAGCGGGATAAGACCCTGCTAGCCTTGATAGGCCGATACCTGCGAGCCGGGGTCATGGTCGAGGGGTCGTCATCCCCAAGCCAGGGGGCAAGGGAGAGCGGCTGTTGGGAGTTCCAACAGTCCTAGACCGGGTGATCCAGCAAGCCATCTCACAGGTGCTGACGCCACTGTTTGAGCCGGAGTTTTCCGAGTTCAGCTTTGGGTGTCGTCCCAACCGCAGTGCCCACGGCGCGATTAAACAGGTGAAGGCATACGTCAAGGAAGGCTATCGGGTGGTGGTGGATTTGGACTTGGAAAAGTTCTTTGACACCGTAAACCACGATGTCCTAATGGCAAGAGTCGCCCGCAAAGAGCGGGATAAGACCCTGCTAGCCTTGATAGGCCGATACCTGCGAGCCGGGGTCATGGTCGAGGGGTCGTCATCCCCAAGCCAGGGGGCAAGGGAGAGCGGCTGTTGGGAGTTCCAACAGTCCTAGACCGGGTGATCCAGCAAGCCATCTCACAGGTGCTGACGCCACTGTTTGAGCCGGAGTTTTCCGAGTTCAGCTTTGGGTGTCGTCCCAACCGCAGTGCCCACGGCGCGATTAAACAGGTGAAGGCATACGTCAAGGAAGGCTATCGGGTGGTGGTGGATTTGGACTTGGAAAAGTTCTTTGACACCGTAAACCACGATGTCCTAATGGCAAGAGTCGCCCGCAAAGAGCGGGATAAGACCCTGCTAGCCTTTTACTTCGTCTAGCAGGTAGGTTGAGAACCGCCCATTGCGGAGCCGCACGATGGGTGGTGTGGGAGGGGGGATTCGTGAGGATTCTCCCTATCCCGATTAGACCGTTTATGGCGACTTAGGCTTAATCTCGAAGTCCATTTTAGAACGGTAGAAGCACACATCAAATTCCATGAAAAAGTTCGTCTGTCCTAGAATCAGTGGCGCATTGGGGCTTTTAGTCCAGGCAAAGGCTAATTGAACTGGAGCGATATCCCCAATTTGAACCATCGCGGAGAATGGCATAGCTGGTTTGTTGCCTAAATTCCCTGCCAGTTGAATGATGGCTCTGCTGTCGTCCCAGGTAGCCCCAAGCTGTATACCCAGTTCATAGGGTATAACGTTGACGGTTGCGCCGCTGTCAACCAGACCAAGGGATTCAACTGTACGCCCCTCGCGACGAAGAATAAGAGGCACCCGTGGAAGGCTATCGAACTCGTTTTGGGAGGGATCGGTAGTGGAGTAGCGGAAGCGCATGACGATTAAGCCTGATCTGCTGACTCTAAAGCATGCATTAATGTAGCGCCAGCCCCGAAGCTGTTGTAAGGGGTCGGCAAATCATAGGTTTTGAAGGGCTCTAGGGGCGAGATATCCTCTACTGCCTCTAGATCCTCTGCCAGAATCCGAATCAGCTTTAGCTTCTCGATGATGGAAAGCTGGCGGACAGATGGAAGGACTTCAGATAGATTCATATATACATCTCCAACCTTAAGGAGCTATACCATAAGCTTAACTTAGAAAAAACCAGAATGGCTCATCATCCCTAGACCATCCGGTATCTACTGTTTTGCAAGGCAGTGTTGGGCTGACTTGAATTATTAAAGTGTTGATATCAAAAGCATGAAAATGCCTAAAAGACATACAAGCAAGTTGAAAATCACCCAAAGCATGTGCATTCTAACTGAAGAAAATTTGATTCTAATTGATTCATCCCACGAAAGAGAACCGTGACGCTTTTTATGATTTACTTCGTGTTTATATAATTGATCAAGCTCAAGTCCTTCTTGGAAATCATCTAATTGCTCGACTAGAAGTTTGAGCCTATTTTGATACCAAAGCTGACGCTCGTAGAGTTTTAGCGTTGCAAAAATTCCAAATAATCCCAGAGCAATCACCAAAATTGATATCGGAATTGAAGCAGTACTAAAACCAATGCTCCCGCCTATAGCAGTAGCCCCCGACACGACAATAATAATGAGGTTGATAATCCACTGCCTGTGCTCTTCAACGTGTCGAAGTTCATTCATATGCTCCACCATTAGAGCCAAGATGATCTCTGAATTTTCAACTGACATACTAGTTTGTGTAACGACAACATTTTATTCCGCCATTTTACTCTTCATCTAAAGCGTCAAGATTAGAAGTTTCAAGGCTTCAGATTGGACATTGATGATAGGACTCACGCAGCTCAGCATTTCAGCAAAAAGGTCGGTCTAACTACTGCTTATGCTGACTCTCCTGCCTAAATTCTGCCTAACACCCCGTAGCAGAGTAGTTAGTCAGAATCAAAACAGCATATCGCCGCTTCTGAAGGCAGATATGCCGATAATATGCGTCATATCTGCCTAAAATGGGATCTTATACAGAAAACCGTCAATATATCTACCCGGATTCGAGTGTTATGCCGAATTGAGTCGTGATAATTCCCTTATAGGGGTGTTTATCTATACCTTGCTCCGCATAGTAGGCTTTCTGATGGGTGTTATGCCGATAGCTTCAGCAAATCTTCATGGTTGGCACGTAGACTAAGTATGTGGCATTTAATACATTGGAACTACTGCCTCTACCTTCCTTGTCATGGAATCTCGACCCAGAAAGCTGCTTGACCAAGTCCGCGACGCAATTCGCTTAAAGCATTACTCCTATCGGACAGAGCAAAGCTATGTCGGCTGGATTCGCCGGTACATTTTGTTCCACAACAAGCGCCATCCTAAGGAAATGGGTAGCGCAGAGGTCGAAGCTTTTCTAACCCATCTGGCTGTTGAAGGCCACGTATCTGCCTCAACCCAAAATCAGGCTTTCAGTGCCCTTTTGTTTTTGTATCGCAATGTGCTGAACCAGGAGTTGGGAGTCTTGGATACTGTGCGGGCAAAACGCTCGAACTATCTACCCACAGTGCTGACCAAAGGTGAAGTTCGCTCAATTCTGCAAAATCTCTCAGGGGTGCATGGTCTGGTCATCCGGGTGTTGTATGGCAGCGGTTTGCGGCTCAGTGAAGGGCTGAGTTTGCGCATCAAGGATCTTGATTTTGCTCAGCGTCAGATTGTGGCACGCGATACCAAGGGGAATGAAAGTCGGGTGACCATGCTGCCTGATAGTTTGGTTGAGTCGTTGCAAGCGCACCTTCACAAGGTTAAGCGCCTACACCAGTTGGATTTAGATCAGGGCTATGGCTCGGTCTACCTGCCTTTTGCCCTAGAGCGCAAGCATCCCCATGCCGATCGCGCCTGGATCTGGCAGTTTGTGTTCCCTTCGACAGGGCGTTCACGAGATCCTCGCAGTGGTGCTATTCGTCGTCACCATTTGCATGAGAGTGGCGTGCAGAAAGCGCTAAAGCAAGCTGTCCGTGCGTCTGGCATTGCTAAGCGGATTGGGTGCCATACGTTTCGCCACAGTTTTGCCACCCATTTGCTCGAAGATGGCTACGACATTCGCACCGTGCAAGAGCTGCTGGGCCACAAGGATGTCAAGACAACGATGATCTATACCCATGTGCTTAATTGAGGGGGGCGGGGTGTCAGGAGTCCGTTAGATATTGGCTAGACAATACGGTTGAACTTGTAGCTTACTGCTGGCAAGGTAAGACTGCGGGGAATGATTCTGGGCGGGGAAGAACAGCAACAGAGCCGCCTGGTCGGCCCCTATCCCCACCGGGCGCAGCGGCGAGTACATCGCCGTGATGACCCGCAGGCGAGGGCTGCGATCGTAGAGGCATAACACTAGGCGAAGCAGGGGCTAGATTCTCTTTGGTCTGCCCCTGTTTGCGATGTAATGCTCTACCACATTGAAGGTAGTCGATAAGATTCGGCCTCCCTTGCCGATCGCATCCCTTCCCCTGGGCACCCTAACCCTCGGTATCAGGGCATCTCAGGGGATAAACCATGCTGGCAAGGGTTTGGAGCGCGGCGCTGGTGGGCATCGATGCCCTCAAAGTTGGCGTCGAGGTCGATATTTCGGGCGGGTTGCCCGGTGTGGTGGTGGTGGGCCTGCCCGACACCGCCGTGCAGGAGTCCCGCGAGCGGGTCAAGGCGGCGCTGAAAAATGCGGGTTTCCCCTTCCCCATGCGCAAAGTGGTGATCAACCTCACCCCCGCCGACCTGCGCAAAGAAGGCCCCATCTTTGACCTGCCCATCAGCGTTGGCATTCTCGCCGCCTCAGAGCAGGTCAATACCGACGCCCTCAACGACCTGCTGTTTTTGGGCGAAGTGTCGCTGGACGGCAGTTTACGGGCGGTGGCCGGGGTACTGCCGATCGCAGCAGCGGCGCAAAAACTGGGCATTCGCGGCCTGGTGGTGCCCGCCGACAATGGACGCGAGGCCGCCGTGGTGCCGGGGCTGACCGTCTACAGCTTCAACCACCTGTCGGAGGTGGCCGACTTTCTCAACCATCCCGCTGGCTATTCCCCCGTGGCGGTCGATACCACCCTGGCCATGAGTGCTGCTCCTAATGCCCTGGATCTGCGCGATGTGAAGGGGCAGGCCCAGGCCCGGCGGGCGCTGGAGATTGCGGCGGCGGGCGGCCACAATTTGATTTTCGTCGGCCCACCCGGCAGCGGCAAAACTATGCTGGCCCGGCGGTTGCCCTCCATTTTGCCGCCGCTCCAGTTTGAGGAAGCCCTGGACGTGACTCAGATTCATTCAGTGGCGGGGTTGTTGAAGGAGAAGGGGACGCTGGTCAATACGCGGCCCTTTCGCAGTCCGCACCACTCGGCTTCGGGGCCATCGCTAGTGGGCGGCGGCAGCTACCCCAAGCCGGGGGAAATTTCCCTCGCCCACCGGGGCATTTTGTTCTTGGATGAACTCACCGAGTTCAAGCGCGATGTGCTGGAGTACCTGCGTCAGCCCCTCGAAGATGGCTATGTCACCATTACGCGCACTCGGCAGTCCGTCGTTTTCCCGGCCCAGTTCACCCTGATTGCCAGCACCAACCCCTGCCCCTGTGGATTCTATGGCGACTCGGTGCAGCCCTGCACCTGTAGCCCCCGCAGCCGCGAAAACTACTGGTCGCGCCTCTCGGGGCCGCTGATGGATCGGATCGATTTGCAGGTGGTGGTGAGCCGCATCAAGCCCGAGGAGATGACCCAGCACCAGCCGGGGGAAGCCTCGGAACCGGTGCGCGATCGCGTTCAGGCGGCTCGGCAGCGGGCCCACGATCGCTTCAAAGCCGAACCCAGCCTCCAGTGCAACGCCGACATGCAGAGCCGCCACCTGAAGCACTGGTGCCCCCTGGATGACACCAGCAAAACCCTGCTGGAGGGTGCAGTCCGCAAGCTGGGACTATCGGCCCGCGCCACCGATCGCATTCTCAAAGTCGGTCGCACCATCGCTGACCTGGATGGTGCCGAGGATTTGCAAACCCATCACATTGCCGAAGCGATCCAGTACCGCACCATCGATCGCATGCAATAGCCATGATACCCTACCCCTTTCCCACCTGGGCTACCGGGCGAATGCTGCGGTAGCGGTCCTGGCGAATCCACTCCAGCACCGACTGAATTTCCAGGCTCTTTTCCCCCAGGGTGTTGAGCAGGTGGGAGCCCAGCTCCAGGGCGGCCTCAAACTCGGGCTGCACCACTTCCCTGGCCCCCAGTTGGGTGAGCACATCGATTTCTTCGTTGGTGTGCGATCGCGCGATGATATCCAGCTCTGGCGCCCTCAGCAGCGCCCGTTGCAGCACCAGGCGGGTGGTGGCGGGGTCGGGCAGGGTAATGGCCAGGGCCTTGGCGGTCTCCAACGAGGTTTTCTCCAGCACCAGTTCGCTGTCGGCGTCGCCATAGACATAGGGTATTTGCACCAGGGGGGCATGGCGGTTGCGCAGGCGCTGAATGGCGGTTTCACTGTTTTCGATCACCAGCACCGGGTAGCCCCGGCTGAGCAGCACATTCACCAGCACCTCCCCCACCCGGCCATAGCCCGCCACAATCACGTGGTCTTTCAGGTCGGCGGGTACCGACAGCAGCTTGGGTTCCTCGGTTTGGTTGAGGTAGTCCTTCAGCACGGGCAGGGCATGGAGCCAGTCAGACACCCGGGGGGCGAGGTTAATCCACAGGGGGGTAAGCATCAGCGAAATGGCGATCGTGCCCAGCAGCAGAGAGTAGCGCTGCTCGGTAATCAGCCCCAGCTCCAGCCCCATCAGGGCCAGGACAAAGGAAAATTCGCCGATCTGGTTGAGGCCAAAGCTCGCCTTCAGCGCCGTTTTGAGCGAGTAGCCAAACCCCATCACGATCGGCAGCACAATCAGCGCCTTGCCTACCATGATCAGCGCCACCAACTCCAGAATTTTGCCCAGGTTGTTGAGAATCAAATTGGGGTCGATCAGCATGCCAATGGAGGCAAAAAATAGGCAGGCAAAGGTGTCGCGCAGGGGCAAAATTTTGCCCAGGGCCTGGTCAGCGTAGTCAATTTCGGAGATCATCAGCCCTGCCACAAAGGCTCCCATGGCGATGGAGAGGCCGAGGATGGAGGTGACCCAGGCGATGCCCAGACATAGAGCCACCACCGTGAGCAAAAATAGCTCGCTGCTCTCGGTAGCGGCAATGTGCTGAATCAGTTGGGGCACCACCCAGCGACCCAGGGCGATCGCCCCGGCCAGAAACAGCCCAAACTTCAGCGCCGCGATCGCCAGGGCCGGCCCCAGGGCATCGGGCTGGTTGAGCACCGGCAGCACCGCCAGCATCAGCCCCAGGGCAATGTCCTGGGCAATCAGCAGGCCCAGCATCACCTGGCCGTGGACGGTGGCGGTTTCGCCCCGGTCCGTCAGGGTTTTGAGCACCACCGCCGTGGAGGACAGCGACAGCACCAGCCCCAGAAAAACGCCCTGCAGCGGAGAATCAGCCGTCCCTGAAAGCAGTGACACCGAACACACCAGCAGCGTGGTCAGGCCCATTTGCAAAAAGCTGCCCTTGAGGGCGATCGCCCGCACCCGCTTCAGCTCCGTCAGCGAAAACTCAACCCCCAGGG
This sequence comes from Leptolyngbya sp. KIOST-1, assembly GCF_000763385.1. NCBI lineage: Bacteria > Bacillati > Cyanobacteriota > Cyanophyceae > Leptolyngbyales > Leptolyngbyaceae > Leptolyngbya > Leptolyngbya sp. KIOST-1. Next base: position 3,262,308 of record NZ_JQFA01000002.1, read on the forward strand.
CAAACAGCAAAAAGGCAATACCCACCTCCGCCAGGGCCTGAATTTGCTCGACATCGGTCTGTAGCCCCAGCCCAAAGGGACCGATGATTAGCCCTGTAATCAGGTAGCCCAAGAGGGCTGGCTGTTTGAGCCGATGGGCAATATAGCCGCCTAGGGCAGAGCACCCCAGCGCCAGGGTGAGATCGAGGACAAAGTTTGGTTCAGCGGTCATACAGGAGCACGGTAGGGCAAGGGAAGGAGCGTCCGTAGCGGCAGCGTCTACAAAGCCCCCTGCACCAGTAGACACAGGGGGCTGAGGGCCAGGGGAAATACTGAGGCCGTGGCGTTTCCCCAGCACAACCGACCAGCTAACGAAAGCGGCAAGAGGCTCGCCTTCTATTGTCACCAATTCAGAGTAAGTACGCCATCAAAAGCTCAATGATGGCAAAGCCAGAGATAAACCCAGCCGAATTGAGGCTCACGCTCCTGGGCCAGCAGGCGGTAGGGCTAGAACTCGTCGGGCTCCGGGCCCGCCGCCCGGAGTCGTTCGGCCAGGCGATCGGCCCGCTGGCTTTCCTGCTCAGCCCGCTGGCGCTCCTGTTCGGCCCGCTGGCGCTCTTGATCGAGCAGCTGACCCAGCTCTGTATAGGTCAAAAACCGCTGCCCATCGGGGCGGTAGAGCTCCAGCCCGGTGTCAGTCATTTGGAAGCGAATCTGCAACCGGGGGCTAACCCACCCGTTCATCTCTTCGATCACCTGAAGGCTAGCTTCACTCCGCTGGAGCCCGGTCAGCTCCAGCTTGTCGGGGTCGTAGATGTAGTATTCTTCAACGCCGTGGCGATCGTAGAAGCCTAGCTTGCGCAGCATTTCGCCAAAACGATTCCCTGGCGACAAAATTTCAAACACCACCTGGGGGGCAATGCCGCCCTCTTCCCATAGTGTAATCCCTGGCTTGGGGATGTTGATGGGACGGGTGATTGCGGATGGCAGAGTCGCTCCGGCTGATCTCAAGCTTTCGCCCCTTGACGCCGGTTTCCCGTACGGTTAGGATTCCTCTGTAGTGCAATTTTTGCGCCTTCCCGTTTCAATGTTGTCTTTGCAGCTATCCCTCGCCCCTCTCTTCAGCCTGTTCCTAGGGCTGGGGTTGCTGCTGCGCCTTGGGCGCAACTAATTTTTTGAAATAAAGGCGAAATGCCCTGAATAGTTTCCCTCCCCAGGTCACGGGTTGCCCCTAGACCTGACCATCTTTAGGGAGTCTGTACGGAAGCCTGCGCTGCCGCAATGTGCATGCGCCTGGCACCCCAGACCCCGTAGGATGGGCACTGCCCACCATCCAATCGGGCGACCCCTAGCCATCTCCGCCTCATGCTATCCACAACTGCTATCTAAAATTCGAGACATTTCCCATGTTGACCAACCCAGCCGAGAAATACCGCCCCTTTGCCCCCGTAGACTTGCCCGATCGCACCTGGCCCAACCAGGTCATCACTAAACCGCCGATCTGGCTCAGCACCGACCTGCGCGACGGCAACCAGGCGCTGATTGAGCCCATGTCCGTAGCGCAAAAGCTGCGAATGTTTGATCTGTTGGTGGCGATCGGCTTCAAAGAAATTGAAGTAGCCTTTCCCGCCGCCTCCGAAACCGACTTTACCTTTGTGCGCCGTCTGATCGAAGAAAACCGGGTGCCCGACGATGTGGAAATTCAGGTGCTCACCCAGGCCCGGGAAGACTTGATTCGCCGCACGTTTGAATCGCTGGCGGGGGCCAAGCGGGCGATCGTCCACGTTTACAACGCTACGGCCCCGGTGTTTCGCCGGGTAGTGTTTCGCCACGACCCGGCCCAGACGATCGCCCTGGCGGTGAATGCGGCGACGCTGATTCGCGATCTGGCGGTGGAACGGCCTGAGACCCAGTGGCGCTTCCAGTATTCGCCAGAGGTGTTTTCGCAGACGGAGCTGGAGTTTGCCCGGGATATTTGCAATGCCGTGTTGGAGGTGTGGCAGCCGACCCCCGATCGCAAGGCGATCATCAACCTGCCCGCCACGGTGGAAAGCGCCACCCCCAATGTGTTTGCCGACCAGGTGGAGTGGATGCACCGCCACCTGGCCTACCGCGACAGCGTGGATTTGAGCGTGCACAACCACAACGACCGGGGCTGTGCGATCGCCGCCGCCGAACTGGGCCAGATGGCCGGGGCCGATCGGGTTGAGGGCTGCCTGTTTGGCAACGGCGAGCGCACCGGCAACGTGGACATCGTCACCCTGGCGCTGAACCTCTATACCCAGGGCATTCATCCGGGGCTGGACTTCTCGTGCATCAACGAGGTGGCCCGCATTGTCGAAGACTGCACCCAATTGCCGATTCACCCCCGCCACCCCTACGTGGGCGACCTGGTATTCACCGCCTTCTCCGGCTCCCACCAGGACGCGATCCGCAAGGGCTTTGCCGCCCGAAATCCCGAAGAACTGTGGGATATGCCCTACCTACCCCTCGACCCAGCGGACCTGGGCCGGTCCTACGAGTCGGTGGTGCGGGTAAATAGCCAGTCGGGCAAGGGGGGGATCGCTTTCTTGCTGGAGCGCGACTACAACCTCAGCCTGCCCCGCCGTTTGCAGATTGAGTTTAGCCAGGTGGTGCAGCGGGCCATGGATGCCACCGGCAAGGAGATGACCGCCCCCATGCTGTGGAACTTGTTTGAGCAGGAGTACCTGCGGGCCAATGCACCGTTTAAATACGTCAGCTACCACTGGCGCGACGACGAAACCCCGGCGGCGATTTCCACAACCGTGGAAGTGAACGGCACCGTGCTGACCCGCGAGGGCCAGGGCAACGGCCCCATCGATGCCTTTGTGGCGGCCCTGGACCTGGGGATTCGGATTCACAGCTACGAGGAGAAGGCGATCGGCCACGGTAGCGACGCCGATGCGATCGCCCTGATCGAGATCGCCGCCGATTGGTTGGAGGGCACCATCCATGGGGTGGGCATCCACAGCAGCATTGTCACCGCCTCGCTGCTGGCGGTGCTGAGTGCCGTCAACCGGGGGCTGTCCACGGTGGCCCCGGACCAGCGCCGGCAGATGTTGCAAAGGTAATCGCTAGTTGCGGATCTGCCCAGGGGGAGGGTCAGGGAGGCTATAGGTCTTACCCCATAGACCTATAGTCGGTGCTGGTTGAGCGGGCAGGTCAAACCATTGTTGCGGTAGCGGGCGATGCCGGTTGCGAGCCAAAATCACCAGAGGCCCAGGATGTTTCCCAGGGCCTCCAGGATTGGCTCGGGGCTGGGCGGCACTCTAGGGGCGGCTCAGGGCGAGGGCATCGGGTTGATGAGCGTGCACATACTCAATGGCCAAAGGCGTGAGCCAGGCCACCGCTTGTTCAATCAGGCGGCGATCGCCCGGACTCCACTGACGAGGGGAGTCAAAAATGCAGGCCTGTAGGATGCCCCACAGCTTTTGCTCGGAGCACAAATGAGCGTGAATCAAAGCTCGATGGCCAAAGGTTTGGCGCTCAAACTCTCGATTTAGCACCTCAGGCCCGGCCGTTTCGATGTCTTCAATGAAAATGCTGGACTGAGCTTTGAGCGCCGCTGCAAACATGGGATCGGTTTGGGGCAACGCGGACGATTCTAGCTTCCAGGTTGGATCGTAGACGGTGGGAACCGATTCCTGCTTTCGCCAGCAAGCGGGGACGCGCCCCGCCTGAGACTCGGGGGACCGAAAATATAGAAAGACGCGATCGCACTGGAGGCACTGGCCTAAAATAGCCAGCAGATTATCCATAATTGGCACGGCATTTTCTCCCCGAGCCAGGGCTTCAGAAAAACGGCAAACCAGGGCTTGAAATCGACTATCTCTAAGTGGATGCTTACCCGGTTCGCGATCGCCGATTGCATGGGTTTTAGGGGCCTGAGAACGAGCCATAACTATCTACAAGGACTACCTCCACACCTTAGGTCCAAAATTTGCTGCCTGCCCCCTGTCAGGCTTACGGTTTAATTTCACTGTTTTCTCATCCTTGAGATTCAAAAACCTCTTTCTTCGAGCAGATAGCAAGAGTAAATACCAGCCATGCAAGCCTGTTATTTTTGAAAATACGTCCTTTGAACGATGAGGCTACCTGAGGAGTTACGTACCGTGACCAAAGGCAGGAGCAATCGGCAACGCGCCCTTTAGAATCGCCTGTCGCTGACTCTTGTTCAGGCAAATTCGTTAGGTAATTTATGATGAAAGCGATTTTCGGATTTCTAAAAAAAGTGCTGTACAGCATTCACTGGAAGCAATTTGCAGTGGCTTGCTCCGCCGTTATTGTTCTTTTGGCAGCCAGTGGTGTTGAGGCTAAGCAAGACGCTATCAGACAGGCCCAATCTAACAGCGAAATCCCGACCGCAGGCGATGTTGGCCGGCCTCGCACCATGAATCAGTGGCAGGCCGAAAACGAAGCGCTGGAAGGACAGCCCGGTCAAAAACTCAAGCGCATTGCTGAAGAGTCGGCGGATGCCGTCAAGAACATGGCCGAAATCTATCCTCAGAACGCTAGAACCCTAACGCCTGGCGTGGACAACGGTCCGCTACCCACCGACGACTAACTCCCCTGAATCGAGGATGCTGCGGCCCACGACCCTGGCGCGTTAGGCAGCAGGACTGCTTGAAGCCCGTGTGGGTTGTGGGCCACGGTCATCATTGAGTGTATTGAGAGAGTTCTAGTGGCTGTCGTCAACTTAGCTGCCAAACGCCCAAAAACTAAAGAATTACAGCCCTAAACCTGTCTTTTGAGTCGCGTGGAAAAGCTTGCTGTACCGAGCTTTTGACCACAATTGATGACACGCCCTGAGCCGCCAACCTTTCATTAAATTGCTTTTTTGTTGAATACAAACCCATGACGCAGACGTTTAAGCAAGGCGATCGAGTTTCCTGGAATACAGCCCAGGGAAAAACCGTTGGCAAGGTGGTTAAGAAGTTGACCTCCCGCACCGAGATCAAAGGTCATACTGTGGCGGCTTCTAAGGATGAGCCGCAGTATCTGGTGGAAAGCGAAAAGACCGGCAGCCAAGCCGCCCATAAGCCCGACGCTTTGACAAAAGAAAATTAGTGCGCGTTATAAGTCAGCTGGGGCAAAGCCAGTCAGGGCGTCGGTAGCAAAATCCCAAAAGTCCAGAGCGGCATCGTTCAACTTCAGCGTCAGGCGGTGCCCGCTGGTGACGGTGCCAATGGGGTTACAAACCAGGCTGCGGCGGTGGCACTGGGACTGAATCTGGTCTACGGCTTTGGGGCGCACGCTGAGCAAATAGCCATAGCTGGGGAAGCTAAGCAGCCAGGGCAGCAGGTCAATGCCGGGGGGTGGGGCGATTGCCCCCAGATCCAGCACGGCCCCGCAGCCCGAAGTCTCCAGCAGCATCAGGGTTGTCCCTACAATGCCGCCCATGCTGATGTCTTTGCCGGTGTCGCAGAGGCCCGCTTCGGCGAGTTGGGGCAATAGCTCCAGGTTGGTGCGGAGGCGATCGCGATTCGCCTCCGTGGCCGCATTCCAGAAGGGATACTGCGGATGCATCTGGCCCTGCATATCTACTACCTGTAGCAGTACATCCCCCGGCTGGGCGCTAAAGCTGGTGATTAGCTTCGTTGCCCGACCGAGGATCGCCACCGACAGCGCGGCGTAGGGGCTGTGGCAGCTGGTGTGGCCGCCGACGATGGGCACGTTAAAGGCTTGAGAGGCGGCAACCATGCCCTGCCAGAGGGGGGCTGCGGCCTGGGGCGACGGGCTCCAGAGGGTATCGACCACGGCGATCGCCCGCCCGCCCATGGCGCAGATGTCGCTGACGTTGACCATGACGGCGCACCAGCCGGCAAACCAGGGGTCGGTTTCCACCAGGGTGGGCCACAGGCCCTCGGCGGCCAGCAGCAGGTAGCCATCGCCGTCGGGGATGGCGGCGCAGTCATCGCCGAGCAGAATGGGGGTTTGGTCGGTGGACTGGACGTAGCGACCCAGGCGATCGGCGGCGGTCTGAATGTCGCGCTTGTGGAGAATGCCGAGCGATCGCCGCAGTTCAGCGGCCAGTTCCCATAACCTTACCTCATCTGTCATTGTTATCTGAAGGGGCGGGGAACGCACTCGTCAAGCAGGATTCGCATAGGCCAGGAGCATTTGCTTGGCTAGTTCCAGCGCTGCGATCGCTTGCTCGCGCTGAACGCTGGGAAAATGGTTTAGAAACTCGTCCAGTGGATCCCCAGCTTCGAGGTAGTCGAGCAGGGTTTTTACAGGTACACGGGTGCCGACAAAAACCGGGGTGCCACCGAGAATATCAGGATCGCTATGAATTACCCGCGCTCCGGTTGTCATTGCCCGTTCCCCCATCATAACTATTGATTGGATCCTAGCCTACCAATCTGTACAGCACCCTACGATACTTGCTGCTCCTGCCAGCTCAGAACAGGCCGCACCTCCTCGCCAGGGGGATAGTGGGCCAGGTCAGCTTCCATCAGGTGATGGGGACGATCGCGCAGCACCATCTCCTCCAGGGAATCCCAGTGGAGACGCTGGAAGAAGCGGACGTTTTGCTCTTGCACGGTGGCGAGGAAGCGATCGCAGCCCCAGGTATTTGCCGTAGTCACTGCTTTGTGGATCAGCCCTTTGCCGATGCGGCCCACGCGGCGGTAGTCGGGGTGAACACCGAGGCGACCGCCGTACCAGAGGCGGGGCGACTTTTCGTAGATGCGGACAACGCCGACGATGCGATCGGCACTGGGGGCCTCATGGTCGATGGCGACAATGGGATAGGCGAGGCTATCAAGGTCGTCGGCATCGTCGTGGTCAAAGAGACCCTGTTCTTCGCAGAAAATCGCCTGCCGCAGGGCGAAGTAGCCCTGGATATCGGCGGGCGTTTTGGCCAGTTCAAAGCTGTAGCGATGGAGTGCCATGATCCTCATCATCAGGTGAATGGTAATCAACCAATCCCCTCCTGGGAGGGGCAGGGGTGGGTCACCCCTCAAACGTCGATAGCGCCGAGCAAGCGCCGCACTTGGCGCAGCCCGCCTTCATGTCCGCCGAGGCCATACCCGACTGCTTCAGCAGTGCCCCCACCCGCTGGTAGAGGGCAAACATAAACTCACTGCTGGGGGCGGGGTGGTGGGCCAGGGGGGTTTCGCCGATGGGCACAAAGGGCACCACAAAGGGGTAGACCCCCAGCTGAATCAGGCGATCGCTCGCCTCCACCAGGGTCTCCAGGCTGTCCCCCAGGCCCGCCAGCAGGTAGGTGCTCACCTGACCCCAGCCAAAGACTTTCACGGCTGCTTCAAAGGCTTGATAGTAGACCGTGAGCGGTACTTCGGCTTTCCCAGGCATGATTCTGGCCCGCACCTCCGGGTCTACCGCCTCCAGGTGCATGCCCAGGCTGTCTACCCCCGCTGCCTTCATGCGATCGAACCAGGCGAAGTCGTCCGGCGGTTCGCACTGGGCCTGGATGGGCAGGTGGGGCACCCGCTGGCGAATGGCGGCGGCGCACTCGGTGAGGTAGGCAGCCCCGCGATCGCTCGTATTCGGCGTGCCCGTGGTCATAATCATGTTCGTCACCCCGTCGAGCCGCACGGCAGCTTCAGCCACCTCCGCTAGCTGGGCCGGGGTCTTGCGGGCGATCGTGCGACCTGCTTCCAGGGATTTCTCAATGGCGCAGAACTGGCAGGCGGTGGCGGGGTCGCGGTAGCGCATGCAGGTCTGCTGCACCGTGGTGGCCAGCACGTCGCGCCCGTGGAGCAGGGCAATTTTTGAGTAGGGGATGCCGTCGGCGGTGGTGAGACCGTAGAACTTGGGCGCGTTGGGTACGTCAACGGGGGCGATCGCCTCCCCCGAAGCCTCCAGGTGCAGCGGACTGGCGGCGGTCGCCCTGAGGGTATAGGGCGATCGGGCGGCGCTATCGGTGTAGACCGGCACCATGACGGTGGTGCCATCGATGGTGATGGCGCGGTGGTCGGAGGGGCCTGCGCCGCCTCGCCTGCCCGCTGCGCCGGGGGGCGAGTCCACTACCCGCAGCCCGTGGCTCTGCAATTCCGTAATCAGCCGTTGTTTGTTCATGGCCTGCTGTGCGATACCCAATAAAACCTGCGTCAATCTGCGTCACCCGCTGGGAGTGACCGGTGTGGAAAGAGAAGCCAGGGTTCTCCTTAGGCAGTCAGTTCAACCCCGTTGGAGGATGGTTTTACCGATTCCTCCTCGGAGAGGGCCGGAGCAGCGCCCTGGGCCGAATGAGCACTGGGCATTTCCACCACTGACCAGGGTTCGGCATTCACCGTCAGGCGCAGCAGGTCGGGGCGGGCGTAGTGGCCGACGGAGTCCATCATGCGCTTGCGCTTGGTGATGAGAGAGAAGTCGAGATCGGCGATCGCCAGGCCTTCCCCCTCGGTAATCGGCTCCGTCAGCGGCACCCCCTCTGGGCTAATGATGGCGGTGTAGCACCCCCCCGACAGCACCCGGTGCAGGTTCTCATCGGGCGTAATCTGCTGCTTTTGCTCCGCCGTCAGCCAGCCCGTGGCATTCACCACAAAGCAGCCCGACTCTAGGGCGTGGTGGCGCATGGTCACCTCTATCTGGTCGCCAAAAATCTGCCCCACCATCGAGCCTGGGAACTGCCCGCAGTGGATCTGCTCGTGCTGGGTCATCAGGGCGTAGCGGGCCAGGGGGTTGTAATGCTCCCAGCAGGCCAGTGCCCCCAGTCGCCCCACGGCGGTGTCCACCACCTTCAGCCCGGCCCCATCCCCCTGGCCCCACACCATGCGCTCGTGGTAGGTGGGGGTGATCTTGCGCCGCTTCAGCGCCAGGGTGCCGTCGGCGTCGAAAACCAGCTGGGTGTTGTAGAGGGAACCGGCCTCCCGCTCGTTTACCCCCAGCACCACCACCATGCCGTAGGAGCGCGCTGCCCGACTTACCGCATCGGTCACCGGCCCCGGCACCGCCACCGCTTCCTCGTACAGGCGCATGTGCTCTTTGCCCATCAGCACGGGCGGCTGCACAAACGAAAAGTAGGGGTAGTAGGGGATGAAGGTCTCGGGGAAGACGATCAGCTGCACGCCGGATTGGGCGGCCTGGGCGATGGTCTCCAGCACCTTTTCGGTGGTGCCGTCGCGGCTGAACAGCACGGGGCTGATCTGGGCGGCGGCGGCGCGGACGGTTTTGGTGTAGTCCATGGGGAAGGATACCTACATTGTCCAGGTGTCGAGGATGAAGGCCCCTTCTTTGCGGTGCATCAATACCAGATCGAGCACGTCGAGGGGGTTGATGGGGCGAATGCCGGGGATGAGGGAGGGTTCGCCGTGGCCGTAGAGGGCCTGGAGGGCAAAGCGGCAGGCGTAGACCTTGCCGCCCAGCTCCATCACCTTGACAATCTGGTTGTTCATCGCCATATGGCCGGGGAAGGCTTCGTCGCCCAGCTTGGGGAAGCCGCGCTGCACCCCCAGGGTGACGCCGGGGCCGTAGAGCAGCACCGAGGTCTCGAAACCTTTGCGAATCAGGCGGGTGGCCTGAAGCAGGTTGACCAGGCCAATGGAGCCTTCAAAGGCGACGGTGTGAAAGGTGATGAGGGCTTTTTCGCCGGGCTCCGCCTGCACGTCAGGGAATACTTTTTCTTCGTAATCAACCAGAAAGTCGCCAGTCTGGTTGGCTGGCTTCGTTACTTCAGGCATAGATTCAGCTCCTCTGTAAAGCTTGGCGGCGGTCAGGGATTCGTAACCGCATGTAACAGAACCTTAGGGGCGATCGCCCCCACCGCCCGTATCAGCCATTACAAAGCCCATGGGTCTACCGCAATCAACAGGTAAACTCGGCCAAACCTCCGGTGTTCCTCCTCAAATTCGGCTGACCCCTGTTGAAAGTGATAGGGGTGAGGCTCAATTTTGTGGTGATTGGAGATGGCGGGCCGCGATCGCCCCCCTTTCCCCTGCCACTACCACCAGACCCGGCCCTTCGGTAGCCGACGTTACAAGCCCAATGGTCAGGACACCCTAGCGTACAGAGCAGACTGAGCCAGTTCGCCCATTCCTCCCAAATCTCAAATCCTCAATTTCTATGTCCCTGCACCACGGCGTAATCATCATTGGCGGCGGCCAGGCGGGGCTGTCGATCAGCTACTGCCTGAGCCGCCGGGGCATCGACCACCTGGTGCTGGAGCAGCACCAGATCGCCCACTCCTGGCGCAATAAGCGGTGGGACTCGTTCTGCCTGGTCACCCCCAACTGGCAGTGCCAGCTGCCCGGTTTCCCCTACCCCGGCGACGATCCGGAGGGGTTCATGGGTCGCGATGCGATCGTCGAGTACATCGAGCAGTACGCCAGCCACTTCAACCCGCCGATCAAGACCGGGGTGACGGTGGAGCGGGTGCAGCGGGGAGAGAGTACTGCCTTTGAGGTGAACACCACCCAGGGCACCTTCACCGCCGACCAGGTGGTGGTGGCCACTGGCGGTTATCACACCCCCAAAATTCCCCGCCTGGCCGAGCGCCTGGCCCCCGATGTAGTGCAGCTTCACTCCGCTGAATACCGCAATCCCGCCGCGCTCCCCCCTGGGGCGGTGCTAGTGGTGGGCACGGGGCAGTCGGGCTGCCAGATTGCCGAAGACCTGCACCTGGCCGGGCGGCAGGTACATCTGTGCGTGGGGGGTGCGCCGCGATCGCCCCGCCGCTACCGGGGCAAAGACGTGGTGGAATGGCTCGACCAGATGGGCTACTACGACCTGGCGATCGACAACCACCCCCAAAAAGACACCGTGCGCCACAAAACCAACCACTACGTCACCGGGCGCGACGGTGGTCACGAAATCGACCTGCGCCACTTCGCCCTCCAGGGCATGGCCCTCCACGGGCGGCTGAAGGAGATCCAGGGCACCCAGCTCCACTTTGGCGACGACCTGAAGGCCAACCTGGACGCTGCCGACGCCGTGGCCGAGAGCATCAAGCGCACCATCGACGCCTACATTGAGAAGAACGGCATTGACGCACCTCTGGATCCTCCGTATCGGCCCGTGTGGGAGCCGGAGTCCGTTGAAACTGGCATCGACTACCGCGAGGCCAACATCACCTCGGTGATCTGGTGCATCGGCTACGGGCTCGACTTTCGCTGGATCGAGCTACCTGTGTTTGATGGTCAGGGCTATCCTGGCCATCGCCGAGGCGTTACTGCGGTGTCGGGGCTCTATTTCCTGGGTCTGCCCTGGCTCTACACCTGGGGTTCTGCCCGCTTCTCGGGCATCGCCCGCGACGCGGAGTACTTGGCCGAGCAGGTTGCTATGAGAACTGGTGGTAGTCATCCCCGCGTGCCACAAACCGTCAATGAAGTGGCGATCGGGTCTTAAGCAGCGCAGTGGTAACACATTCCTTGAAGCAGATAGTACCGAAAGCTAGCTCTATTTACCCCATAATCCAGTGGTATAGGCCATAGTTGATGGGTTATTGAATTCGCTAGGTTCTATGGAACAAGATGTGCCCAGTATTGCCCAAGTGATTCTAGAGCGAGGTATGTGTTTTGGCGAATGTCCCGTATACAAGGTCACGCTCCTAGCCAATGGCACAGTAACCTGGCTAGGAGAACTTTTCGTCAAAACTACAGGGCCAGCCTCATGGCTTGTGCCAACAACTAGAGTTACCGATATTGAGAAGGCACTCCACCAAGCCAACTTTCGCTCTCTTGCTGATCTCTATGAGCCTGATATGACCTGCCAGCCATCATGCAAAATCACAGTGGAATATGCTGATGGTTTATTCAAAACCGTAGATCACGATCTTGGTTCCTCTAGCGCTCCGAAAGCTTTGGTATTGCTAGAGAAACAGCTTGACAAACTAATCGGCACGGCACCTTACATTGGTACCTTGTCTAGGTAAGGCAGATAGCAACTCTTGAGAGATCTCAAAGTCACCGCTCTGTTTAGAGCAGACCAAGTAGAGATACCAACAGCTCCAAGATAGAGGAGAGCTTGTCATCCACACCGCTAGCAGATATTAGGACTGACCGAGTTCCTTAGACCGCAGATACGCCGCCTTCACCGCTGCAATCAGGGCCGATCGCAGCCCGCCTGCTTCCAGCGCCCCAATGCCCGCAATGGTGGTGCCGCCGGGGCTGGTCACCCGGTCCTTCAGCACGGCGGGGTGCAGGTTGCTCTGGTGCAGCAGTTCGCCGGTGCCGCGCACGGTGGCGATCGCCAGTTCCAGCGCCACGGCTCGCGGCAATCCCACTGCCACGCCACCATCGGCCAGGGCCTCTACCACCAGGGCCAGGTACCCCGGTCCCGACCCCGACAGCGCCGTCACCGCATCCATTTGATACTCGGGCACCTCGACTACAGTGCCCACGCTGGCGAAAATAGTGCGGGCCTGGGACAACTGCTCTATGCTGACCCCTTCCCCTGTCGCTAGCGCCGTTACCCCCGCTCCCACTGTGGCAGGGGTGTTCGGCATCGCCCGCACCACCGCCCAGCCTGGAAAAGCCGCCTGCAACCGGGCCAGGGTCGTCCCTGCCAAAATGGACAGCAGTAACGGCGGGGAATCACGGGTTGGGGGCTTGAGAGGGTCCGCTACCGATGCCAGCATCTGCGGCTTAATCGCCAACAAGACTATCTCAGCCGAATCGATCACTAACTGGTTGTCAGCGGTAGTCTGCACGCCGTAGCTCTGGTGCAGCAGCTCTCGCCGAGCCGCCTGGGGATCGCTCACCATCACTGACCCAGGCGTAAAAATTTTCTGATCAAGAAGGCGGGTGATGAGAGCTTCTCCCATCATCCCGCCGCCGATAACCCCAAATGTTGCCAAGGGCATACGCTCACCTGCGACTTCCTTACTTGTGCCGTCAGGAATGACCATACCCCAAGGTAGCCCCCAGAACCAGTCCGGGGGCAGTGATAGTCAGAGTTGTGAGTGGTCTAGAGCGCGCTAGGCCATACGGGCCATGGGCTCTGCACCCCAGGTGGGCGCCGGGGGCATTTGACCGGGCATGGGCATGCCCTGGGGCTGGCCCATGAAGACCTCTTCTTCGTACTCGGTGGGGGTGCTGACTTGGACGCAGTTGGGGGTGAAGAGGAAAATGCTCTCGCCAATGCGCTCCTGATGGCCATCAATGGCGTAGGTGCCGCCCGCTACAAAGTCAACGGCGCGCTGGGCCTGGTCAGGATCCATGATGGTCAGGTTGAGGACGACCGACTTGCGCTCGCGCAGGGCCTGGATGGCTTGGGGCATCTCCTCAAAGGAGCGAGGCTCCATTACCACCACTTCGGAGGTGCCGTTCATAGCACCAGGCATACCAATTACGTTGCTGGCCATCGGGGTCATTCCTGCATCAGTGGGCATCATTCGTTCGCGACGGGGGCGGCTCCGCCGAACTTCTTCCGGCTGGGGCTGCACAATGGGCTGGGTGTTCTCTTCCTGGTAGAGGTTTTGATATTCCTCACCATCCATTTCTTCGTACTCGTAGTCGTAGTCTGCTGGGTCGTTGAGGCCAACGAAGTCCCGCAGTTTAGAAAACATGTTGCTCACAACTTACACTCCACGATGACTATCACTTTGGTGGGTGACCCCTTGGTCAAAGACCGGTAGGGCCGTTCTGCTCCGGTTATCCGAGGGACATGATAGCGCCAAATTTCCATTTGCAACGGCAGTTATGAAAATTAGTGGGGCTACCTGGGGTCTGGGGGGATGGTTGGACCCCTGAGCGAGGATCTAACCTCCTAAACCTGACCTGAAAACCCAGGGATAACCGACACCGCAGTGAAACGCTTCTCGCTGAGCTAACGCAGGTTTAGGCTTTCGTATTAATATCCTGTAAACGGAATATTGAGACCACAGTATACACGAAATCAAAAAAAAGAATAACCAATTCACAATTAGTTAAAAATTGTTCTGGGCGCGGTTTGATTTTGCTGCTAAACGTAAATTCTGGTTGAGAGAATAATTGGAGTTCGAGGGCGGTTGGCGATCGCCTTAACCCCCGGCCCACGCGCTTTCCCTCGCCCCAGTTTGGGTTAGAAATCGGGCCTGAAGATCGCTTAGTCGTAGGGTGTCGCGGCTGGGGGCGATAGCGGACGGGAGCCAAACAGTACTGTACCCAATCGCACCATCGTGGCCCCATAGGCGATCGCCTCCCGATAATCTCCCGACATCCCCATCGAGAGCTGCGCAATCTGGAGTCGGGTAAAGCCTTGCTGATTAATGGTGTCGGCAAGGGTTTTTGCACCCATAAACACCTCCCGCACGGTATCGGGACTGGCTCCCTGGGGCGGAATTGTCATAATCCCGCAGAGGTCGAGGTGAGTTAACTGGTCCAACTGCGGCAGCAGAGAGTCGAGCTCGGTGGCTTCAAAGCCGTACTTGGGCGGGTCGGGCACTAGCTTGATCTGAAGGCAGCAGCGGGGCTTTTGGCCCAACTCCTGGGCGGCCTGGTCCAGCCGCTGGGCCAGCTTCAGGCTATCGACCGAATGGATCCAGTCGAAGTGTTCGACTGCTTTACGGGCTTTGTTGGTTTGCAGGTGGCCGATCAGATGCCAGGTCAGGTCGCTCAGGTCGCTCAGCTGGGCCTGCTTGGCGATCGCCTCCTGCACTCGGCTTTCGCCAAAATGCCGGACCCCTTTGTCGTAGGCGGCTCGAATCGCTTCTACGGGCAAAAACTTCGTCACCGCAATCAGCGTTACGGCGGGGGGAATGCTCTGGTAAATGGCGTCAAAGTTGGGGGACAGGGCGCTGGGGGCAGCGGTCATTGAAAGGTTTGCTTATAGGTGTGCTGGAGGCGATCGTAGTCGGCCTGCTGACCCGCCCGCCGCAAAATACGCAGACGGCTTTCTAGCAGGAGGCGGGCGTTACTGCGGCCCAGGGGCTGAAACACCAGCCCTTCGGTGGGGGAGTGAGTCACCACAAAAAACAAGCGCTGAGCGTAGAGCGTGGCATACAGCTCCTGCCCATCGTCTACCATGCACACTCTGAAGAGCAAGCCAAAATTTGGGTGATTGAGATAGGTTTCTGTGCTCATTCAAGTTTGGGAGAGACTCTTCCTTTGGTCAGGACGATGGCTGCGTTGGGTCAATTCGCCACATGCATTCTAGAACCTGGTGTGCTGTATGCATCCATTCTTCAATCCGATCGCCCAGGATTTCCCTCTTTTTGCTGATTTATTCCAAACCCAGGGCCAGTAGTTGGGCTCTGGCCTTTTGCAGAGATTCCTGCCACTCCTTAGCCGGATCGCTATCGGCAACGATGCCTGCCCCCACCTGCCCCCATACGGTAGCGGCCGACGGGTGGCCCTCACTATGCCCCAGCAGCAGGGTGCGAATCAAAATATTGAGATCGAGATGGCCACGCCGATCTAAATAGCCGCAGGAGCCGTAGAACAGGCTGCGCCGCACTGGCTCTAGGGCTTCGATGATTTCCATGCAGCGCACCTTGGGGCAGCCGGTGATGGTGCCGCCGGGAAAGACGGCGCGGATCAGGTCGATAGCGGTGCGATTGGGTCGGGGATGCCCAGGACTGCCAGCTCCAGGGGCGATCGGCAACTCGCCCACCACATTACTGACCAGGTGCATGACATGACTGTAGTATTCCACCGTCAGCAGTTCGTCCACCCGCACGCTGCCCCACCGGCAGACCCGACCCAGGTCGTTGCGCTCCAGATCGACCAGCATGATGTGCTCGGCCCGCTCTTTGGGGTTGCTCAGTAGAGTTTGGGCCAGTTCGGCATCCTGGGCAGGGGTGGATCCCCGGGGGCGGGTGCCGGCGATGGGGCGGGTCTGGGCGGTGCCGTTGTGCAGCTTCACCAGCCGCTCGGGGGAGCAGCTGATCACATCGCCCCAGGGGGTGCGCCAGTAGCAGGCAAAGGGGGACGGGTTGATGCGCTGGAGCCTGCGGTACAGGGACCAGCTGTGGTTGGTGGTCTCGGTGGCAAACCGCAGCGACAGGTTGACCTGGAACACATCCCCGGCCTGGATGTGCTGCTTGGCCTGCAGCACCGCCTGCTGGTATTCCGCCGCTGTCATGCCCAGGGTGACGGCCCGGCGATCGCCCTCGGGGACGGGGACAAAGGCTGCCTTGTCTTCGGGCTGTGCCAGCTGCTTCTCCATCCCGTCGAGAGCTGCTGAGTCGGGGCCAAACAGCCACAGCCGCTGGGCCTGGTGGTCAAGCACGGCAAAGGTGGCAGGCTCGTACCACAGCGCGATCGGAAAGGGCAGAGGGTCGGCCTTGAGGGTGGGCAGGCGCTCAATTTCCCAGGCCAGGTCATAGCCCAACCAGCCCAGCCAGCCGCCAATAAAAGGCAAGGTGCGCTCAGCCGCCTCTGCCTCATCGCCGACCAGGCCTAACCGCTCGCCCGTCGCCAGCCGTTCGCTTAGGGTTGGCAGAATGTCGCCCACCGCCGGAGTCCAGCTCTGGAACCGCCCATCTCGCTGCCGAGGGGGGCCGGCCGCAATGGAAAACCGGCTGTGGATACCGTGGGGCTGGGCTAGGGCCGGAAGCGGGTAGGGACTTTCCAGTAGGGCGACCAGCGTGGCGGTGGTCGACGGCTGTCGCAGCAACTCGCCGTAGAGGGATTGAAAGACATCGCTACCGGTACGCTGCTCCAGGGGCTGCGATCGCACCCACCAGCTCAAATTTCCCCTCCCCAGACCCAGCGTGCCCACCAGAACACCACCAGCAGCCCCAGGGCAAACCAGTCCCATGACCGGAGCACCAGCTGGTACCAGCGCACCCGGTGTTCGTTGGGGCTGGTAAAGCCGCGCACCTCCATCGCCGCCGCTATCTGTTCGGCCCGCAGCAGCAGATTTTCCAGCAGCCGCTCCATCACCGCCAGCCACACCTGGGCCGAGCCGCGGAAGCCCAGCTTCTTCCAGTTGATGGCGCGGGTCTGCACCGATCGCACCAAATTCTGCACTTCCTCCAGCACCAGCGGGATAAACCTGAGCGAGAGGGTCACCGTCAGGGCAATTTCGGTGACGGGCAGCTTGAACCACCGCAGCGGCGCCATCAGCGCCTCCAGAGCCACGGTAATTTCCTCAGGCGCGGTGGTGAGCAGGTAGAGGTTGGTGCCGTAGATCAGGGTAAACAGCAGCGTGCCGACGCGAATGCCCAGATCGAGCGATCGCCGCGTCACTGTAATCGGGCCCCAATCCACCACTACGTAGCGGTACCCCGTCGGCTGGGGCAGTTCCGGTAGCACCTCCGGTGGATCCTCCAGGGTTTCCATAGCCGCTGGAGTCGGTAACCTGGGCGTCTGTGAGACCTGAAGCCCATCGGGCATGACAAAGGTAAGCAGCATGACGATGCCGCTGAGCACCACCAGCCAGCCCATCTGCTGCCGCCACACCCGAAACGGAATTCGCCCCACCAGGGTAAGGAGCACCAGCAGCGCCACCAGCCCAAACCGCCAGTAGGCATTGGCCAGAATCGGCGACACCAAAATGCTCATCAGCCAGGCCATTTTGACCCTAGGGTCGAGCCGGTGCAGCCATGTGGTCGGCTGCTCCAGGTAAAGGCCAATGGGTAGAGAGCGAAGAAGATCCATCTATATCGACTTGGGACAGTTGGCCGTAGGGTGGGCACCGCCCACCGTTGCATCAATAGATTGGTCGAAGATCACCTTACACTTTCGTCGCCCGGTTGGGGTTGTTGCGCTCCAGGTCGCGCATGGCCTTGCCCCGCCAGAAAATGCGAATTGGTGTGCCCTCAAACCCCAGGTTTTCGCGGAACTGGCGCTCTACGTAACGACGGTAGTTGTCTTTCAGCAGGTGGGGATCATTGACAAACAGCGTGAACGAAGGCGGGCGCACGGTGACCTGGGTGCCGTAGTAGATGCGGCCCTGGCGACCCTGGCGGGTGGTGGGGGGCGTGTGCCACTTTACCGCATCTTCCAGCACTTCGTTGACCACCGAGGTGCTGACTCGGCGGCGGTGCTGCTCCACCGCCTGATCGACCAATTCCAGAATTTTGGGCACCCGCTGACCTGTCTTAGCGCTAACGAAAATGCGCTTAGCCCAGTCCAAAAAGTTTAGTCGGGCGGCAATCTGGTGGTCGAAGTCGTAGATGGTGTGGCTGTCTTTTTCGACGGCATCCCACTTGTTGACCACAATCACGCAGGCGCGACCGTCCTCTTCGATGCGGCCCGCCAGCTTCTGGTCCTGCTCGGTGACGCCGTCAAGGGCGTCGATCACCAGCAGCACCACGTCGGCGCGGCGAATGGCCTTAAAGGCGCGGTTGATGCCAAAAAATTCGGGGCCGTACTCGACGCTCTTTTTCTTGCGAATGCCGGCGGTGTCGATCAGGCGGTAGATCTTCTCGCCGTGCTGCACCTGCATGTCGATCGCATCGCGGGTCGTGCCCGAGATCGGGCTGACAATGGCGCGGGCCTCGCCCACAAAGGCATTCAGCAGGCTCGACTTGCCCACGTTGGGCCGCCCGACAATGGCGACCTTGATCTCTTCGGCTTCGGCCTCCTCGACAGTTTCAGGCAGAAACTCCACCAGGGCATCGAGCAGATCGCCAGTGCCAGTGCCGTGGATGCCCGAGACGGCGTAGGGTTCGCCCAGGCCCAACTCCCAAAACTGAGCCGCCTGCACCAGGCCGTGATCGAGGGATTCACACTTGTTCACTGCCAGCAGCACGGGGACGGACTGCTGCCTGAGCCAGGTGGCAATCTCCCGGTCAGACTCGGTGGGGCCAACCTGACCATCCACTACAAACACCGCCGCGCTGGCCTCCGCCAGGGCAAGCTGGGCCTGCTCGCGGATATAGGGCAAAAATTCGGTGTCGTCGTCAAATACCAGGCCGCCGGTATCGACCACCAGGTAGTCGCGATCGCGCCAGAAGGCGGGCTGGTAGGTGCGATCGCGCGTTACCCCCGGCTCGTCGTAGACGATGGCATCCTTTGCCCCGGCCAGTCGGTTCACCAGGGTAGATTTGCCCACATTGGGGCGTCCGATAACCGCAACAACAGGCAGTGGCATGGCTAATTCTTTTGCGAAAGGGTAGAGATCAGGGTTCACAAGTACTCGCGACCCTGGGAACTTAAACCCTTTGAACTCGACAAATACTCAATTTTCCCATTGTAGCGATCCGAGAACGGTCTGGGAAACCGGAGTGATGAAACGCCAACCTTAAGCCGATACGTAGGGATGCGATCGTGGCAGGTGGGGACATCCCACGCCCTGGAGGAGCTGGAAGCGCAGCTTTAGGTGACGGCGCGGCGGTGGCGGCGGTAGAGGGTGAAAGCGGCGATCGCGATCGCCCCCGCCGACAAAATATGCACCGCATTAAACGGCGTACCGGGGAAAAACCACGAGTCCGTGCGCAGAAACTCAATGAAGAATCGCCCCAGTGGATACCAGATCAAATAGCCCAGCGCCAAATCCCCCGGTTTAAGCTGTCGCTCAAACCGGCGCGACACCCAGAACAGTACCGCAAAGCCCAGAAAATTCCACAGCGACTCGTAGAGAAACAGCGGGTGGAACCGGGTGGAGTCAGGGTACTGGGCCAGGTCGTTGTAGGGGGCGATGCGGTGCTGGGCATCGATGCGCAGGCCCCAGGGCAGGGTCGTGGGCGGGCCGTAGAGTTCCTGGTTGATGAAGTTGCCCCAGCGGCCAATGGCCTGAGCCAGGGGTAGCCCCAGAGCAATGCCGTCGAGGTAGGGCAGCGGGTTGAGCTTGCGAAGGCGAGCAAAGAGGAAGAGGGCGATCGCCCCAAAGATAAAGCCACCAAAAATGTGAATGCCGCCGCCCCAGATCTGCAAAATCTGGCCCGGATTTTCGAGGTAATAGCCCAGCCCTTCTGGCCCACGCGGCGACTGAATAAACACGTAGTACAGCCGCGCCCCAATGAACCCCGGAATCAATATCCAGAACAGCATGTCCCAGAGGTTGTCGGGGTCTTCGCCCTGACGGGCCACGTAGCGTCCGGCCACCGTCGCCGCTGTGAGAATCGCCGCCAGCATCAGCAGCCCGTACCAGCGCAGGGCAAACGGGCCAAGCTCAAAGATGATGGGGGAGACGGGAGGATACATGGAGTGGATGGGGGTATGCGGGTGGATGACAGGAGAGGTCTATTGCGGCAAAAACTCTCGGTCTAGGGTTTCTTCGGGTGTAAACGGGCTGGTCTCAGGAAAAACCTCTAGATCTAGCCCCGTTTCGGTAGCCGCTAGATCCCTGGCCTCGGCGTAGCATTCGGCAAAATTTTGCGTCAAATATGCTCTGAGACTGGGACTGCTCTTAAGTGCTTCCTGAAGCCGACGACGGTGTTCTTTGAGGGTAAATCGCCAGCTATTGGAGCGTTTTTGAGGCTGATAAGCGTATTTCAAAAGATGCATCAGCACCACAATTAGATTGCTGATCAAAGCTCGCTTTTCACTGCGCCCCATGTCGCCCAGTTCTTCCAATAGGTTAGGCAAATCGAGTTCTGTAAACCGTTGTTCTGCCAGCCGTTGATAGGTCATCTCTAGCCAGAGCACATAATCTTGGTCATACAGTTCGCTAAGCTTCGATGGCTTCTGCTTTAAACCCATGGCGAATGTCCTCGAGAATGCGCTTTAGCTGCTGAATAGGGCTACAACTCATATTCCCCCATAAATATAGCGATGGCCATTGCGCTTAGGACATTGGCCTCTTCTAAAGGTAAAAACTGGGGTGGCGCGATGGCTATACGCCATCGCTTCAGGGGCATGGGTCATGTCCTAACCGTTCTGGCGATGGCCATACAAAGTCCGCATCCGTTAGCGATAATCCGTTGGCGATTAACGATACGACCCTCAAAGCTTATCTCTGGGCTCATCACAAATTAATCTTCCAAATAGCCCAGGTCTTCCAGGCGGCGACGAACTTCGGGGTCGTCGTAGTCGGTGGCGCGGGTGGCGGCGGCCTGGGCCAGGGATTGGTCTGAGCGATCGGCGAAGGCTTGCAGGCAGTCTTGCAGCACCTCCACATTTTCGGGCAGGATGGCGCTGAGGTCGAGGGCCTCGGTGGGGTCTTCGAGGACGTCGTAGAGTTCGGCGACTGAGCCTTCGGTTTCGATCAGCTTGTGCTGGCCCATCCAGACGGCGCGACGGACGCGATCGCACCCCATTTCCTTCACCAGCTCCGGCTGGCGCTTCTGCATCAGGTTGACCACATTCTGCGGCGGAATGGCCTCGGCAAAGACGTAGTCCCGCTGGGGCGCATCCTGGCTGTGGGCCAGATCTAGGGCCAGCTCCCTCTCGTTGGCGATGCCTGCGGCGGCCAGCACCGTGTGAAACAGGCGACGGGTGGAAACGACGGCATCCACCACTGAACCCTGCTCTAGCCGATTTTGCGGGTCGCGGATGATCAGCGGCACCCGCACCAGTTCATTGTAGATTGAGAGGCTGTGGCCCATGTACTGCTTTTCGCCCAGGTGCTCGCCGTGGTCGGCGCAAATGATCACCAGGGTGTTGTCGAGCTGACCGGAGACTTTCAGGCGATCGAAGAACTGCCCCAGCAGCGCATCCTGGTAGGCCACCTCAGCGTCGTACATGCCGTCGAGGGTTTGCTTTTGGTGATCGTCCAGCGCGCCCGTCAGCGGGGCCAGCCAGCCATAGACATCGCCGTTGAACCGTTGCAGAAAGGTCTGGGCCTTGCGATCGGCCAGCACGTGGGGGGCAAATTGCTCGATGTAGCGGCGAGGCGGGTGGTAGGGCATGTGGGTGCCCATCAGGTTCACAAAGGCAAAGACGGGCTGCTCAGCCTGTACCCCAGTCCGTTTGATCAGCAGGTTGGCGGTGTCTTCTAGCGACTTTTGTGTGTTGCCCTTAAAGCTCAGCGCCGTCTGCCACAGGGGCACCATCAGCGGCGTAAAACTGAGCGCCAAGAGCGCATCCGATCGCGCAAACGCATCTTGCACTCGGTTGAGGAACGTTGCGATCTTGCCCTTGAACCACTGGCGGTAGCGGCTGATCAGGCCAGGATGGCTGCCCGCCTGGTTCGGTCGAGAAGTCAAGAGCCCGCTGTAGTTGAGAAAGCTGGTGAAGCCGCGCCGCAACCCGTTGTTGATGACGCCGACCAGGGGGTTGTTGCAGAACCCGGCAGTGTAATAGCCGCTGGCCTCCAGGCGCTCGGCCAGGGTCGGCAAATCCTTGGGCAGCACAGAATAGGACTGCACCATAGTGTGTTCGGAGGGGTAGAGCCCGGTGAACATGGAAGCGTGGGAGGGCACCGTCCACTGGGCTGCTGAGACCGCCTGGGCGAAGCGGGTGGAATCGGCTGCGATCGCGTCCAAATTTGGCGAGGTCGGCTTGTCGTAGCCGTAGCAGGAGAGGCGATCGGCACGCTGAGTGTCGAGCACAAGAAAGAGAATATCGGGGCGTGCAGCCATGGGGTTTAGCCAACGAGTCGATGGGAGCCAGGTTCCATCGTAAACAGAAGCGTTCTCAATTGTCTTAACCAGGGGTTAGAGATTCTATCTGTGGAGAGACTTTTGCCCATCGCAAGCTGAGCCAGTGGGGGGCGATCGCCACAACCTCGCTCAGCTCGGCAACAGCAGCTTCACCAAAAATGCCGCCGCATTGATAATCAGGGCCACTGTGGCCGAGATCAGGAGCGCAAAGGCGAGCTGTACCACCCAGCGCATGCCCTTTTCATAGGTATCCAGGCGATCGTTAAATCGCCCAATATCATCCGTCAGCTTGTCGATTGCTAAGGCATTTTTATCAATGGCTGCGGCACTTTTTTCGACTAGCGCTTCAATGCGATCGAGGCGATCATTGCTGGTGGTCATAGCACAGCAGGAGCTACCCTTCCATTATCACCCAGGCGTAGGGTGGGCAGTGCCCACCGTTAACCCTGGCCACAGTTCCATAGATCTATAGATCTGTAGTCGGTTGGCTGTGGCCTATTATTGGCGGGCAGAACTATAACAACCCTTGCTGTGGGTGTTGGGTGCTGGGTGCCAGGTGTCAGGAATGGTTGGCCAACTTACGCCGCGGATTACTAAGAATTTATCTGCTAACCGCAGGGTTGATGGTGGGCTATACCCACCCTACGCCAAGCTACACCAAGACTGTTTAGGCGGCCAGAATTTTGTCGTCCAAGGCGAAATCAACCTCGGCCTTGTCATGGCCAGAGGCCAGGTAGTCGTTCTGGAACGAATCCTTGAGCCCGGTGACCAGGTCGTAGGTGGGTGCCCAGCCCAGTTCCGCCTGAGCTTTGTCTGTTGCCGTGAAGAAGTGCTGCACCCGCATCGGAAACGCCTTGGCCTTGCCAAAGTCAAAGGCTTTGGGGTCGTAGTGGACAATTTTGAGTGCATCGGGATCTCTCCCAGCCGCAGTGGCGCAGGCCCGGGCCAGCCCGTCGAAGGTGACCGCCTTTTCGCCGGAAATATTGTAGATCTGGCCGATCGCGGTTTCGTTGCCCAGCACCGCCGCCATCGCCGCCGCCAGATCCTGCACGTGGCCGAGCTGGGTAAGGTGCATGCCGTTGCCGGGAATGGGCACGGGGCGATCGCGCACCACCCGGTCAAAGAACCACTGCTCCAGCGGGTTGTAGTTCTGCGGGCCGTAGATGTAGACCGGGCGCACCGAGGTAAACGGCACCCCTTGCTCTTGCAGGTAGGCCTCGGTTTCAAACTTGCCCTTGTGGCGGCTCTTGGGATCCACCGCATCCCCTTCGATGTGGGGCATCTGGTCAGACTTGAGGTACACCCCGGCGGAGCTGACGTAGACAAAGTGCTGGAGCTGGCCGCCGAAGATTTCAATCAAGGGCTGGGTATCGCTCAGCTCGCGCCCGTTGTTGTCAAAGATGGCGTCGAAGCGTTCGCCTGCGAGCTGGGTTTTGAGATTGTCGGCATCGGTGCGATCGCCCACAATGGTTGGCACCCCAGCGACCGGGGCAGGCCGGTTGCCCCGGTTAAACAGCACGACCTCGTGACCCTGCTCAATCAACAGCTTGGTAAGATAGACCCCAATAAACCGGGTGCCACCCATAACCAGTACGCGCATAGCCATCTCCTTTCTGCTAACCAGCGGCCCGCAGGAATTGCGAGCAGGCCCACTGAACTTAATGTATGTATATTAAGCCGCGCTGATCCCCTCTATTCTCTTGAAGAATCAAGGGATTTGGCCGTAATTTGTCCCTAACGGCGTTAAGCAAAACGGTAGATAACCGCCCAGGCCTTACGCTACGGGGGGAAGCCGCCTAAAATGTTATGAGTTGAGCACCGGCCTCAGCACCCTACGCGAGATAGCCTCTACATGCGTGAGCTGGACAACGCCTATCGAATTCTGGAGCTAGAGCCTGGTGCATCCCTGGAGGATATCAACCAGGCCTACAAGGATCTAGTGTTTGTCTGGCACCCCGACCGCATTCCCCAGGACAACGAGCGACTGTACCAAAAGGCCCAGGACAAAATTAAGGCGCTCAACCAGGCGCGGGACTTGCTGCGATCGCACAGTCGCAGTGGCCGCAGTAGCACCAGCTCGGCCAGCCGCTACGGTACCGCCAGCAGCGGCTATCGGGCCTCTACCGCCAGCTACGGCACCAGCGACTATCGCTCGGCCTACGGCAGTGGCTACACCAGCAAAGGCTACGGCAGCCCTCGCTCCCAAAGCGCCAGTGAGGATCCCGACGACGAGCCGCGATCGGCCTCCCACAATCGCTACTACCGCTACCAGCGCAGCACCTACGGCGGCAGCTACTACGGCAGCGGACAGACTAACGGCGGCACGGGACAGAGTAACGGCAGCGCCAGCACCAGCGGTACAGGCACCAGTGGATCGGCTGCTTCCAGTTCTGGTGCATCCCAGACCTATCGGCAGCGACGCGATGCAGCGGCAGGCGTAGGCGGCGATAAAGGCTCCAGTGCCAACGGCAGCTCCAGCGGCCAAAGCCAGGCCAGCGCCAACGGCAGTTCAGCGGCTGGGGGCAGCACGACTGCCAAGGGCACATCCGGCAGCAAGCCCAACGACTCCTACAACAGTTACAACGCCCACACCCGCAACGGCGCGACCAGCACCCACCGATCGCGCCAGAGCCCTGACCTCAGCGGCACCGACATGAGCGGGGCCAACCTGCGCGAAAAAGACTTTGCCGGCCGCAACCTGAGCGAGGCTAACCTGAGCGGGGCCGACCTCAGCGATGCCTTTCTGCACAAGGTTAACCTCAACCGGGCCAACCTCAGCAAGGCCAAACTGTTTCGCGCCAATCTGCTCCAGGCCGACCTCAGCCACGCCAACCTGCGCGAGGCTGACCTGATCGGCGCAGACTTCAGCGGAGCCGACCTCAGCGGAGCCGACCTCAGCGGCGCAAAGGTGGCCGTGGGGGGCCGCACTATGGTCAAGCTCACCGGCACTATCCTCACCGGGGCGATCATGCCCGATGGCTCGATTCACGATTGATTTGTGATGGGTTGGGATGAAGGTTCCAGGTTCCAGGTTCAAGGTGTAGGGTTCAGGGATGGGTCCGCTGCCAAAACCTTGCACCTTAGGCCTTGCACCCTATACCTAATGCCCCCTTTCCCGATCATCGTCCCAGGTAGCCAGCCACGCTTTGATTAAACGCCTCTGGTTCTACCAGGTGGGGCCAGTGATTGCCGGGTATGGTCTGCACTTGCAGATGGGGCAGGTAGGTGCGGTAGGGTTTGAGCTGCCAGGCCGTGCGGTTGAGTCCGGCCTCGGGCAGCAGTAGCAGGGTCGGTACCGTCAGCTCCGTTGTCAGCCCTGCCTGTTGCAGAATGTCGTTGAACACCCCGTTGCGGGCTGCGATCGCAAACTTACTGCCCCAGGTGCCGTCAGCTTTTTGCTCCATACCGGCTTTAAACGCTGCCGCTTGCAGCGGGCTCCAGCCCCGGTACTGCTTCAGGGTGCGGGCTACGGATTCTGCCGCTGCGTAGCTCTCAAACGGTCCCATCACCTTCAAAAAGGGCAGGGTGCGATAGAGCAAGGGGAACGTGGGCCGAAACCACCCCGGCAGCTGATTCACAAAAAATGGATCGACCAGAATCAACCGATGAATGCGCTGAGGCTGCTGTTTGGCCCACAGCAAGGCTAGTTTGGCGGCCCAGGAATGGGCGATGACCGTCATTGAGTCAGTGCTGCAGGCGATCGCCAGAGCCTCTAGATCGTCAACCAAGGCGAGTGCATTGTAGGCATCGGCATCGTTGGGCTTACCGCTGTCACCGTGACCCCGCAGGTCAGGGGCGAGGCAGCGATAGCGCTTGGCGACGGGTTCCGTGCCGGAATCGCTGAGGGTTGCCGCCAAGCTCTCCCACACCAGGCCATGGTCAGCCAGGCCATGGAGCAGCATGACGGGTTCGCCGTCACCCCATTGCGCGTACGACAGGGGCACCGAGGCAGTCGATAAACTGTGACGAGCAAAAGACATCTGGTTTCCAGCCCTGGCCTCGAAACAACTAGCGCAGTTTTAACCCCAGCCCCAGTCCGGTCAATCTACCCGCCAAACCGAGTTGCCAGACCCTACGCTTTGCCGGGTTCACCCTGCACTGCCTCAGGCAAAATCAGCATCGCGTCACCAAAGGAATAGAAGCGATAGTCCTGCTCAATGGCAGTCTCGTAGAGGTCCAGCAGGCGCTCTCGGCCGATTAGGGCGCTGACCAGCATCAGCAGGCTGGAGCCCGGCAGGTGAAAGTTGGTAATCAGCCCGTCGATCGCCCGGTAGCAGTAGCCGGGGTAGATAAACAGGTTGACCTTGCCCTGGTAGGGCTGTAGTTCGCCCCCCTGGGCAGCGCCCTCCAGGGCCCGCACCACCGTCGTGCCCACGGCAATCACCCGCCCGCCTCGGGCTTTGGTCGCCTGAATCTGCGCGACGGTTTCAGTCGAGACATCAATCCATTCGCCGTGCATTTTGTGGTCGCGAATGTTCTCAGTCTCCACCGGGCGAAAGGTACCGACGCCCACGTGGAGGGTAATGCGCGATCGCCCCACTCCCCTCTCTTCCAGCCGCTCAAACAGCTCCGGCGTAAAGTGCAGCCCCGCCGTGGGCGCCGCCACCGCCCCCGGGGCCTCGGCATAGACGGTCTGGTACTGCTCGGGCGCCGCCGCCGTATCGGTGATGTAGGGCGGTAGGGGGACTTCCCCCAGGCGCTCAAACAGCGCAAAGAGAGATTCTTCGCCCTGGGGCTCAAACCTCAGCAGGCGACCGCTGGTGTCAGGGTCGGTATCCAGCACCTGGGCGATCAGGTCGGGCTGGTCGGGGTTGGGGCCAAAATGGACCGTAGCCCCCGGCTTGAGGCGGCGACCGGGGCGCACCAGGGCCAGCCACCGGTTCTCCCCCTGGTCTTCAAGCAAAAATACTTCGACCTGGGCCCCGCTCGGCTTGTACCCCAGCAGTCGAGCCGGGATGACTCGGGTGTCATTGAGCACGAGCAGATCGCCCGGCTGCAGCAGGGTGGGTAAGTCGCGAAAGTGGTGGTGGCGGTGGGTGGTGGGACCGTCTACCACCAGCAGCCGGGAGGCGTCGCGGGGGGTAACGGGGGTCTGGGCGATCTTTTCGGGCGGCAGGGTATATTGATACGCCGCCAGGGAATATTCAGGGGAGTCGGGATGGTGCTTTGCAGACGTCTCAGACGCCAGTATTTCGCGATCGCGCATGGCCGAGCCAGGTTGGGGGGAAACACCCATGTGGGTTAGGGGGACTTAACCCTAACCGTTCCAGGGCCAGTCCAAGACAATAAGAACTGTAGCACCTGTCTGAAGGTCCACGATGGAATACACCTACTATCTTGCCAATGCCAGTTTGACCCTCCGTGTGGTCGAACATCTGCTGGGCACCCCGAGATTGCCCCTGGAGTTTATGACGGTGATTCATCAGATCGATGGATGGGTCATTCGGGTCAAAATGGATGACAATATCGGCGTCCCGGATGCTGAGGATTTTCGCGCCTACATGAACGAGCTGGGTATCGCCTATGACCCCGGCATTCGAGTGCGGATGGCCCTCTGGGGACTGGAAACCGGACAATCCCCCATCGATGTGATGCGACGCTACCAGGTGGCGATCGTCTCCCACGGCAAGCCCGATCGCGAAGAGATCGAAGCCTTTCGCCGTCAGTTTGTGATGGGTCTGGGCTACTGTCCTGAAACGCTTGCCTAGGCTGAACAACGGGCGAAACCGTCCATTAGCAGCGGTCATTTCTGCCTCGGCGGAAGTGACCGCTGTTCAGTCATAGCGATCGCTATATTGGTACATCGGGTAGGGGTTAGGGCTGCTTCGCCCACAGGGCCAGACCACCGCTGCGGCCCCGGGCGGCAAGGTATCCCTCTTCTGCGGCAAAGAACGAGAAAAACGGCAGCTTAGCGACGGAAGTAGCGGCGAAATCCCCTGCTTTGGCAGCTTTGCTGCGCAGGGGGAGGTTGAGCAAATTCAGACGGCCGACCATGAGCTGAAGCCGCACAAAGTCAAAGGCCAGCAGGTTTTTCTTGGCCAAAAATTTGGCGGGCCCGGTAAATCGCAGCCGCACCGGGCCAACTTGAAGCTGGTTTTGAATGCTCAGCTGCTGGTCGGAGTCCTGGCTAAACGCGATGGTGGCGACGGCCAGCCCTGGCATATAAAACCCTTTGCTGGTAGACTCTCCGGCTCTGTAGGTGGGCTTGTTGGGAGCGGTAAACCGCAGCCGCCAGGTGCCCAGCAGCGCCCCGAGCGAAAGCGACTGCCGCTGCTGTTTGGCCTGTCGCTCGGCCCGTAGCAGCGCCGCAGTGATCTGCTGACCCTCCAGCCTCGCCCCCGCCGCCACAGCGGCTAGCGCTTCGGGGGTGGGTAGTGTAAGGGCGCTGTCGGTAACAGTCATGGCGTCTCCAGTTGCGGTTGGGCCGCTGCTACGGCTGATCGGGTGGGGGGTGAACCTGGCCTGGGCAGTGCGGTGGTTTGACTACCATTATGCCAAGGTCAAGGGATCCCAGGAGTCTGCCAAGCGCAAGAGACAGCTTAGAGGGTTTTAGGTGCAGGGTCTCGGGTTCACGACCGACTTTGAACCGTACACCTCAACCCCTGCACCCAATTGATTGGAAACCCAGTAGGGCTGAAGCACTCGACTCTGGGCCGCTCAGGCTTTCCCTGGGCGCTGGCCTAACTCTGGCATAATAGGAGCCTGTCTATTCACGGTGCCGCTATGGCTACCACGCCGCGATCGCCCCTGCTGCGCGCCTTTCGCCGTCAATCTGCAACCCGATCTGCCGCCAGCGTGTCGGTGGTGCTGATGTGGGTAGGGCTGGCCATTACCCTGGCGTTTGTGCTGATTGCCCTGCTGACGCCGCTGCTGCAGAGCTGGGGCTGGCTGCTCAACCCCACCACGGCCCTGCAAAACCCAATTCACCAGCCCCCCGGCGGCGACCACTGGTTTGGTACCACCCGCCAAGGCTACGATGTGTTTTCCCGCACCCTGTTTGGCACCCGCGCCGCCTGGCAGGTGGTGCTGCTGGCCACTCTGCTCAGCGTGGCGATCGGGGTGCCCCTGGGCATGGTCAGCGGCTACCTGGGCGGCTGGCTCGATCGCGCCCTGCTGTTTTTTATGGACACGATCTACACCCTGCCGGGGCTGCTGCTGTCGGTCACCCTGGCCTTTGTGGTGGGGCGGGGGGTGGTGAATGCGGCGATCGCCCTCAGCATTGCCTACATTCCTCAGTACTACCGGGTGGTGCGCAACCACACCGTCAGCGTCAAGACCGAGCTGTTTGTCGAAGCGGCCCAGGCCATGGGGGCCGACCCCTGGACGGTGCTGACCCGCTACCTGTTTCTCAACGTCATTCAAAGCGTGCCGGTACTGTTTACCCTCAACGCCGCCGACGCCATTCTGGTGCTGGGGGGGCTGGGCTTTTTGGGGCTGGGCCTGCCCGAGCAGGTACCCGAGTGGGGGGCCGACATTCGCCAGGCCCTCGACGCGTTGCCCACGGGTATCTGGTGGACCGCGCTGTTTCCGGGCCTGGCTCTGACGCTGATGGTGACGGGGCTGTCCCTGGTCGGGGAAGGCCTAAACGAATTGATGAACCCGCTCCAGCGCCGCGAAAACTGGCGCTAGCTACCCACCCACACTTCCCCTCACCCTCAGCGCTGTCGCGGAGTACAGCAGCAGCGCCGCCCAGATACAGCCAAAGGTGACGACGTGGATCCAGGTAAACGGTTCGCCGTACACAAACACCCCCAGCAGCAGCGACAGGGAGGGAGCCAGGTATTGAAAAAATCCCAGGGTGGCAAGTTTGAGCTGTTTGGCCGCCTTGTTGAACCACAGCAGGGGCATGGAGGTGACCACCCCGGCCCCGATAAACAGCAGCATCGTCACCCCACTGCTGCCAAAGTGGCCCTGCCCGGTGGCGGTCAGCCTGCCGATAAACACCAGCGCCATCGGGGTGATTAGCAGCGTTTCCATGGCCAGCCCCGCCAGGGGAGGCACCGCCACCACCTTGCGCAACAGCCCATAAAAGGCAAAAGAGACGGCCAGGGCCAGGGCAATCCAGGGCACGGTACCCAGCTGCCAGACAAAGTAGCCCACCCCCACCACCGCCAGGGCTACAGCCACCAGCTGCCCCCGGAGCAGGCGCTCTTTGAGAAATACAAACCCCAGCAGCACCGTCACCAGGGGATTGATGTAGTAGCCCAGGCTGGCTTCGACCACGCGATCGCTATTCACCCCATAGATGTACAGTCCCCAGTTGAAGCTCAGCAGGCTGGCGGTGGTCAGCAGCACCAGCACTTGGCGGGGGGACTTCAGCAGTACTCGCAGATCGCCCCATCGCCGCTGCACCAGCAGAATGCCCCCCAAGAACACGGCGGACCAGATCATGCGGTGGCAGAGCACTTCGACGGCGGGGGTGGCGCCAAAAAACTTCCAGTAGATGGGCAATAGCCCCCAGCTGCCGTAGGCCAGGAGGGCGTAGAGGGAGCCTAGGCTGGCGTCGCTGGGCTGGCTTGAGGTGGCAGAGCGAGGTAGGGTCAAGGCGGTGACTTCGGTGCAGGCCCAT
Source organism: Leptolyngbya sp. KIOST-1 (assembly GCF_000763385.1). Lineage (NCBI taxonomy): Bacteria > Bacillati > Cyanobacteriota > Cyanophyceae > Leptolyngbyales > Leptolyngbyaceae > Leptolyngbya > Leptolyngbya sp. KIOST-1. The sequence continues at coordinate 3,293,192 of NZ_JQFA01000002.1, forward strand.
AGTCAATGGATAGACGCATTCTAGCGGTCTTGGCAATGAGCCGCTATTGGCGGCGGCGATCGCGCCTATCGACGGCATCTATTGACAAAAGGCCTGTTGATAAAAGGCCTGTCAGGCTAGCGGTCGGGGCGGCTGGGATAGATCGGCAGCCGCACCACGATCGCCGTTCCCTCCTCGGGCTGGCTGCGGGCCACCACCGTTCCCCCGCAGGAAAGCAGCAGCTGCTGCACAATCGACAGCCCCAGCCCGGCCCCCTCGGTTTCATTGGGGGGCAGGTTGCGACCCCGGTAAAAGTGCTCAAAGATGTGGGGGAGATCGCTGGCCGAAATGCCGATACCCGTGTCGCGCACCTCCAGCTCGGCGAATTTTGAGGTGCTGCGGGCTGTTACCCACACCCGACCACCGCTGGGGGTGTACTTGAGGCTATTGTTGAGCAGGTGAATTACGATCTGCCGCAGCCAGCTGTCGGGAAACTGAACCGCCCGAACCTGCGTGGGAATGGTGTAGGCCAGCAGGATGCCCTTTTCGGCCGCCAGGGGCTGGTAGGTGCTGACCACGGGCGGCACAGTTTCTGCCAGGGAAAGCGGGTCGAGCTGGGTTTGTCCCACGCTGGTTTCCATTTGCAGCAGGTTGAGCACACCGCTGATCAGCGCACTCTGGCGATCGCACTCGTGGCTGATCATCTCCATGTACCGCTGGCGCTGGGGGGCTTTCAGGTGCGGCGAGTCGAGCAGGGTGAGGGCGGTTTTGATGGTGGTCAGGGGCGTGCGCAACTCCTGACCCACGGTGTTGAGAAAGTCATCCTTGAGGCGCAGCGTGTTGAGCAGCACCTCGTTTTGGCTGGACAGGCTGGACATGCCCAGGGCCTGACGGCGATAGGTCGAGGCCGACTGGCGCAGATGCTCCTGACGCTTGAGCTGCCAGTTCAGCCAGCGATCGACCAGAGTCAGGTAGGTCGGGGTGAGGGTCTGCCCTGCTGGCATTTCTGACCCCTGCTGCGTCAACCAGTCCAAATCCGGGTTGGCGCTGGCGGCCATGGTTTGACCGACCTGATGGCAAATGGCGTTGACAACAGTGGCGACCAGATCGGGGTTAATCGAGCAGCACACCGACAGGTACGATGGCCGGGTCGCCATCGCTTCGTCTGGCGGGGAGGTTTCGTCCTCCTCATCGGTATCGGCGTCCGCCTGAACGGTATAGGACAGGCGAGGGTCGGTGCCCTGGGCTTTGGCAGACGCGGGCTGCAGCCGATGGGCCACCACCATAGCCGCAAAGGTCTCGGACTGCACCACAACAAAGTAATCGCCGCGCCAGGTCCGCCCAGGGCTGAGGGGGACAATTACGTTTGTCTCGCCCAGGGGTACCGACAGGGGATTGGTGTCTGGGCGCAGGAACCAGTACACCTGATACGGTGTCGGCAGCCCCTGGCTGTAGCGCAGCACATCTTCACTCCAGGACTCGCCAGCAGGCAGTTTGACCAGTAAATTTGCCTGAATATTCTGGGCTTCGAGAAATTCTACGGTCGATTGCAGAATTGTGCGAAACCCCTTGGGTTTTACCTGTACGTAGTCTGGGGTTGCCGCACTCAGCTGAAGCAGCCGGTGTAGCGACACCTCTTGCTCTTGGTAAGACTGCATGGTGCTCCAACGGGCCTGGGCCAGACTAGAACTGACCAAAGCATAGATCAGCGCTAGCACCTTTTAGAGTATCTTTAACCGCTCAAAATGACGGCGAGAATGTTGCGTGTTTTCACAAAACGCCGTCATTTGCCGACAGAAAAGTTAGGCACTATACCGTTTTTCGAGGAAATGGCGGGCCTGCTCACGGTCGTCAAAGTGAATCTTTTCGGTGCCCAGAATTTGGTAGTCTTCGTGGCCTTTGCCCGCAATTAGAATGCCGTCCCCCGGCTGGGCCATGGCAATGGCGGCGGCAATGGCAGTGGCGCGATCGCCCACCACCTGATCCTCCCCCAGCTGGGCCGGAATCCCCGCCACCACATCCCGCAGGATCTGCTCGGGGTCTTCGGTGCGGGGGTTGTCGGAGGTGACCACCACGGCGTCGGCCAGGTCGTAGGCAATGCGGCCCATCTGGGGGCGCTTGGTGCGATCGCGATCGCCGCCGCAGCCAAACACGCAGATTAGCCGCCCCGGCACAAAGGGCCGCGCGGCGGTCAGGGAACTTTTCAGGCTGTCGGGGGTGTGGGCGTAGTCCACAATCACGCTGATGTCCTGGGCGTCGGAGACCTTCACCTGCTCCATCCGCCCTGGCACGCCGCCAAAGTCCGGCAGGGCTGCTGCAATGGTGTCCAGGGCAACGCCCAGGTGTAGAGCCGCCCCCACCGCCGCCAGCACATTCTCCAGGTTGAACTGCCCCACCAGCGGTGAGCTAAAGGGCACCGTGCCCATCGGCGTCTTCAATGTTCCCGTTACGCCGTTGGCCTGGTAGGTGAGGTCACCCGTGTAGAGGTCAGCGTTGGGATTTTGGGTGCTGTAGGTCCAGACGCGATCGGTGGGCAGCTGGGCGACGAGGCGATCGCCGTAGGGCGTGTCGATATTCACCACTGCTCGGCCAGCCAAATAGGCTTCGTTAAACAGCAGCGCCTTGGCCTGGAAGTAGTCCTCCATGTCGCGGTGGTAGTCGAGGTGGTCCTGGGTCAGGTTGGTGAACACCGCCACCTCGAAGGGGCAACCCCAGACCCGCTTCTGGGCTAGGGCGTGGGAGCTGACCTCCAGCACCGCGTAGCGACAGCCAGCATCCCGTGCTTTAGCCAGTTCCGCCTGGAGTTCGACGGCAAAGGGGGTGGTGTAGAGGGCGGTCTGCTGATGCCCCGGCCAGCGGCTGTAGAGCGTTCCCAGCAGGGCCGTGGGCTGTTGGGCCGCATTCAGCAGGTGCTCTACCAGATGGGTCGTAGTGGTTTTGCCGTTGGTGCCGGTTACCCCCACCAGGCCCATCTGCCGGGCGGGGTAGTGGTAGAACCGGGCGGCTACCTCCGCGCAGGCCACCGCCATATCGGTCATGGGCACCACCCAGGCATGGCCCATTTCTGGGCGGTTCGCCAGCGCCTGGGTGGAAACTAGCGCCGCCGCCGCCCCTGCCTCCACGGCACTGGGCCAAAACTCGCCGCCATCGACGCGGGTACCGGGCATCCCCAAAAACACATCCCCCGGCTGGCAGGCGTGGGAATTGGTGCAGATGCCTTTGATGTCAGGGTCGCCCACCCCCTCCGGCAGCGAGAACCCGGCGTCGATCAGCCCAGCGGGCAGGTCCCCAAGCAGTTGGCGCAGCTTCATGTCAGCAACTCCTCACATCACTGAAGTTGACCTATTCTGCCTTACTCTGACCCAAATAAGTCTGTATCAATTGCTCCACCCTGGCCTGGGATGCCCTGGGCGACAGGCGCGGCAGGGGAAGTTCCTGCTGGCCCGATTCCCCCTGGACCACCTGGCACAGCACCGGAATCTCGTACTGGTAGCGCTGAAACCAGTCGTCGCGGGTGGTGATGTCGCGGATCTCCAGCTCAAAGGGCAGATGGCGGGCGGCGGCAAGTTTTTCTTCTAGCCCTTCGCACAGGTGGCAGCCGGGCTTGCTGTAGAGCACGAATTTGTTCACAACTAGAGGGCTCTTCGGTAGGCGCTGGGGGTGGTGCCGGTGAGCTGGCGAAACTGCTTGCTCAGGTGGCTATGGCTGTTGAACCCACACAGCAGGGCGATTTCCACAATAGAGTGGTTGGTTTGTTTCAACAACTGCTTGGCTCGCTCGATGCGCTGGTGCAGCACGTACTGGTAGGGGGCCATGCCCATCGCCTGCTTGAACTGATGGCTGAAGTGAAAGGGGCTGAGACCGGCGATCGCGGCCAGGCAGTCGATTAACCTAACCGTGATCAACCCCTGGCTCATGGGAGCGCTGTTTGGCACCGCCCTGGGTTGTTTGGCATTGATTTTCTCTGTCTTGGCCAAAGGCCATCAGCCCGGTGCCGGTTACCTGCTCATTGGCAGCCTGCTCTACCTGGTAGGCACCATTTTGGTGACGACCGCCGTTAACGTGCCGCTCAATCAAGCCCTGGCTGTGGTATAACCAAACAGCACCGAGGGCGCAACCCTCTGGGTCAGGTACCTCACCCTATGGACAGTCTGGAACCACGTGCGAACGGTGGCCGCCCTGGGTGCTGCCGCCCTGCTGACCCTCTTGCTAAACACCCAGTAAAAACGTATGAATCGTGCTTATCGATGGTTTCAGGGGTTAGTTACCAGCAGTGTGGTCGTTCTCGCCGCTACAGCTGCTCTGGCTACACCGGGAAGTAGAGCGATCGCACCCATGGTCGCCCAGCAGTCGGCCCCTAGGGCAGCCGCTGTGGAGGAAGGCTTTGCTCGGCACTTTCAAGAACTGGGGGTGGAAGGGTCGATCATCATCCATGACCTGAACCAGAATGTGACCTACGAGCACAACCGCGATCGCAACCGCCAGCCCTTTCTGCCCGCCTCCACGTTCAAAATTCTCAACTCGTTGATTGCGCTCGAAACGGGTGTTGTCCAGAGCGATCTGGCTATTTTGACCTGGGATGGCATTGAGCGCATGATACCCGCCTGGAACCGCGATCAAAACCTGCGAACGGCGTTTAGCCTTTCCACCGTCTGGTTTTACCAGGTACTGGCCCGGCGCATTGGCCACGATCGCATGCAGCAGTGGGTCAGCGCGGCGGGCTACGGCAACCAAACCATCGGCAGTCCTGCTGCGATCGACAGCTTTTGGCTGGAGGGCGATCTGCGAATTACCCCCCAGCAGCAGATAGAGTTTTTGCAGCGCCTGTATCACAACGACCTGCCGTTTTCAGAGGCCGCGATCGCAATGGTAAAAGACATCATGATCGTCGAGCGCACCCCCGACTATACGCTGCGCGCCAAGACCGGCTGGGCTGGTTATGGTGTGGCCGATCAAACCCAAATTGGCTGGTACGTCGGCTACCTGGAGCAGGGCGACAACGTCTACCTGTTTGCCACCAATGCCGACATGCGCCAGGACAGCGACGGCCCCGCCCGCCTAGAGCTTACCCGCCGCTGCCTGAACGACTTGAACCTGCTATAGCCTCAAGGCAAACGTCGTCCACCAGGGTCTGCTATGGCCACCATTTTCTATACCGCAACCAGCTTAGATGGCTTTATTGCCGACCCCAACAACTCCCTCGACTGGCTGTTTCAGTTCGGCGAGCTAGAGCCAAACACCTTTGACGACTTTCTGGCCGGGGTGGGGGCGATCGCGATGGGTTCGACCACCTACCAGTGGATCTACGACCACGACTTTGGGGACGCCGACAATCCCCAGCCCTGGCCCTACCCGATGCCCGCCTGGGTGTTCACCTCGCGCCAGCTGCCCGAGATTACCGGTGCCGACGTGCGCTGTGTGGGCGGCGACGTGCGGCCCATCCATGCCGAGATGGCGATCGCCGCCGGGGACAAAAATCTGTGGATTGTCGGCGGCGGCGACCTGGCGGGGCAGTTTTACGATGCTGGTCTGCTGGATGAAATGGTGGTGCAGATTGCCTCGGTCACGCTGGGCGGCGGTGCGCCGCTGTTTCCCCGCCGCGTGGATCCACCGCTCAAGCTGCTGTCGGCCAGAACCTATGGCCAGAATTTTGTTGAGCTGCGCTACAGCGTGGTGCCACCGCGATCAGCAGTTTAGGCAGACATCAAATAGCAGATCAGAACGCTGCCCTGCACCAGAGAACCTACGAGCACTACGGGTTGGAGCGATGCTGGCTAATCTAGGGCTGTCGTCAATTCCAATTGATTCGGTGCACCTGGATTTGCCTGAATTAGCCTGGCAGCGCTTGCTCAGGTTCCTTTGAAGCTGCGATCGCTGCTTTGCTGTCGCTGCGGTTGCGTAGCTTTTGGGCCTTAGCGGTCAAATCCTGGAAGAAATCAGTTTCCACAATTTCTTTGACCTGCTTTTGGCGCTTGGCTTCGTCAATTTCAATCCGCAGATCCCGCACCTGCTGCTTTAGTTTTTGCTCCCGGCTGTAGACCTGCTGCGCCATACGGTCAAACACGCGGGCCAGCTGGCCAATTTCGTCGCTACGACGGGCGATCGCCCCCAGCTGGCCCAGCTCAAACCGCTCGGCCTCAATATTTGCCGCGGTGCGAGCAATGCCCAGCACGGGGCGGGCAATCAGGCGATCGGCCATCAGCACCGCCACCCCCGCAGTCATCCCGGTAAAAATCGCGATGATGCCCAGCAGCATCCGCTTGTTGCGGTTCACCTCCACCAGGTAGCTGGCCTCAGGGATCACCGTGCCCACCACCCAGTCCAGTTGCTCCAGGGGGGTGAACGAGATCAGGTAGCGATTGCCCGTAGCTGGATCCCTGAAAGCAAAGCGCTGGAGTTCTGTTAAGTTCTTCAGGTCTACTCCCTGCTCCTGCAGGGTCTGACTGGCGATTCTCAGCAAAGGGTTTTCTACAGTCTCTAGCTGCTGGAGGTGTGGGTCCGCCGAGTTCTTGCCCTGGGTCGGCATCACCTCCGCCACGTCCGTTGAGGCGATCAATTCCTGCCGGGCATTGATGATAAACGCCTCGCCGTTAGGATTGGTCTGCAGCTGCTGTAAATACTCCGACAGCTGGGTAAGCTCAATGCCGACGCCGATCACGCCCCAAATTTCTCCCTTGGGATTGATCAGCGCTGTGGTGGCATCTAGACCAGGCGTTTGGGTCGAGCGATAAACGTACACCGTCCAGGCTCGCTTCTGGGTCGATTCCAGGGCGTTTCTGTACCAGGGCCGCTCCGGGGCAAAGAATGGCGGATCCATAGTGTAAGTTTCTGTCTTGACCGGTTCCAGGCGACCGTCACTGCTCTGGTAGGTATTGACCGTCGCCGTCGTGCTCCGGCTCTGCCAGTCCCAGTCGCGCAGGTGGAAGTGTAGCCGGCCATCGGAGGTCCGCTGGGCCCCAAAAAAATCGCCCTTCGCGTCGCCATACTGCACCCAGGTGAAGTTGGGGTTGGCCTGCAATACGCTGAGCAAAAACAGCTCCCGATCTTGGGCGCTGGTCAGGTCGATCAAATTCTGACCCAGGCTGCTGTTCAGCAGCGACTGCGCCGATTCTGCATTGTTAAACAGCTTTTCCACCTCCTGGGAGGTACCCAGGGTGATCTCCTGGTTCACCTGGTCAACGATGGTGTCGATGTTGCGCTTAGACACCAGCGACCAGGGCACATAAACCAGCGCCGCCGTCGTCCCCACCGTCAGCAGCATCGCCCCGACCAGGGTGGCTTTAAGTCCGGGGGGTTTGGGGCGGCGAAAGGGGAGGGGCATGGTGAGTGGGTGGTGAAGGTGAGGGGGTAAGGTGGATGAGGAAGGTGAGGGGGTGAGGTGGATGAGGAAGGTGAGGTTGGCTTTCTCCTCATCCCTCCATCTCCTCATCCCTCCCGATTGGCCACCAGGGCTGTCGCGGCCATACCGGTGTGGACAATGCCCAGGGTCCGGAACGGGTCCATCAGCGGGTCAATGGCGATGAACAGCACCAGCACCGCCTCCAGGGGCAGCTTGAGTGGATCCAGCACCAGTCCCAGCATGGTCAGGGTCAGAATGCCGGTGACGCCGGAGGTGGCCATGCCCGCCAAAATTGAACCTATGATTACTATGCCCAGCCCTGCCAGGCCCAGCTCACGCTGGTAGAGCTGCACCACAAATAGGGTGGCCAGCGCAAAGTAAATCACGGAGCCAAACCGGCAGAGGGTAATCGCCAGGGGGGTAACCAAATTTGTGGTTTGAGCATTGAACCTGAGGTTTTCGCTCAGGCTGGTGATGGCGGCGGGGAGACAGGCCAGACTGCTGGAGGTGGCCAGCGACAGAATGGTGGGGTCTTTCAGGGCCAGCAGCGTTGCCCACAGGCCCAGTCCCGATCGCCGCCAGATGATCACCGTGCTGAGCAGGTAGATGGCTGCAAAGGTGGCGATCGCGACCACCACAAAATCGACCATGGACAGCAGCACTCCCACCCCTACCTGGGATAGCTGGTAGGCCAGCAGGCTGCACAGGCCAAAGGGCAGCAGGTAGGTCAGCCCGTGGATGACTTTATTAAAAGACTGGTAAAGGCTGTCGAGGGTATCAAACAGGGCGGTGGTCGAGGGGGCCTTAACCAGCCCCAGCGATACGCCAAAAATGATCGCAAACAGCAGCACCTTTAGGGTCTGCCCCTCGCTCAGGGCCGCAAAGATATTGTCGGGTACCATGCTGTCTACCAGGGTGGTCACGCCGCCGGTTGCGGCCTCGGGCAGGGGACCGCTGAGGGCCATTTCCAGGTCGACCCCGGACTGGTTGACCAGCACCCCCAGGGTTTGGAGGGTTTCGGTGGACAGGTCGCGACCGGGGCCAGCCAGGATGGCAATAGCCACCGCGATCGCGCTGACCGCCAGCAAACTCAGCGGAAAAACTACCGCAATTCGCTGCACATACTGCCGCGCGTCGTGGCTTTGCATCAGGCGCCCCAAACTTTTCGTAATCGCCGACAGCAAAATCGGTAGCACACACATCTTCAGCAGTCCCAGGTAGAGCGTGCCAAAGGGGGCAATCCACGCCGCGAGCTGGGGCTGGGTGGTGCCAATGAACACCCCTAACCCACCGCTGATCACGATCGCCCAGGGGCTGCGCAACCAATCGATCGAGGCCTGCCGGGGGAGATAGGCTTTGGGGGAAGTAACCATGGGGAGTGCCACAACAAAAAGGCCAAAGAATTACGGTCGCTAGGGAGACTGGGGAGCCCAGTAGTCGGCGTACTGATCCAGGACCGTGTCTACGGTGTACTGGGCAGTCAGGGTATCCAGGTACTGATCGACAAAGGCCAGCAGGTGGCTACTGCTCCAGGGCAGCACCACCGCCAGCGCATCCTGGGTATCGGTAAGGGCAATGGTCTGTAGTTGTAAAGCCGCGTCGGGCTGGGTGCGGACTACCTTTTTTATTTCCAGTTCATCGCGGTAGGCGGCAAGAATTTCACCCCGCACCACCGCGGCTACCGTGTCTTCCCAGGTGGGAAACTCCACAATCGTGGCCTGGGGAAACTTTTGCTGGAGAAAACCGACGTAGGAGGATCCCTGGATTACCCCCACCCGGCCTCGCAGGTCGCGAATGGTTTCGACCATGGTTCGCCCCTGGGTTTGCTCGGCCATCTGCAGGCGGTTCACCAACAGCCCCTGGCGCATGCGCAGGTAGGGCCGCGAAAACCGCACCCGCTGGGCCCGCTTCAGGGTGCGGCTAATTTTTGAAATCGCAATGTCTGCCCCACGCCCGTAGACCGTATCCACCACCTGGTCAAAGGTTTGGGGCGAGCGGTGAATTTCTAAACCCACCCCTAGCTGTTCGGCCAGGGCGCGAGCCAGCTGAATGTCCAGGCCCGTGAGCTGCCCCTCCCTGTCCATAAAGAAGGGGGCGTTGTCCTGGCCCAGCACTGCTACCGTCAGCTTGCCCCGAGCCAGAATGCGCTCGATCTCGGGCGGCATGGCGGGGATGGCAGCGGTCGTTGGGGGCGATCGCCGGGGGGAGGCTGTCGTGGCAGCCGCCGTGGACTGTGCTCGGGGCGTCGATGCGATCGCATTTCCCGCAGGCGATTGAGCCGCCAGGGCCGAATTGCCAAACCCCAGCGTCACAACCAGCAGTAGCCCCAGTACCCAGCCCACCAGCAGGGGCCACTCAGCTCTCGCGGCCCTGGTTCCCAACCCCTTCCCCAGGCGAGGAGAGGGCTGAGCCGTCGTCAATGTCTGCACCATAGTTACTCCTAGGCAGCTTGCCAGAGCGGCAGGGAACGGTGGCCCCAGGCCAGATCCAGGGTGATGTCGGCCACCACCGCTAGCGGATCCACCCAGGGCAGGGGTAGGGTGGGCATTTGTGCAAAGGCCACAGACAGCTCTGTGCAACCCGCAATCACCACGTCCGCTCCCTGGGTCTTGAGCCAACTCGTCGCCTGCTCTAATACCGTCAATGCTTTGGTAGATACCTGAGTCCCTGTGGTTTTTATTCCCCAATCGGGGTCATAGATCGACTGCATCACCAAATCTTGCCAGGGAGAATGCACATCAAAGCCCACTGGCGTGAAGCCCGCCTGACTCAGGCTGCGGCTGTAGAGGCCACAGCGCACCGTGCCGTCCGTGGCCAGCACCCCCACTCGCTGCACCGCAGGATAGGTGTAGCGAATGTAATCGCTTGTGCAGGCCATAAGATGGATCCAGGGAATGCCAATCTGGGCCTGTACCTGGTCATAAACGCCGTGGGCAGTGTTGCAGGTGACGACTAAAAAGTTGGCCCCCGCCCGCTCCAGCAGCTGCGCGTAGCGCACCAGTCCAGGGACACAGTCGGGTCCGCTGCCCTGCAGGCTCTCGGTGCGATCGGGAATATTGCTGCCGTTGACCAATAGCCAGACGGGATGGTCCTGGTCGCCCTGAGCTCCCCGTTCGGCGCTGCCCTGAATCAGGCGCTGCTCAAATAACACGTGGGCCATAGGGCCGAGGCCGCCCAGAATGCCGGGGATGGCAACTTGTTGATCCTGACGTGATAGCGCAGTCATGATGGCTCCTAGACGGGATCTTGCAGGACGGGCACCCAGGCGAAAAATTGACCATCCAGTGATGTGGTTTATGGAGTTTATGTGGTCAGCTGTCGCCGGGGTAGGTTGGTCAACGCAAAGCCCACCGCCATCACCAGCAGCAGCGCCCCCATCCAGAAGGGGGAGAGCATGCCCGAGCGATCGAACACCCAGCCCGCCCACAGAGGCCCCGCGATCGAGGCCACGCTTTGCAGCGCCTGGTTGCCGCCCAGGGTTTTGCCCTGCTCCTGGGCCGACACGCGAATCGAAATCAGCCCCCGCAGTGCCGGAATCACAAACCCAACCCCCAGGGCCAGCATTGCCTGGGTGGTATAGAGGGCCGGAATCAGCACCGGGCTGCCCGCCGGAATCAGCACCACCCCGCCAAAGGCCAACGCCACCAGAACCAACCCCGCCACCGCCAGTTTGGCCTCCCCAAACCGGGGCAGCAGTTGGCGAATCAGCCCCCCCTGCACCACTGTGGAGACAATGCCGATGAAGAAGAACACCATCGCCGCCTGGCTCGGTCCCCAGCCGTAGCGGGTGTTCAAAAACAGCACGAAAATACTGCTGAAGCCCGCAAAGGCAAAGTTAAAGATAAAGAAGGAAATCAGCAGGCCCTGGATGCGGCCATCGCGCAGAATGTCGCTGAGCTGGCCCAGGGGGTTGAAATCCCGCAGAGCTAGGGGACGGCGCTGGTCGGGCTCCAGGGATTCGGCCAGCACAAAGTAGCCCAGCACAAAGTTGAGCAGGGCAATGGTCCCGGCCACAAACACCGGCAGGTTGAGGCTGATGTTGGCCAGGGCTCCGCCCGCCGCTGGCCCCAGGGTAAAGCCCAGGCCAAAGGCCGCCCCGGTGATGCCAAAGTTCTTGGCCCGGTCCTCGGGTGGCGAAATATCGGCAATGTAGGCCTGGGCCGTGGCGGCCACGCCGCCGGTCACCCCATCGAGGATGCGGGAGAAGAACAGCATCCACAGGGTGGTGGCAAAGCCGAAGATAAAGTAGGAGATCGCCGTCCCCAGGACACACACCAACATCACCGGGCGGCGACCGTAGCGATCGGACAGGGCACCGATGACTGGGATGGCGATAAACTGGGCGATCGCATAGCTCGATACCAGCATCCCCAGGGTGAAGGCATCGGATTGGAACCGCCCCACCAGAAACGGCAGAATCGGGAAAATCAGGCTCTCGCCCAGCTTGTCGAACAGGATGGTGATGAAAATGAATACCAGCCGGGGTGCGGAGAGGGTTTTGGCGTTGACGGGAGTTACGGACATGGGTGGGTAGGTGAGTGGGTGGGTGGATGGGTGAGGGGTGGATGGGTAGGGTGCATAACGCTGGGGCGAGGCTTCGCCAACGCGAAGCAATGCACCGTGCTAAGCCACCGAAACTCCCGAGGGCGCGATCGCAGGCGCACCCTGCCGTGCCACCCAGGCTTCCAGATGGCCATTCACCACCTCGGGAATCTCATCCTGGGGGCAGTGGCCTGCCCCTTCGAGGGGAATGAACTCTTCAACGGCAGCGAAGTTGGCCAACTCGCGGCCCAGGGCGATCGGTTCCCAGGGGTCGGCGGTGCCCCAGAGAATTAGCGCTGGGCAGGTGATCTGCGGCAGCAGATCCTCCGGCAGCGGCCCGTCGAAATTGTTGATAAAGGCCCAGAACACATCGGCTGCACCGGGTTCGCGGGCGGGCTCCAGCAGCAGTTCAATCAGCTCGTCGGTAACAGCCTCGGGATTGCCGTAGGCGGTGCGGAGGACGGCGCGGATCCGTCCCGGTCGAGCGATCTGGGCGAACAGCCAGTGCACCAGGGCGCGGTTTTGGAGGACTTTCTTGAGCGCCGGGCGGCCCAGGCGGCGCATGGGGGGTTGGGTGTGCAGCTTGCGATCGCAGATCTGCCTGAGCGCACAGTCCACCAGCACCACTCCCCGGCTCTGCTCCGGGGCCATCACCGCTGCCTGGAGCGCCACCACCCCACCAATAGAGTTACCCACCAGAAACGCGGACTCCTGCACAATCTCCCGCACAAAGTCCGCCACCTGAGTGCCCCAGGTGTCGAAGTCGTAGGCCAGCGGTTCCCCAGGGGCGGGCTTGGCCGACTTGCCAAAGCCCAGCAGATCCACCGCAAACACCCGGTGGTTGGCCGCCAGGGCCGGAATAGTCTTGCGCCAGTGGCCCACGCTGGCTCCAAAGCCGTGGATCAGCACCAGGGCGGGGCCAGAGGTACCGGCTTGCTGATAATTAATGGCTTGGCCGCGCCACTGCCAGGTCCGGTTGGCGATCGGGATCTCGACGACAGGCATCATGGCGTTCTCCTTATGTGGGTTTCGTTGTGTCACACAGGGCGATGACGCACCCTACAGGTAGTTGTCGTAGGGTGGGCACTGCCCACCGCCCTCAATTCGATGAAAATTCTTTGGTTTCAAAGGTTTTGCGGCCTCATCCCCTCCTGAGAGGGGTAGGGGTGGGTCATCCCAGATCTCGGACCCACCCCGCCCTGCGGGCACCCCTCCCAGGAGGGGACGGCATGTTCTAACCCGTCACCGACTCCACCGGCAGCACCGTTTCCGGCAGGGCCGAGGGCACCGCGTAGCGCTTCAGCAGCTTGCGGTAGGCGATCAGCGTCGCGTCGCTGGCCACCAGCAGTTCTTGCCGCATGTCCTGGTAGGGGGCGACCTGGGGCACCTGGGTTTTGACCACCACATCGTCTTCCTGCATGATTTTGTTGCCCACCTGGGCGGTGTTGCCGTCCAGCCAGTGGCCCAACCCCGGCACCTGGTTGAGGAAGTTGCGAATGTTCACCGACTTGACCACCGTGATCGCCTCGTCCACCGGGATGTGGACCATGATGCTCTCGATTTTGTAGCGGCCAAACTGCACCGCCGAGTAGGTGACGTTGGGCAGGGCAAAGCGGTAGGTCTTGTGGGCTTCGGGGTCGTCCTGTTGCAGCACAAACCGCATCACGCCGTTGAGGCGGTTCACCTTGATGGGCAGGCTGGCGGCCAGTTCGTAGTCGCCCACCGTCACCTCGTAGTCGTCGATTTCGGTGTTCTGGGGCGCGTTGCTGGCCCCGATCGCCCCCTTGTGCATAAACAGCGCATGGGAGGTGTCGATGGCATTCTCCATAGTGCGGGTGAAGTGGGCGGCGAACTCGTGGCGGCTGTAGGTGGCGGGCCGCACGGGTGCTTCAAACTGCGGGAACTCGGGGATGGGCGGGCGGCGATCCGCCGGTAGCTCGGGGCTGCCGACAAACAGCCACACCAGGCCGTACTTTTCCTGCACCGGGTAGGATCGCACCCGCGCCCGCTTGGGAATCGGGGTGCCGGGGGCATCGGCGGGAATGTGGCTGCACTGGCCGTCGGGCTCGTAGCTCCAGCCGTGGTAGGGGCAGCGCAGGCAGTTGCCTTCCACCCAGCCCAGGGCCAGGCTGGCCCCCCGGTGGGCGCACTGGTTGTCGAGGGCGATCACCTGTCCCTGGGCATCGCGATAGAGGACGTAGTCGTGGCCCAGGAGCTTTAGCGGCGTGGGCTTGGAGCCCACCTCGTGGCTGAGTTCGACGGCGTACCAAAAGTTTTCGAGCATGGCGGTGGGGGAGTGGGTGGATGGGTGGGCGGGTAGGTGGGTGGATGGGTAGATGGGTGGATGGGTGGATGGGTGGATGGGTGGATGGGTAGGGTGGGCACTGCCCACCAGAGAATTTTGGGAAAAGGCGGCCTACCCGACGCTGACTTCGACCGGGGCTTTGCCGTTGCCGTTGGTGGCCACCGAGACTGGGGGGATGCCGTAGTCGCTGCCGATCGCCCAGCCCCATTCCACGCACTGGCGAATCAGCTTGCGGTAGGCCAGTTGCAGGCTGTCGGAGGCCAGCAGAATTTCGCCGGTCAGGGGCACTACCCGGGGCACCTGGCTTTCGATCACCGCTTTGTCTTCTAAATAGGTGTCGTTGGTATTTTTGCGGGAATTCCAATCGGCCCAGGCCTGGGGCAGGAAGTTGCGCAGGCCGATCCACTTGGTCAGGGTGGTGGTTTCGTCCACCGGGATGTTGCTGGCGAAGTAGATGTACTGGTAGCCGCGAAAGTTGAAGTCGAGGTGAATGCGGTTGATGTTGGGCATGTGGGCGGTGAGGGTGGCGCTGGAATAGGGGCGATCGCGCTTCACGATCAGCTTCAGCAGCCCGGCCCGCTTGGGGGGCTTGGAGACGGTGCGGGCGGTGGCGCTCCAGTCCTCCACCTGCACCTCGTAGGGGGGTACCACCGCGTCGTCCCGCAGATTAAAGAACACCGAGTGGACAAAGGGCGCGTGGGAGCTGTCCAGGCCGCTTTCCACCACGCGGGTATAGTGGGCATTCCAGGTGTATTCCCCAGTGATGGCGCGCCAGGCGGGGTCGCCGTACTCGGGCAAAGGCGGAATGGGGGGGCGTGCCTCGGCGGGTAGGTCGCCCACAAACAGCCACACCAGGCCGTAGTGCTCTTCCACCGGGAAAGCTTCAATTTTGGCCCGCTTGGGAATGGGGGTGCCGGGCTGGTCGGCGGGGATGTGGACGCAGGTGCCGTCGGCGTCGTAGCGCCAGCCGTGGTAGGGGCAGCGGATGCAGTTGCCCTCCACCCAGCCCCCCGCCAGGGATGCGCCCCGGTGAATGCAGCGATCGCGCATCGCCACGACTTGCCCATCCGATCCCCGGTAGAGCACGTAGTCTTCGCCCATCAGCCGCACCGGGCAGGGAGCGCTGGTGACGGCGGCGCTAAATTCAACGGCGTACCAGAAATTTTTGAGCATAGAAATCTCCTGGGGGATTGGGCGACCAGGCCCCATGGGGCCGAGGCTTGACACCGCCACGCCTGGGACAGACGTGCCGATTAACACAAGCTGAATTGATGTAAAAGCTTGGTTTGAGATTGCCCAATCAGGCCAAAGAAATCGCGGCTCTCCGCCGAAAACGGGCCACTTTAGCTAAAATCCCCTAGCTCTACAAAAATTTACCTGCCGATCGGACCTCTATCTACGGGTATCTACGGATACCTGAATAGACGGGGTCTAGACCGCCCGTAAACCAGGCGGTCTGTCAAACTCGTGCTGAATTTGCTTTGAGTACCCCCGGTTGGCTGGGCAAACGCCGTTTGCCCCTACGCAAGCTTCCTGGTTGGAATCGAGGTGATGCGTTCGGAGGTGGATTAGAGAGTTTTGGGTTCGAGGGGCAGAAAGACCGTAAGCACTTCTCCGGCCTGGGGGCGCTGCCGCACGATCAGTTTGCCGCCCAGGGCCTGGAACAGATTCTTGGTGGCGTTCAGGTTCAGGCTCAGACCGCCGGTTTCGGGCTGAAACATGAGCAGCTGGCCCAGGGCTTTGAACGGGGATGAGAATGAATCGGCTTCGGAGGGGGGCTGGGCACAGCCTTCGGGGGGCTGCGACTGAAACTGAAGTTTGAGCTGATGGCCCGCCAGGGTCACGGCCAGCTCGATATGGCTGTAGGGGGGCAGGCTGTGGGTGAAGCGATCGATCAGCCCGGTGAGCACCTGGGTGAGCATGGCCGGGTCGCTGTTGACCATGGGCAGGCAGGGGGGCACATTTACTGTCAAACTCAGGTTGCGGCGGCTGGCCTGCTGCTGCCACCGAGGGATGGAGTCGTCGAACAGCTGGTTGAGGGAAATGGCCGACAGGGGCGATCGCGGCCGGGCGGCCCGGTCGGTTTCCAACTCCACAGCGCGAAAAATCAGGCTGAAGCGATCGATCTGCTGAGTACACTCGCGATCGATCTGCCGCAGGCGCTTGGCGGCCTCGTCGCTGATGTCTTTGCGCTTGAGCAGCGATCGCGTCAGGGTGCGAATGGTGGTCAGCGGCGTGCGGATTTCGTGGGCCATGGCCTTCAGCAGCTCGGTGTCGGGGCTGTCATCGGGCGGGGCCTCTGGTTCGGCAAAGGCGGTGCGGTTGACCTGGGCTTCGACGTGGGGACTGGGGTCGGTTTGAAAGGCCGCCAGGGTAGGGCGAGCAGGCAGAGCCAGGGCCGGCATAGCCGCTGTTGACTGTGGCCCAACGGCTCCCGCGTCGGGCTGAAAGCGCTGCCTGAGCTGCATAAGTAGCAGCTGGCTGTAGCGGGTAACCAGGCGGTAGTCGGGCTCTACCGGAGGAAATTGCGCCAGCAGGCGATCGAGGGCTGGAACCAGAGGGGGCCGGGTGGTCGCCACGCGATCGCGCAGTTGTTGCACCCCCTGTTCCACCACCGCCGGGTCAAAGGAAAACTGAAACTGCGGTAGTCCATTGCTGCCATAGCCCAGCACCAGCAGCAGGCTAAAGTGCTGGGTCAAGAGCAGGCAAAACCGCTCACCCATCAGCGGATCGTTGTTGGTCAAAGGCACCATCTGTAGATCGCAGGCGGGGCCAGCGGTGTCTCGCTGGCCGTGGCCCGGCAGCAGCGGGCGCGTCACCGAAAGAATTTGTTCCAGGGGCTCGGGCACCAAAAGCCAGTGGGAGAGTCGCTGCCCCATCAGGCGATCGGGCAGCACCGGAAACGGACCTGACAACACTGTGCCCATCAGCGGCATTGGCTTGCTCCGGTCGGCGACTGCTGCCGCTGCCGAACGTTCTACCAGCAGCTTGATTAGGGCCGTAAGTCCACCCAGCCATTCGTGCTCGGCCTGCATGTGGGCCTGGGGCAGAGCGTCCGTGCCACCGCTCAGTAACCCAAGGGCGGCTTCCCGCTGCCAGTGGGCATCCTCTGAGCCCGCAACCGTTGGGGTTTGCGGCTCATGGAACAATGAACTCAGGGGTGAAAACTGTTGCACCAAGGCGTCACCTGTCTCAGGGAGAAGTCAACTGCGACCCATAAGCCACAGTTGCCAGGTTGCCCATCTCAGACAACCTGTTGTCTACTACGAGACTAAGCCCTGAGCCCCCCATTGAGCTATGGGTAGAACCGAACGGAAACCCGGCATTGCCCCAGGATGAGTCAGTCCAACCCTGCCCAACCCAGCCTTACCCAAACCAACTGGATGGAACAGGCTCGGTTTCAACCCGCTCTCTGCCCTGGCAGCGTTGCCAAACTTCAGGCCGCCCCAGCAGAGCATCAATTCCCTGGTGAATGAGTTGATGGATTTGAGCGTGCTGCTCGGAGGAATAGCAGTGTCCGGTTGAGGTCATCTCACAGGCGGCACTGCTGTCCATGGTGACGTAGACTACGGGCAGCCGAGCGAGAACGTAAGCGGTCAATTTTTGGCGCAGCTCTGGAACGGCATAAACCTGGCGATATTCGTAGAGGGGATAGGCCGCTAAAATGTCGTCAATTTTATCAGTTACGATCGGTAAAGTTAGATTGACAATCGCTTGCTTCATGAGGGTTAAACTCCAGGAATGTGCAGAGATGAGCCTAGGCGTGACTGGTTAATCAAGTCAGGGATCAAGCTAAACAGCAAAAAAGCTGGCTTGAACGGCGTGAATGCCGAATTCGAAGATTGAGTCAAATTTTTGTCGAGACGACCTCCTCAGCCTTGGAATGAAGCTGAGCTGGTCGTCGGGCTAGTTGTCAGAGTCAAGCTCTGGAAAAGATTGAAAGCGCTGAAGCGAAACACGTCCCACCTCCATCAGATACTCCCTATATATGCAGGCCAATGGCGATCGCCCTACTTAAGTTTTAGAAAATAATTATTTTTCTCTTTCAGGTGATTGTGAAAACTATGTAAAGTGCATCGTTTCTCAATCGTTGTTAGTCTTGGCAGGAGTGGGGTCCTTCAAGGTATTACATAATGTAATGGGTGAATGAATCGCCCTTGAGAGCTGCTCAAAGTGTGGTATCTGGTGTGCTTGCAGAGTCGGGATTGCGGCCAGTCGCTCTACTGGTCTGTGGGGGAATGCACTCCCCCAGCTATAGCGGGCAGGTGTTGACCACCCTGGCTCGGGATCAGAGGCTGAGTCAGCTGAGTACGGTGGTCGGGGTGCCCCAGGGCTCCCTGGTCGTGTCCCCCTTTGCGCTGCGCCGGGCGCTTGACACGGCCCTGGCCCAGCCAATCGGACAGGCGGCGGTTCCGCCAGCGCTAATCATTTGGGCGTTTAGCGCCGGCTGTGTGGGGGCGGCAGCGCTGGCGGCGCACTGGCAGCGCCACCGGGGCCCGGTGCTGGCCCTGTTTTTGGTCGATGGCTGGGGCGTGCCCCGCGATGTAGCCATCCCCACCCATCGACTCAGCCACGACCGGTTTACCCATTACACCTCGCGCTGGTTGGGGGCCGGGGATGATGATTTTTGTGCCGAGCCAGCGGTGCCTCACCTGACCCTCTGGCGGCAGCCCCAGGCGGTCATGGGGTGGGTGACAGGGACTGGTCAGACCGCCGCTGATCAGCCCAGCCAAAAGCTGACTGCAGCTGACTTTCTCTGTCAGCGATCGCAGGCGGCCCTGGGCCGCTACAGGGCCAGTGGCATAGTTTGACGGCTCAGGGCCCAGGGCTGCTCTATGCCGAAGGTAGGATGAATATCAACAGCTCATAACCAGGACCCCAAAGTGGACTCCTGACCCATAAAGACCCCGACCTCTGCTGCTACTATGGGGGGAAATGTTTCTCATGTAACAGCATTTAGCAACCCCATTCCTGTAAAGCAGCGGCGGTGAATCTGTTCACTGCCCGTGTGGCCCGAGGGAGAAAATGTTCTGATTTAGTTTTCTTCTTACAGCAATGCACTCTAGCCCAAGCCCAACCCAAGCACCCGCCGCTATGACTACTCCCGTTGCCGCTCCTAGCAGTGTTCTTGTGCGCCGTGCCACCGGTGCCTATGCCCTAATCGACAGCCTCAGACGCCACGGTGTAGAGCATATCTTTGGCTACCCCGGCGGGGCGATTTTGCCCATCTACGATGAGCTTTACCGGGCTGAGGCAGCTGGGGGCATTAGTCATATTCTAGTGCGCCACGAGCAGGGCGGGGCCCACGCCGCCGATGGCTATGCTCGCGCCACAGGCAAGGTTGGGGTGTGCTTTGGGACTTCGGGCCCTGGGGCCACCAACCTGGTCACCGGCATTGCCACCGCTCAGATGGACTCGGTGCCCATGGTGGTAATCACCGGGCAGGTTCCCAGCCACGCGATCGGCAGTGATGCGTTTCAAGAAACCGATATTTTTGGCATCACCCTGCCGCTGGTGAAGCACTCCTACGTCGCCCGCACCCCCGACCAAATTCCCCGCATGGTGGCGGAGGCGTTCTACATCGCCCAGACGGGACGCCCTGGCCCGGTGCTGATTGATATTCCCAAGGACATTGGCCTGGCAGAGTTTGACTATGTGCCCGTCGAGCCTGGTCAGGTCAACCTGCCCGGTTACAAGCCCACCATTAAGGGGAACGCGCGCCAGGTAAATCCGGCCCTGCGGCTGCTGCGTCAGAGCGAGCGCCCGCTGCTCTACGTAGGGGGTGGTGCCATCACCGCCGGTGCCCATGCCGAGGTTCGCCAGTTGGCCGAGTACTTCCAAATTCCGGTTACCACCACGCTGATGGGCAAGGGGGCCTTTGACGAGCACCATCCCCTGGCCCTGGGCATGCTGGGCATGCACGGCACCGCCTACGCCAACTTTGCCGTTAGCGAGTGTGACCTGCTGATTGCGGTAGGGGCGCGTTTTGACGATCGCGTCACCGGCAAGCTGGACGAGTTTGCCTCTCGCGCCCAGGTGATCCACATCGACATTGACCCGGCGGAGGTGGGCAAAAATCGTGCTCCCCAGGTGCCGATTGTGGGCGATGTGAAGCAGGTGCTGACCCACTTGCTCAATCGCCTGGAGGCCGAGAATCAGCTGCCGCCTCCCAACCAGACGGCGGCCTGGCGCGATCGCATCGACCGCTGGAAGCGTGACTACCCGCTGGTGGTGCCGAGCTACCCCGACGTGCTGTCGCCCCAGGAAGTGATTACCGAACTGGCCACCCAGGCCCCCCACGCCTACTACACCACCGACGTGGGGCAGCACCAGATGTGGTCGGCCCAGTTCCTGAAGAATGGCCCTCGCCAGTGGGTCTCCAGTGCCGGACTGGGCACCATGGGCTTTGGCATGCCTGCGGCCATGGGGGTACAGGTAGCCCTTCCCCATGAAACGGTGATTTGCATCAGCGGCGATGCCAGCTTCCAGATGAACCTCCAGGAGTTGGGCACCCTGGCCCAGTACAACATTCCGGTAAAAACGGTGATCGTCAACAATGGCTGGCAGGGCATGGTGCGGCAGTGGCAGCAGGCCTTCCACGGCGAGCGCTACTCCTCCTCCAATATGGAGGTGGGCATGCCCGACTTTGAGCTGCTGGCCCAGGCCTACGGCATCAAGGGGATGGTGGTGCGCGATCGCGACCAGCTGGGTCCAGCCGTAGCCGCCATGCTGGCTCACCCGGGGCCTGTGCTGCTAGATGTCGGTGTGCGCCGCGACGAAAACTGCTACCCCATGGTGGCCCCAGGCAAGGGTAACCACCAGATGATTGGTCTACCTGAGGTGCACGGCATTGGTGCGGGCAGCGATGCGGCTCTCTGCGTTAGCTGTGGCCATCAAAACCCCTCCACCAGCAACTTCTGCTCGGAGTGCGGGACTAAGCTGTAGGGCGTGTCATCAATTGTGGTCAAAAGCCCGATATATCCAGCCTTGCCACGCCCGACCCAAAAGACAGTCTAGGGGCTGTAATCCGCCATTTTTGAGCGTTGAGCTGCTAATTGGTGACAGCCCTTAGGGTTTTCTCTCAAAAAAATCTACGCCTTGGGGCAGTTTTGCGGCGTAATGGCTCAAGTTTTTCAGAATGCAGTATCCTGACTTCAGTTTTACTACTGGTGTGGGTCGTCTATGTCTGCTGCGCTGAAATCCTATGTGCCCCGTCCGCTCCCGTCTCGGCGGAGGGCAGCGACAGCCCTTACTCCGCACCTCCATAGCGCGGCCCCGCTACCAGCCGAGCCCAGCCCGCTGGCGTCTCCTCCGGTGGTTCTGCCTTCCCCCGGCACGGCAACCAATCCCCTGGTGCAGCGGCTGGCCCAGCTGCACATGGTTTCGTCGGTGCTGGCGGGGTCGCTGGTGGTCCTGACGCTGCTCACCTATGGCACCTCGGTCTATCTCAGCCGCCAGCTCAACCAGACCAATCAGCGGCTAAGTCGACTTCAGCGCAATGAGCAGCAGCTGACTAAGGCCAACGAGGTACTCAAAAATCACTTGGCCCGCCAGGTGGGGGGGGAGGAAATGGGGTTTCAGCCTCCCCAGCCGGATAGCGTTATTTTTTTGAAGCCCACGCCTCAGGCAACGGCTTTGTCTCCCGCGGTGCCCGCTGCAGCTATCAGTCGATTTGCCCTGCCCAAGGTAGATGTACCTTTGGGCTACTAGGCTAGCCCCAATGTTCCTGGCCCACTGTCTATCGGCGTCTTGATCCATGGCTAGTTCTACTTATTCTGCCCGCCGCCGTCGCCGCCAACGCCCTCGGCCACGGGCCGTTGTGGCGATGAAACCCGCTACTAACCAGAGGCGAGTGCTGCTGGTATGGGGGTTGCTGGTGCTCGCTATGGTGGCGATCGCGGGGCGACTGGCCTGGTTACAGCTGTCCCAGGGCGACAGCCTGGCCAGCCTGGCCCAGCAGCAGCGGTTTTTGCCCTCTATTCAGCGGCAGCTGCGCCACTCCATCGTCGATCGCCAGGGCAACGTACTGGCCGTCGATCAGGTGGTCTATACCTTGTATGTTCACCCACGGCTGTTCAGTCTGTCGCCTCAAGAGGTGGCGGCGGGGCTCAGCCCCCTGCTGGAGATGCCGCAGGCGGAACTGCTGGAGCGGTTTAGCCGCCAACCCACGGGCATTCGCCTGGTCGATGGGTTGAGCGAAGCCAGCGTGGACCGCATTCGCGCCCTGCGGCTCAACGGCATCGAGCTGCACGCTCAGCAGCAGCGATTTTATCCGCAGCAGCACCTATTTGCGCCCCTGGTGGGGTTTGTCAATTTTGACGGTCAGCCCCAGGCCGGCCTCGAAATGGCCTACCAGGAGCAACTTACCCTGGTCCCCCCTGAGCCCCCAGAAAACGCTGCAGAAGATAATTTAGAGGCCCAGGACGGGGCCCAGGACGGGGCTGTGGCAGCGGTGGATCCGGCGCTCCTCTACGGCCCGCCAGAACCGGGGGAAGCGGCGGCGGACAGCGCCGGGGTGGCCGGCCTGGCCGCACCGGCGGACAGTGAGCCCCTGCCCCCCTGGCAAACGGGCAGAGTCAGCCTTCAGCTTACCCTCGACAGTCGTTTGCAACGGGCCGCCCAGCAGGAGCTAGAGGCAACTGTCCAACAATTCCGGGCCAAGCGGGGCACGGTCATGGTAATCGATGCGCCGACGGGGGAAGTCCTGGCCCTGGCCAGTGTGCCCACCTACGACCCCAACGAGTACTACCGGGCTGACCTCAACCACCTGCGCACCTGGGCGATCAGCGACCTCTACGAGCCGGGGTCAACCTTTAAGCAGATCAACATTGCGATCGCCCTGGAGGCGGGGCTGATTGGCCCCGACGAGTTGGTCAACGACAGCGGCCAGATGCAGATTGGCCGCTGGACGATCAGAAACCACGATTTTGCCACCACTGGCGGCCGTGGCCCAATTTCCATCACCGACGTGCTGAAGTATTCCAGCAACGTGGGCATGATGCGGATTATGCAGAAAATGCCTGCCGCCGACTACTTTGCCTGGCTGCAGCGGCTCACCCTGGATGGCCCCAGTGGCATTGACCTGCCCGCCGAGGCCTCTGGTCAGATGAAAGACCGCGAACAGTTCGTCAGAAGCCTGGTGGAGCCCGCCACCACCGCCTTTGGTCAGGGTTTTTCCCTGTCACCCATTAAGATGCTCCAGCTCCAGGCCACCCTGGCCAACGGCGGCAAGCTGATTACCCCCCACCTGGTCAAGGGCCTGGTCAACGAAGCGGGGGAATCGGTTTGGACTCCTACGTTCCCTGAGCCGGTGTCGCTGTTTTCGCCCCAGACCACCCAACAGGTGCTCACCATGATGGAGGCGGTGGTGGACAGTGGTACCGGCAGCGCGGCCAAAATTCCCGGCTACCGGGTGGGTGGCAAAACCGGCACCGCCCAAAAGGCCGTGGCCGGGGGCTACGGTCGGGGCCGCATCACCAGCTTTGTGGCCATTTTGCCCATCGACAACCCCCGCTACGTGGTGCAGGCCATTGTCGACGAACCCCAGGGAGCCGACGCCTACGGATCGACGGTGGCGGCACCCCTGGTGAAAAAGGTGACCGAGGCCCTGGTGGTGCTGGAGGGGCTGCCCCCCAGCGGTGGGTAGGGTTTTAAACCTCAGTAGATCACAGAGCCCTCGCTGGCCCACTCTTCAAGAAGAGCAAAGCTCTACATCCCCCAGCCCCTTCTCCCATGTTGGGAGCAGGGGAGCCGGAAAGCTCAGAGCCCCTCTCCCAGGATTGGGAGAGGGGTTTGGGGTGAGGGCAGAGACAAGCAATTTCGATCTACTGAACCTGATTCAATTCAGGCTAAAAACCTGGCTCAGTCACCGTACCGCCGAGATTTTCCACAATGGTGCGGGTGTTGGCAACCATCATGGTCAGGTAGGTGTCGCCGCCGCTGCCGGGAGCGCCCACCGAGTCTGAGTAGAGCTGTTCAGGGGCCAGGGTGACTCCGGCTTCATTCGCCACGGTGGTAATCAGCTGGGGGTTGATCGTGGTTTCGGCAAAGATCGCAGGCACCCCCAATTGGCGGATCGTCTGTACTAGCTGCTGCACCGTGCGGGCGCTGGGCTGTTCCTCGGTGCTGAGGCCAATCAGGGTGCCGACGACGCTGAGGCCGTAGGCATTGGCGTAGTACTGAAAGGCGTCGTGGGTCGTGACTAGCAGCCGCTGGTCGGGGGGAATGGTGGCGGTTTGATCTGCGATCCAACTGTGGAGTTGGTCGAGTTCGTCGATATAGGCGGCGGCGTTTTGAGTAAACAGGGCTTCCTGGTCGGGGGCCAACTCAATTAGCTGATCGCGAATGGTCTCGACCATGGGAATCACATTGCTGGCGTCGCCCCACACATGGGGGTCGGGCACGGTGGCCCCATCCTCCTCCAGGTCGAGCGGCGGCACGACCTCGCCCACGGCTACCCGGCGAGCATTGACCCCGGCGGCATTGAGCAGGCGAATCAGGTTGGGCTCCAGGTTGTAGCCGTTGTAGAAAATTAGATCGGCCTGCTCAAAGGCAATGCTGTCGGCGGGAACGGGTTCGTAGACGTGGGGATCGGCACCGGGCTGCAAAATGCTGGTCAGCTCAATTTGATCGCCGCCCACCTCGCTGGCCCAATCAGCAATCAGGGTGCTGGTCGCCACCACGGCGGGCCGGCCATCCTCTGGGGCCGTGGCTCCCTCAGTAGATGTACGACTTTCAGGCGGTTCGCAGCTGGCCAATCCTAGCCCTGCGGCCAATCCCAGAATCAGCAGGCTGCCGTACCGTGAAAAAAGACTGATGCGTTGCATAGACTGTATTTCATTTTCCTTTCATTTTTACGATACAATATATTTCATAATCGTTTCATTTTTGAGCTCGCCCCCCCGTTACCCAAACTGGGTGTGGCTCCAAGACCAGACTCTACAATTCCTGTTAGCTGGGGGCATCTTCCCCAGGCAGGGGTCGGTGAGAGTTCTGAGACCTGAACCTTAGACTGCGCTGGAACTACTGTTATGGCGATCGCTTCCAAACTCATCGTTGATCACCTCAGCGTTAACTACCGCGACGTGCAGGCGTTGCGGAACGTGAACCTCACCCTGCGCCCCGGCAAACTGGTGGGTATTTTTGGCCCCAACGGCGCGGGCAAGAGCACTTTGATTAAGGCCATGCTGGGGCTGATGCCGGTGGTGACCGGCCAGGTGAGCTATGGCAATGCCCCCCTGGCCCACCAGCGCGATCGCGTGGCTTACGTGCCCCAGCGATCGCAGATCGACTGGACTTTTCCCGCCACCGTGTGGGACGTGGTGATGATGGGCCGGGTGAAGAAAACCGGCTGGTTCAACCGCTTTTCGGCCACCAGCCGCCAGGTGGCGACGGCGGCCCTGGAGCGGGTGGACATGCTGGCGTTTCGCGATCGCCCCATTGGTGCCCTTTCGGGCGGGCAGCAGCAGCGGGTGTTTCTGGCCCGCGCCCTGGCCCAGGAGGCCGACATCTTTTGCTTTGACGAACCCTTTGTCGGGGTCGATCAAAAAACCGAGGCGGTGCTGTTCCGCATTTTTCGAGAGCTGGCCCAGGCGGGCAACATTGTCCTGGTGATCAACCACGACCTGGGCGAGTCCATCACCAACTTTGATCAGCTCATTTTGCTCAACAAAGAAGTGATCGCCGCTGGCCCCCGCGACTGGGTGCTCACCCGCGACAACATGACCCGCGCCTACGGCGGCCACGTGGGTTTCTTTGGCCATGCTGCTTAATCTGGCGGTGTTGAACTGGTTCTTTGAACCCCTGCAGTTTGCCTTTATGCAGCGATCGCTGGCGGTCGCCGTGATGGTGGGCATCATCTGCTCGGTGGTGGGCAGCTACCTGATGGTGCAGCGGCTGGCCCTGCTGGGGGATGCAATCAGCCACTCGGTGCTGCCGGGGCTGGCGATCGCCTTTTGGCTGGGGATCAATATCTTTGTGGGGGCCTTTATCGCCGGGGTGATCAGCACGGTGATCATCGGCTGGATCCACACGCGATCGCCGATCAAGGAAGACGCCGCCATGGGCATTGTCTTCTCGGCCTTCTTTGCCCTGGGCATCACGCTAATCACCACCATCCAGCGCGACAACAAAATTGACCTCAACCACTTTCTGTTTGGCAACATTTTGGGTGTAACCCCTGGCGATGTGCGCGATACGGCCATCATTGCCGCCCTGGTGCTGGTGACGGTTTTCCTGCTCTACAAAGAGCTGCTGTTCTACAGTTTTGACCCCCTTGGGGCCCAGGCGGGCGGCCTGCCTACCGGAATGCTCAACGCCGGGCTGATGGTGCTGATTGCCCTGACGGTGGTGGCCAGCATGAAGGTGGTGGGGGTGATTCTGGTGCTGTCGCTGCTGATTGCACCGGGGGCGACGGCCTACCTGCTGGTGCCGCGCCTGCACCAGGTGATGGTGCTGGGAGCGGGGATTGGCGTGTTTTCCAGCGTCAGCGGCATGTACCTGAGCTACTACGTCAACCTGTCCTCGGGCCCGGCCATTGTGCTGGTGGTGTCGGCCCTGTTTGCCCTCGCCTTCTTGTTCAGCCCCCGCCACGGGGTGCTGGTGGGGCCGGGGCGAGGGCGATCGTGGCAGCAGCTACAGGCTCTACTGCGTTTCAAAGGCTCCCGCCCGTAGCGGCTCTCGCCCATCGGCAACACTCAGCCTCAACGACTTAGAATAGACTCATTTCTGCATAGCTCGCTGTGCTCTCACTCATCAGCCCGCAACGTTATGGTTCAGCTCAAACAACGCTTTCAGAGCTTTGAGGACTACCTGGCCTACGACGACGGGACAGAAAATCTCTATGAGCTATTCAATGGAGAACTGATTGAGGTGCCGCCAGAATCTGGTTTTAACGTTGAAATTGCAACTTTACTGCTAATTCAGTTAGCTCGCCTCGTTGACTACCGTAGAATAAGAGGGCACGGCTTGGAGCTGGAAGTGCGTGGTGAACCCCGCAATCGCTATCCAGACCTAACTATCATTCATGAAGAGCAAGTTGATTCGCTGAGGCGACGCAACACAATACGAATTTTGATGGGGCCGCCGATGCTGGTGGTTGAGATTGTCAGCCCAGGAGAAGTGCAGCGCAACCGAGACTACATCGCCAAGCGCCATCAGTACCAAGACCTGGGCGTGCCTGAATACTGGATCGTGGATCCCCAAGAGGCCACGGTTCTGGTGCTGGAGCTGAGGGATGGGGTGTATGGGGAAGCGGCGACGTGTTGCGGAGAGGATGAACTGCGATCGCTCCAGCTTGGCCCCCTCAACGTGACGGCTCAAGACCTGTTTGATATCGCTGCTCCAGAACAATAGACGCCGTTACTTGTAGCTGCGCTGGGTGAGCTGCACATTCTCAAATTCGAGATTTTCGCGGTGTAGCTGGGGGGTGCGTCCCTCGCCCCGATACTCCCAGGCCGCCACAAAGGCAAAGTGCTCGTCGTCGCGCTTGGCCTCGCCGTCGGGGGTCTGGTACTCTTCGCGAAAGTGCCCGCCGCAGGACTCTTCCCGTTGCAGAGCGTCCCGCGCCATCAGTTCTGCCAGCTCCATAAAGTCGGCGACGCGCCCGGCAAACTCCAGGTTTTTGTTCAGGGTGTTGGCCTCGCCAGGCAGCTTCAGGTTTTGCCAGAATTCGGCCCGCAGGTCTTGAATTTGGGCGATCGCGCTCTCCAGCCCCTCCCGATTGCGCGCCATACCCACCTGATCCCACACAATGCGGCCTAGCTCCCGGTGGAACGCCATCACTGTCTTGTCGCCGTTAATGCTCAGCAGCTTGGCAATGCGGGCCTGGGCGCTGGCCTCGGCCTCCCCAAAGGCGTCGTCGGTGGTCGATACCGCTGGCAACGACTGCCCCGCAATATAGTCCCCCAGGGTGTAGGGAATCACGAAGTAGCCATCCGCCAGGCCCTGCATCAGGGCGCTGGCCCCCAGCCGGTTGGCCCCGTGGTCGGAGAAGTTGGCCTCCCCCAGCACAAACAAGCCCGGAATCGTGCTCATCAGGTGGTAGTCCACCCACAGGCCGCCCATGGTGTAGTGGACGGCGGGGTAGATGCGCATGGGGGTTTCGTAGGGGTTTTCTCCTGAAATCCGCTGGTACATGTCGAACAGGTTGCCGTAGCGGGCGGCGATGGTGTTGCGGCCCTGGGCGGCGATCGCATCGCGAAAATCCAGGTACACCGCCAGCCCCGTTTCGCCTACGCCGCGCCCCTCATCGGTCATGGCCTTGGCATTGCGCGAGGCCACATCCCTGGGGACCAGGTTGCCAAAGGCGGGGTAGCGAGTCTCCAGGTAGTAGTCGCGATCGCTCTCTGGAATATCCCTGGGGTCTCGGGTATCCCCCGGCTGCAGCGGCACCCACACCCGCCCGTCGTTGCGCAGGCCCTCGCTCATCAGCGTGAGTTTTGACTGGTAATCCCCCGACACCGGAATGCAGGTGGGGTGAATCTGCGTGTAGCAGGGGTTGGCAAAGAGCGCCCCCCGCCGATGGCAGCGCCAGGCCGCCGTCACGTTGGAGTTCTTGGCATTGGTGGAGAGATAGTAGACATTGCTGTAGCCTCCGGTGCACAGCAGCACCGCATCCCCGGCGTAGCGCTCCAGCTCCCCCGTCACCAGGTTACGCACCATAATGCCCCGCGCTTTGCCGTCCACCACCACCAGCTCCAGCATTTCGCGGCGAACGTAGACCTCAATCTTCCCGGCCTGCACCATCCGCATCATGGCGCTGTAGGCCCCGAGGAGCAACTGCTGCCCGGTCTGCCCTTTGGCATAGAAGGTGCGCGACACCTGCGCCCCGCCAAAGGAGCGGTTGTCGAGCAGGCCGCCGTACTCCCGCGCAAAGGGCACCCCCTGGGCCACGCACTGGTCAATAATGCCGCTGCTGATCTCCGCCAGACGGTGCACGTTGGCCTCCCGAGCCCGGTAGTCGCCGCCCTTGATGGTGTCGTAGAACAGTCGCCACACGCTGTCGCCGTCGTTGGGGTAGTTTTTGGTGGCGTTGATGCCCCCCTGGGCGGCAATGCTGTGGGCACGACGGGGGGAGTCCTGGATGCAGAAGCTTTTGACGGTGTAGCCCAACTCCGCCAGGGTGGCCGCCGCCGAGGCCCCCGCCAAGCCGGTGCCGACTACCAGAACGGTGTGCCGGGTCTTGTTTTTGGGGCTGACCAGGCGGCAGTGCTCTTTGAAATGGCTCCACTTCTGATGGAGGGGACCGGCGGGTGTGCGGGAATCGAGCATGGCGGGTAAGGTAAAGGCGGTGCGGCGTGTGCCCCTATTCTAGACCTGTCGCCTGGTTCGCGCTGGGTAGATGCTTAACGGTGAAGTTGTGCGGAGGCAGACAACCTTGAACTCTCACCGCTAGGCTCTGCTCCGCCCGCACCAACGTAGTGTGTACGCCCAGCATGGGCGTGAACTAATGGGGTGAAAGTCCCCTGTGGGAGAACCAGCCATCCAAATGCTCGCAAGTCATAGGAGCCGAGAGATGGACAACCACTAGCTAAAGGCAAGGGCGTTTCCGCGAGGGAGGGTCTGGAGGAAGCCAGCGGCAAAGGTGCGAGCCGACGAACAGAAACGTCATAGAAGGCCGAGTTTCTGGGGCGAGTTGGCACAACACAACGAAGCCTTTTGGTTCAGGGGATACGGTAAATGACGCGGTTGCGCATCGACAGTTCACGGTCTTATCTGGGGAGGTCTGCCCTTTTGGCAGTCCTTGAGGCTAGGGGAGTCTGATTGAGGTCTGGCCGGAAACGGCCGGGTAGCCACAGAACCCTAAGGCATTGAGGACGGCCCAACGATTGGCAACAAACGTTGAAGGGGGCAGAAGTCAGCCGAGGTCATAGTAGTCAAACGCTGGCCTGTAATGGGCCAGATAGGGCGAAGGGCCGAACTTAACCAAGAAAGGAGGAGCCATGACAAACTCAGCCGTTTTGATGAACCCGAATGGGGGAGAAGCGGACTGGCGTAGACCCATGCAGCCAGCCTTAGAGACGAATTTGATGGAGCGAGTCCTCGACTCAGAGAACCTGCACCGAGCGTGGAAGCAAGTGAAGTCCAATCAAGGTGCCCCCGGCATAGACGGGATGGTGCTGGACGACTTTGCGGCCTACGCCCGACTTCACTGGGGAGAGATTCGCCAAACCTTACGAGATGGACGCTACCGCCCTGCTCCGGTGCGACGGGTCGTCATCCCCAAGCCAGGGGGCAAGGGAGAGCGGCTGTTGGGAGTTCCAACAGTCCTAGACCGGGTGATCCAGCAAGCCATCTCACAGGTGCTGACGCCACTGTTTGAGCCGGAGTTTTCCGAGTTCAGCTTTGGGTGTCGTCCCAACCGCAGTGCCCACGGCGCGATTAAACAGGTGAAGGCATACGTCAAGGAAGGCTATCGGGTGGTGGTGGATTTGGACTTGGAAAAGTTCTTTGACACCGTAAACCACGATGTCCTAATGGCAAGAGTCGCCCGCAAAGTGCGGGATAAGACCCTGCTAGCCTTGATAGGCCGATACCTGCGAGCCGGGGTCATGGTCGAGGGGGTAGTACAGGCCCCAGAGTGGGGGACACCGCAAGGGTCGCCCCTGTCGCCGCTGCTCGCCAACATCCTGTTGGATGACCTCGACCAAGAGTTGGAACGCCGGGGCCACCGCTTTACCCGCTATGTGGACGATGTGGTCATTTTGGGTAAAAGCGAAAGGAAAAAAAGTCGTGCTGGATATTCCAGATCAAGATCGGCGAGAGCACCAGCAGGAGCAGCCCCAGGGCCAGGTAGAGGCGGCGATCGCGCAGCAGCGACCGCCGCGTTTTGTCGCTCACCACCAGGGCAAAAAAGCCCAGCCCCACGAAGAGCGCATTGTACTTGCACAGGCCGGCCAGGCCCAGAAATAGAGCGGCACCGTATAGGTCTCTGCCGCTCCCAGCCGGATTGGTTACTGCTTCATCCACGTAGCGCACAAACAAAAAGCTGCTGATCACCGCAAAGGTGACCAGCCAGTGGTCGTGCCAGGCCAGGCCCAGGTACCAGAAAAACAGCGGCGATGACAGGCCCAGCAGCACCACCAGCCAGAGGCGATCGCGGGCCTGGTCGCCGTAGAGATAGCGGCAGATGCGGTAGAAAGTAAGCCCCAGTATGCCGCTGCTGATGGCGTTGGGCAGCCGCAGTACCAGAGGCGATCGGCCCAGGACCGAAAACAGCCCCTGCACCCAGGCGTGAAACGGCGGATGGTCGTAGTAGGAAAAGCCCGGACGCTGCCCCCACAGCCAGTAGTAGGCTTCGTCGGGGTTGGGGAAAGCCGTCAGCCAAAAGCCGATTCTCAGGGCCAAAAAGCCCAGCAAAAACCAGCGTCCCCAGTGCCAGACCGGGGACTGAAAGAGAGGCCAGCGCTTACTCATCGGGGGACTCTAGGGCGCTGGGGTCGATGTCGTCTAGCTCGGGAATGTCGCCCAGGTCAAGGGAACTGGGGGTCTCAGCCGGTTCCATTACCTCGGCATCGAAGGGCAGAATGACCGTGGGCAGCCCCGCCCCCTGCAACCCCTGAAGAATGTGCCCTGGCGTTTCGGGAAACACCACAAACAGCGGGTGGCTTTTGTCGGTGCCGTCGCTGAGCAGGTGCTGGTACTTTTGGGGCAGCAGCCACTCGTAGCCGCGATCGATCAAAATCTGCGTGTGCCGCCAGCGCATCAGCAAATCCGAAAAATCTTCCTGGGGCCGGTGGATGTAGACAAAGATCTCGACCCCCAGGGTGCCGTTCTGGATCAGCAGGGTGGCCACAGGACCGCGGGCTTTGTCGAGGTTGGCCTCGATTACGGTACCGCGGGCGGGGCGATCGGGGTTGGCCTGAAGGTCTTCGACCTCGGCCACGAGAACGATCATCTCCAGCAGGCTGTCGAGGTTGTCACCCGCTAGAGCGCTGACCGGCACCATGATGGTGTCGCCACCCCATTCCTCGGGCACCAGCCCGTGTTCCATTAGCTCCTGCTTGACGCGATCGGGGTTGGCGGTCTCCTTGTCGACCTTGTTGATGGCGACAATCAGCGGCACCTCGGCAGCCTTGGCGTGGCTGATCGCCTCAATGGTTTGGGGTCGCACGCCGTCGTCTGCCGCCACCACCAGAATGGCGATGTCGGTAACCCGCGTACCCCGCGCCCGCATGGCGGTAAAGGCCTCGTGACCAGGGGTATCCAGGAAGACGATCTGATGCCTTTAGAAACGGGGGTAGACCGTCAACCCCAAATTACTGAAAGTTGACAATGCGAGCAAAACTGTCGGCTTCCAGGCTGGCTCCCCCCACCAGGGCCCCGTCGATTTCGGGCTGGGCCATCAGTTCATCGACGTTGCTGGGCTTCGACTACGACGGCGACGCCCTGGGGTTGCAGTAAACCCTGGAGGGCATCGGCGATCTGGGCGGTGAGGCGTTCTTGCACTTGCAGGCGGCGGGCGTACATTTCGCAGATGCGAGCCACCTTGGAGAGGCCGATCACCTTGCCGTTGGGGATGTAGGCCACGTGGGCACGACCCAGGATGGGCAAAATGTGGTGTTCGCAGGAGCTAAACAGGTCGATGTCGCGTACCAGCACCATTTCATTGGTGTTTTCGTGGAAAACAGCGCCGTTGAGTAATTCATCCAGGGATTGGTTGTAGCCGGAGGTGAGGAATTTGAGGGCCTTAACCACCCGTTTGGGGGTGTCGATCAGCCCTTCGCGATCGGGGTCTTCCCCCAGGCCAATCAGCAGAGTGCGCACTGCCTGCTGCATTTCGGCATCGGAAACGCGGGCCTGGGGCTGGGTAGAAAGAGCAGCGATCGCCTGGTCGGCGGAGATGTTCTTGGAAGGAAGTTGAGCGGTCATGGAATGAGACTCCTAATTGCGTGGAAAAACGGTAAACGGTCAGCGGTAAACGGGGTTTCAGGTTTCTTTACGTTCCAGGGAATCCGCATTGTTTGGTCTGAGCGAGCCTTCCAGGACCTCAAGTACCGCTTGCGGGGGTTAACCTCGCGGCGGTGGCGAGTGTCGATGGAGTATCGGCTGAAGCGGATTAGCCTCTATCTGCGGGGTTGGATGGGCTACTTTGGAATTTCCCAATTGTACGGGCCAATTCCCGAGTTAGATGGGTGGCTGAGGCGTCGAATCCGGATGTGCTACTGGAAACAGTGGCGTAGGCCGAGAACGCGCATTGGCAACCTGCTCAAACTGGGGACACCGAGACGACACGCCTTCTCGACGGGCTTAAGCCGGAAAGGATATTGGCGGTTGTCGCGGTCCTTAGCGACGCAGACGGGGATGACCAATGAGTGGTTAGCACAAGAGGGATTGCTCTCGATTCGCGACCTTTGGATGAACGCCCAGGGTTACGGTGAGAAGTCTATTACTTCGTCTAGCAGGTAGGTTGAGAACCGCCCATTGCGGAGCCGCACGATGGGTGGTGTGGGAGGGGGGATTCGTGAGGATTCTCCCTATCCCGATTAGCGTTTTCTTCCATTGAAGAGATAGCTATCTTGATCTTCAACGGAACCCCCTGTAGATGTCTCAAGAATAGATTCTAAGAAACCTTCTCCCATTTCTAGGGATTTTTGCTTGAAATGCTCGACAATAGTCTCTGTTACAACATCAA
Source organism: Leptolyngbya sp. KIOST-1 (assembly GCF_000763385.1). Classification (NCBI taxonomy): domain Bacteria; kingdom Bacillati; phylum Cyanobacteriota; class Cyanophyceae; order Leptolyngbyales; family Leptolyngbyaceae; genus Leptolyngbya; species Leptolyngbya sp. KIOST-1. The sequence goes on from NZ_JQFA01000002.1 coordinate 3,326,990, forward strand.
TTGAGTATCCAGTGACCTGTGCAGCAGATAAAAATGCTTCCTGATAAAGCCTCAACAACAAGCTGGCACCATGATTTGAACCAGTCAATTGATAAAACGCAGCTTGTCCTACTAAAACTCGCACAGATGGAGCTGCTTTTTCAACACCTCTCTTTGAACGATGCCCAATGAGGGTGTTTCCTACTAGGGCGTCATAGAAAATGTCAGCGGAGTAGTGATCTGATAAAAACTGTAGTTGATCTCCTAGACGTTTTCCATCTCCACCTTTCGCAGAGCCCGTTTTACTTTTTATTTGATGAATTCTAAGACGTTCGCCTTGTTGTGTAGGAGGCTGAATTAGATCTGCACCTGGGAACGGATTAACAGAATAATCAAATGCTTCTTGGTCTTTCCCTCTTGGTTCAGGTACTCTAACATTACCTCGCATAAGCCCTAGAACATCTTCATGTAAGTGTCCCATCAACCCTTCAATAATCGTAAGCGTCCCTCATCGAACTTTCTAAGCTAGAGAGAGAGGCTGACCATGAGCCTCCAGAGAGTCCTCCTGCTCGGGCTCAAATTGAGGAAGTAAAGATGGCGAGTAAATCGTAGAAGGGCTGCCAGTTGTCCTCGGTGGTGATGGGCTCCCAGACTGCCTCAATTTCGGGACGCAGCAGCACCGTTTGCGGGTTGGTGCCCTTGAGCAATGCGGCCACTTGCTCCATTTGCTCGGCCTTGAGGCTTTGCAAGCAGCGGTGGTAGATTTGCCGCCACGGTTCGAGTTGGGCCGCTGCCGCCGAGTCCGAGGCTTGCAGGGTGGTGCTAAATATGTCACCGGCCTGCTCACGCCAGCGGGGGGAAAACTGCTCAGTGAGGGCAAAAAAGAAGTCGTGGTAGCCCACCTGGACGGCACTGAGCAGGTCGATCGTCTGATTGACCAGGGCGGTGGCCAGATCGGCGTCTAGCTGCTCAAATCCCAACTTCTGCAGCATGCGCTGCCGGTAGTAGGTCTCGTAGCGATCCTTGAAGGGTTCTCTGGAGCAGCCCGCCGCCTACCCCGTCGCCCTCTCCGATGCCCTAGCCGAGCTGACGGCGCGCACCCGTCGCGGCCCGCAGCCCCAGTCCCAGTCCTGAGGATGGCCGCCATGACCTCACCGGAACGTTCCACCGATCGCGCCACCGGGCTCCACGTTGCCCTGTTTGGCACCAGCGCCGACCCGCCCCATCGGGGACACGCAGCCATTTTGGCCTGGCTGGCCACCCAGTTTGACCACGTGGCGGTGTGGACGGCCAACAACCCGTTTAAAGCCCACCAGACCGACCTGGGCGATCGCTTTCGCATGCTGGAGCTGCTGATTGACGAGCTAGACGCCCCGCCCCAGCGGGTGCAGGTGCACCCCGAACTCAGCCACCGGCGCACCGTCGTCACCCTGGAGCGGGCGCGGCAAATTTGGCCGGGGGCCAGGTTTGCGCTGGTGGTCGGGGCCGACCTGTTAAAGCCAGCCCGCAAGGGTTTGACGAACTCGATAAAGTCGGAGCGTACCAAGGTGCCATCACGCACCCGGTGCCACCAGCGAAATAATCGCCGCTGCCGCCTCAGCAGCGCCTCGCCAATCTCACGCGAGACGCCGCTACGGTCTGCCATGGCGGTGAAGTCTCGCTTCAGATGCGCCCAGCACACCTGCCATCGGGTCACCTCAATCCACCGGTAGGCGCTGTAGCGGTCAGAGGTGACAATTCCTGAAAACTCTTCACCAATCAGGGCTTTAGCAGTCGCCTGTGACCGACTGAGCACCACCTCGAAAAAACTCACCAGCGGCGTCACCAGCACCCATAGCCAGCCTTTAGTGCGCTGGGGATTTCCCCCGTCTCGATTGCCTTGGGGGTAACTGGTTTCATCACTATGCATCACGGGTTGGCTCTGCACGTAGGCCTTGGCCTCCTCCACCGCCGGACTCACCGCGTCACTGATTTCTTGCCGCAAACGCCCGATGCCACCACGAGAGAGGCGCACCCCGAAGAGGTCGTCCATCACCGCACACACCTGCCGATAGCTCAGCCGGTACCCCCCACTCAGCAAGGCCACCATCGCCGTCAGTCGTTCACCATAGCCCAGGGCAGAGACCCCCGACGGCAGCTCGGCGCGGGTTACCGTGTCGCAGCACGGGCACCTCAGGCCATGCAATCGATACTCCACCACCTCGGGTTTAACCGGTGGCACTTCTATCACTTGATGGCGGTGAGGATGAGAATCGTGGCCTGATAAGCTAGCTCCACAGGCGTCGCAGGCCGGGGGAATCACCTCATGGACGGCTCGACAATCTTCGGCGGGATATAGTTTTCGAGCTTCGCGAGGAGCAGTTTTCCCGCTCTGCTCTCGCGGGGCTTTCTTGCCTTTCCCTTTGGCTTTAACACCTTTGCCAAAGCCATCCGTTGACGGTGGTTTTGATGAATTCTGTGAATTCTGATTGACTTTCTCTTCCAACGCCATCAGCCGCTCACTCAGAACCCGCACTAACATTTGGATGCTAGCGGGGGTCGCTTCCCAGTCGGCCCTCGGAACTCGGATTCCAGCTATCTCGATCTCGTCGCTCATCGCTTCACCTTACCGGGACTCCTAGCCCAAAATCCCTAAGCCTTCGTTAAATTCCTGGGACGGTTACCAATAATCATTAAAGCTTTATGAGAAACTGTTGCTGAGATAGCACCATCAAATTCACCTTTATAAAGTAAATACTGTGTAGCGGCTAAAATAAAAGGATCTAATACATCCCCCCTATTTCGACCCACTTCAATATCAGACGCTTCTTGAGGAAAACTTTCAACAACTGTGATAATTTTATCTCGGACAAAGTTGACTGCCGAATCCGGATCAGCAAATGCCCTCAGCAGCATTGCTCTTGCGGCGAGAGATGCTGCTGTTCTCTGAACTGCCTGTGTTGGATAATCCTCCGAGTTAAGTAAATAGGTAAAAAAATCCACAAATTCTCCAAAGGATTTATCAGAGAATTCAGTGGGATCTTCCGAATCTAATAAAGCTGGAACTTCAATTTGAATCCTTAATTGTTCTAAGACTGTTCTTATGTAATTTCCTGCGCTAGTAAACACAGACCCAAAAGACTCATCTTGAGCTTCTAAAATTGCATTCTTAAAAACAGGCGTAAGATTATGAACAGGGCTAGTGTCTGGAAAAAATTTAACCATGTGTCAAGTTCAACGGCAGTTGTTGATACTCTGTTTTTTTTCTGTTGTTCTTAGCGTAGGATCTGAGCTTCTGTAATGACGTCTCAGTCATTACAGTTAAATCGTTCTTGGTAGGTTCATACTTTGGTTCTCCTTTCGAAACTGTATCTAATACCTTTTCCCCTAAAGCTTTTCCAAGAAGGACAGGTACAGCATTACCTATTTGCTGATACTGTTGATTCATTGAGCCTGATATGAACCAATCATCAGGAAATCCCTGAATCCTCATATATTCCTTGACTGACAGGGGACGAATCTTTTCAGGATGACATAGAGCTGTTCCTTTACGGTTGGCTTTTGTCGTTAGAGTTGGTGCGGGAAAATCCCACGATAGACGTCTCATGAACCCCGTTTTTCCACCTCCAGAGTGGAAAGATTGACCAAGAGCCTTTTTCTGCTCTTCAAGTGTGAGATCTCTCCAATTTCCACCAGGTGGCACTTTACGGAATAAGTTAGCAACGCTATCGGTATAAATAGAGTGTGATCCTGGATTATCGACTAAATCACCAATGGCTTCTCGTAGAGTAATGTGAGGTAAGGGAGCAAATTCGCCATGTGTAGGTTTTGGTAGACCGCATGCTCCTACATCTCTAAAACCAAGCATGCAAAATCGAATTCTTTTTTGTGGTGTTCCATAATCAGCTGCGTTAAGAATACCAAAAGTCAGTGAATACCGTAGGGAATGTAGCTCATCCAAAAGATATCTAAAAGCACTTCCTGACAATTCAGCTTCCTCTAGCTGAGCATTTCCGTCATCACTATGCTTGTTAAAATTACTACTATAACTTGCTAAATTCCACTGTTTTCCAGGTCTTAAGTTGATTGGCCGATGCTTTAATGCAGAAGTCAACAGGTTGCCTACATTTTCAAAAATAAAAGCTTGAGGTTTTAGTTGTTTGACAAACTTAAAATACTCGAAAATAAGATTTCCTCTAGGATCGCTTAAACCGCCTCTATTGCCACCACTAGAAAAGCTTTGGCAAGGTGGTCCACCAACGACGATAAAGGAAGAAGTTAGATTCAGGTCCTCAGCTACCGCCTGAGGATCGAGTTTGGAAATAGAATCTTGATAGATTCTGATATTTGGTCGGTTGGCCCTTATGGTTTCGCAACACCATTTATCTACTTCACAACATGCGGCAATTTCAATGCCGCAAGCCTCCAAACCAATATCAAGGCCCATTGCTCCGGAAAATAGAGATAACGCTTTCACAGAAATTGAAATTTTTTATAGGACCGCATGAGAATTATACAGTGTTGTGTAAGACCCATATCGTCTATTGAAGGGTACGAGAAGTCTGAGAAAGAGATGAAATCATAGGATCCTCTTCTAGAGTCTTCATTTTTTCATCAACATGCCATGAGAGGCGGCGGATAGACAGTGAGTCGTAAGCAATAAGAACGCTAACTTGTGTTTAGCCTGCATTTTGTCTCTGCACTCTGTATAACACCCCTGCTTAGGGCGATTAGGCGGACCCTAAGTTGAGTATCACCTCCAGGAGGGGGCGTTATGCTGAAAAAAGTCGTCATATCTCCCCAAAATGGGATGTTATGCAGATTTTTGTCCAGCTATCTCCCCCAAATCGGGTGTTATACAGATCTTTGTCTTGATAAATACCTCGTTGGGGGTGTTATGCCGATCTTGCTCCGCATAGTAGACCTTCTGTAGGGTGTTATGCCGACAGCTTCAGCAAATCTTTATGGCTACAAGGATGGGAAGACGACGATGATCTATACCCATGTGCTCAACCGTGGAGGGCGGGGTGTCAGGAGTCCGTTAGATATTGGTCAGGCAATACGGTTGAACTTGTAGCCTACTTCTGGCAGATTAAGACTGCGGGGAATGATTCTGGGCGGGGAAAAGAGGAGTTCGCACCTCCTCAAATCCCCTGATCATCCCACCTTAACCGGAGTAAGCTGAGATGACTGGAATCATTGTAGTTCCGTCTCTTGCTTCACCACATTTCTGAGCCCCACGGCCAGAGAAAAAAGAGGGATCTGGATGAGTTCCCCGTTTTCTTTAGCGAAAACGGAGACCCGTATGTTTTTAGAACCCACCCCAGGGGATGACTCCCCTGTACCATTCAACCTACCCGCCTACCGTCAGGAGACCCTGCGGCACATTCTGCTGGGCGACTACGGCGCAGTCACCGACGCCATTGGCCAACTGGTGGCGCTGGGCTACAGCGACAAAGCGGCCTGGTCGGCCCCCATTCCCACCGGGCGCAGCGGCGAGTACATCGCCGTGATGACCCGCCGCCGAGGGGTGCGATTGTAGCAGCCCCGGATGCCCTACCCCGACCCAACCTACTGGGGTAGGGCAGTGCTAACGGCTTGAGTTGAGTGGTCCGGCGACAGGGCTTCATCAAACGATGAGATGCCTGGTGTAGGCTGTCCAGTACGCATCTTCCGCTGGCGTGGAGGTGCGTGCAGCAGACGACACGGGCAGACGACATTGTAGGACGAGGCTATGGTCTACGCATTTCCATCGGGGTTTCAGTGGGGGGTGGCCACCTCCGCCTATCAAATTGAGGGGGCCGCCGACTCGCGCGGCCCCAGTGTGTGGGACACCTTTAGCCAGACGCCGGGGCGGGTGCTGCATGGGGATACGGGGGCCGTTGCCTGCGACCACCTGCACCGCTACCGCGACGACATTGCCCTGATGGCGGACCTGGGGGTGCGCCACTACCGCTTTAGCATTTCCTGGCCCCGCATTTTGCCCCAGGGGCGCGGCGCGGTGAATGAGGCCGGACTGGCCTTCTACAGTGAACTGGTGGATACCCTGCTGGAGTTTGGCATCACCCCCCACGCCACCCTGTTCCACTGGGATAGCCCCCAGGCGCTAGAAGACGAGTACGGCTCCTGGCGCAGTCGGCAGATAGCGCAGGACTTTGCCGACTATGGGGCGGTGGTGGTGAGGGCACTGGGCGATCGCGTCACCCACTGGATGACCCTGAACGAGATTTTTTGCTTTACCCACCTGGGCTACGGCGTTGGCCAGGTGCCCGAAATGGCCCCCGGCACGGTCGTTCAAACCGCCAAAGAGGTCTGGCAGACCTCCCACCACGCCCTGCTGGCCCACGGCCTGGGCTGCCAGGCGATTCGCGCCCACTCGCCTCAGCCCTGCCAGGTGGCCCTGGTGGACAACTACCTGGCCACCGTCCCCCTCACCGATACTCCGGCAGACATTGCCGCTGCCCAGGCTGCTTTCCCGCTGGCGGGCACCAACGGCGGCATCCTCTACCCGGCGCTGACGGGGGAGTACAGCCCCCAACTGTTAGAGGACCTGGGCGATCAGGCCCCGGAGATTCAGCCCGGTGACCTGGAGCTGATCCATCAGCCGCTGGACTCCCTGGGCTTTAATGTCTACACGGGTGTCTACGTACGGGCCGCTGAGACTAACCGGGGCTTTGAAATGCTGCCCTTTCCCCAGGGCTACCCGCGCCTGCACATGCCCTGGCTGCACCTGTTGCCCGACAGCCTCTACTGGGGCGTGCGCCACATCAGCGATACCCTCCAGCGCCCCGAACTGCGGGTCTTTATCACCGAAAACGGCTGCGCTGCCCAGGACGCACTGACCCCCACGGGCGAGGTGCTGGACCTGGACCGGATTCAGTACCTGCAACAGTACCTGCGATCGGCCCACCGGGCGGCGCAGGAGGGTTACCCCCTGGGGGGCTACTTTCTGTGGAGCTTTCTGGACAACTTTGAGTGGGCCTACGGGCGCGATCGCCGCTTCGGCCTCACCTACATCGACTACGCCACCCAGCAGCGCATCCCCAAGGCCAGCTACCACTGGTACGCCCGCTGCATAGCCGAAAATCGGGTGGTGTAGCCTATAGAGAGTGATCAACAAACCCATGGCCACGATCAATACCAAGCTGATTGATTCTCTAGCCCAAGTCATTTTGGCTTTAAGTGCCGAAGAGCAGCGTTTGCTAGGGCGTAAGCTCAGGCATCTAGGTGGCGAGACTCAGCAGCCCAGTCAGTTTGAGCTAGAGCAGTTTTTTCAAACCCTGGGTACACTGCCCCTTGACCCGGAACAGCCCTCCCTTGAGGCTATTAGTGACATCGTCAAAGATGTACGCCGCGATCTCTGGCCAGCGGAATGAGGGTCGTTATTGATGTCAATGTTTGGGTGTCTGGTCTACTGTGGGGTGGCGTACCGGGACGAGTCTTGACCATGGCCTATACTCAGCAAATTACTAGCTGTGTGTCTGAGGAGCTGTTGTTGGAGTTGAAAATTACTCTGGAACGCGAAAAATTTAGCGATCGCTTGCGACTCCGCAATCTCACATCAGCCAAAGCTGTAGCAATCGTCCAAGCAGTCTCCGAAACCGCTGAACTTACGGCAATCAGTGTTCCTGAATTACGCGATCCAGCAGATCTGAAAATTGCGGCGACGGCGATTGCTGCTCGGGCAACTCACCTCATCACGGGCGATCAAGATCTACTTGTACTTAGGGCAATCCAAAACATTTTCATCGTGACACCCAGTCAATTTGTTGATGGGGTGGCACTCTCATAACGCCCTCACGCTAGTGGTAGTCAAAAATTTAACCCCAATAGCTCCTTGTTCTGACCAGCCAAAATAGATGCGGTGCTGCTCATATTGATCACACCGGCCATTGCTACCCAACTCATCAAGTCATAATGACAAAAACAACCGTATCCAAAGTATTTGGCTGATTGAAAAAGCACTCCATGAACCGTCGCTCCCTGCTGCGCTACGCCCCGATCGCAGCCCTGACCGCCGCTAGCCTGGGTAGTACCTCTGGCCCGCTTTTGGCCAGTCCGCCACCCCTGGTACTGCAGGCCTACCTGCCCAACGGTGACCCCCTGCCCCGGTTTGAGCTCAACCGCCTCTACTTCCTCGACCTCAACGACGAACCCATCCCCCACCCCGATCGCACCGTAGAGGCTGGCGTTCTCACCAGCGCACCGCCCCCGGGCCCATTCTCCATTGGTCTGCAACTGCTGGTGGAGGGCTTTGGCGATATTACGCTGTACGCCGACAACCGGGGGCGGGGGTTCACGCCGAGGGATTTTCCCCTGGTGCTGAATGGGGCCTTTGCCCGCGATCGCATTCACCGGGTTACCACCGCCTGCGATCGCTGGCAGCGCCAGGGCTACGGCATACCCCAGCGGGTGCGCGATCGCCTTGAGCGGGCCCGGGTCTACCTGACCCAGGCCGAAGCTGCCCCCGAGCTGCAAGCCCAGATTCCCCTGTGGAACCAATCTCTGGTGGAAAGCCTGTGGGCCGGGGAAGAGGCTGCCCTCAGCCGGGCTGGCCAGCGCATTGCCCGCACTCCACCTCGCCAGGGCTTTCAGCTCGGTTGCAATGCCTTTGGCCACCCCAGCCTGGGGCCCGACTACGATCGCCACTTTGAGGCCCTCTTCACCACTGCCACCGTGCCCTTCTACTGGCGCTACTTCGAGCCCGAGCGGGGCCAGCCCAACTACGCCGAGGTCGATACCCAGGTGGACTGGTTGCAGCGATCGGGTATTCGCCCCAAGGGGCACCCCCTGGTGTGGTTCCACGAGGCCAGCGTGCCCGACTGGGTGCGGCCCCTGCCCTACGCCCAGGTGAAGGCGGCCCTGCGCCAGCGAATTGTAGAAATTACCGGGCGCTATGGCGATCGCCTCCCCGCCTACGACGTCATTAACGAAGCCCACGATGTGCCCTGGGCCAACGAACTGGGCTACGACCAGGACCAGTTCCTCGACCTCACCCGGATGGCCTGCGAGGCCGCCCGCCAGGGCCACCCCACGGTGCAGCGGGTGGTGAATAGCTGCTGTCTGTGGGCCCGCAATGTGGCGATCCACGGCCCGCCCCAGCGCAGCCCGCTGCAATACCTCAAGGCTTGCCTGGCGGCGGGGATTGAGTTTGAGGTGATTGGATTGCAGCTCTACTACCCCGACCAGGATATGTTTGAGTGCGATCGCCTGCTCGATCGCTTTACCGGCCTGGGCAAGCCCGTCCACATTACCGAAATGGGCTGCTCATCGGACACCGGCATCGACGAAAATTCGATTTTGGGCGATGCCCTGGGCCTCTGGCATGCCCCCTGGAGTGAGGCGGTGCAGGCCGACTGGGTGGAGCAGATCTACACCCTGGCCTACAGCAAGCCCGAAATCGAGACCGTCGGCTGGTGGGATTTGTCAGACCAGGCCGTATTCTGGCCCTTTGGCGGCCTGCTGAATCGCCAGAACCAGCCCAAGGCCGCCTACTACCGCCTCCAGGGACTGAAAAAAGCCTGGGGTATTTAGGCATACCCCAGGCGAACCTACCCTAGCGGGCGCTGCCAGCGGTGAGGCTGAAGCGCTGGGCGCGATTGCTCGGCTCGTCAAAGTCAATCACCGGCCCCATTGGCACAATCTGGTGCGGGTTCACGCCGGGGTGGCTCATGTAGTAGTGGCGCTTGATGTGGTCCATGTTGCAGGTGTTTTTGAAAGCGGGCTGCTGGTACAGATCCCGCAGGTAGCCCCACAGGTTGGGGTAGTCCACAATGCGGCGCAGGTTGCACTTGAAGTGCACGTAGTAGACCGCATCGAAACGATAGAGGGTGGTGAACATGCAGATGTCGGCTTCGGTGAGGCGATCGCCGCACAGGTAGCGCTGCTTGCCCAGCACCTCCTCCCAGTGGTCCAGGGCGTCGAACAGTTCGCTCACCGCTTCTTCGTAGGCCCCCTGTTTGGTGGCAAACCCGGCCCGGTACACACCATTGTTGATCGGCTGATAGATGGCGTCGATGGCCTCGTCAATTTTGGCCTGAAGCGATTTGGGATATAGGTCGACGTCGGTGGTGGCAATGTCGTTCCACTCGGTGTCGAGCATGCGAATGATCTCGCGCGACTCGTTGTTGACGATGGTGCCGGTCTGCTTGTCCCACAGAATCGGCACCGTCACCCGGCCTGAAATGTCGGGCTTGGCCTTGGTGTAGAGGTCTCGCAGGTACTTCGCCCCGTTCACCTGGTCAGGAATCGCGTCGGGATAGTCGCTGAAGAACCAGCCGTCGTCGCCCATGTAGGGGTCCACAACCGAGATCGAAATCGCCTCGGTGAGGCCCTTTAGCTCGCGCATAATCAGCGTGCGGTTGGCCCAGGGGCAGGCCAGGGAGACGTAGAGGTGGTAGCGCCCCGCCTCGGGCTTGAAGTCGCTGCTGCCGTCGACCTTCGTCCATTGGTGAAAGTCGGTTTCGGGCCGCACAAAGCGCCCCTGCTCATCTTCCTGGTCGCGCTTTTGCTGCCACTGGCCGTTGACGAGTAAACCCAGTCCCATGGGATCTCCTTTATGTTTCTTCACATGTTTTCCGCCCAAGCTGTCCTCTGGCTGGGGAATGAATCCCCAGCGGCAGTAGCTTACACGCCGCCGCGATCGCTATTTGCTAAATAGCCGGGTTGCGCCTTCAACTAAAATCTCGGCCTTGTCCAGCAGACTCCCAAAAATAACCACTGTCGCCGCCGCAATGATCCCGGTACGGGAGATGGCCAGGTTATCTTTTGAAAGTTGCAAAAACCGCTCTTCCCATTTGTCGGTGCGCTCGTCCAGACGCTGAATATCGGTGTCGAGCTTTTGCTCCAGGCGCTGAACGCTGCTATCTAGCCGTTGCTCAAGCCGTTCTAGGCGCTCAAGCACCTCGCTTTGAAAGTCTCTGGGTTCTGGCGTTGCGGTCATGGCAGGCTGCGCCCGGCGAGTACTGCCTCAATCATAACGGCGATCGCCCCACCCCCCCTACGGTAGCCAGAACTGAGGCAACCCCTTGAGCCCCTGCCGTACCCAGCGGTTGGCGGCCCGCAGCGCCTGAATATGCGGCTCATCGGGAATCACGGGCAAAATCTCCGCAGGCTGCCCCTGGCCCAGCGCCGCAATCACCCGGTTCGCCGCCTCTAGCCCCGTCACGTAGGCCTTCTCCTGCGACCACGAGCCGTGGCGCGTCACAATCCAGTCGCCCGCCATGAACAGATTGGCGAAGCTGGTGGTGGCGGGCAGCAGGTAGCGGTAGCTGCCGGGGGCAAAGTGCGTCACCCCCTGGGGAATGCGTACTACGGCGTGGTCGATAATCTTGGCCTCGCCAAAGGCGGGAAGGCACCCGGCCAGGTCTTGCTGCACCTGGGCCACTACCTGGTCGTCATCCAGCGGCAATAGCTGGTTGGCGTGGTAGTAGTCGGCCTCGACCACGGTGCCCGGTTCGTCGCGGTACTCGTCGTGGAGGGCATTGAGGTCAAAGAACGTCCAGCCGGTGGTGGGGTGAAAGCCAAAGCAGGCGTTGGAGGGGCGGGGAATGTTGACCTTGCGATCGAGCCAGAGGCGGGCCGCCAGCACATCGATCGCCCCCAGGTTGCGAATATCCCGGAACTCCTGGCGATCGCGCAGCGCCGCCGACTGCTCCACAATTTTCTTCAGCCCGCTGATGCCCACGGCAAACACCACCGCATCGGCCTCAAATACCCCATCACCGCAAACTACCGCCGTCACCCGGTTGTTCTCTACCCGCACATCCGACACCCGGTGGTTGGCGAGAATTGTGCCGCCAACTCGCTCGATCGCCTCCGTCCAGGGCCGAAAGATCTGTGCCCCCACCGTGCCCCGGCACCAGCGCACGTCAAAGTCGGGCTGGTGGGCGAGGATGAAGTAGTAGAGCATGCCCAGTGCCGCCGCCGCTGAGCACTGTTCGCCAGGGGCAAACAGCCCCACCAGCAGCATCGGCTCAAACGACTCGTGGTAGAGCCGCGAAGACACGCCGTACTGGCGAAACAGCTCGCGGGCGGTAATGCGATCGTACTTTTGCCAGGCCTCGTCGGAGTTGTCGAAGTCGATCAGCGCTTGCAGCAGGGGCAGGGCCGAGAGGCGATCGATCAGCGGCAGCCGCTTGAAGTCGGTGTAGAGAAAGGTGCCCAGGGGCGTGGGCAGGTAGGGCTGGGCCTGAAACAGCGGCGACTCCACCTCCAGTCCCTGGGGCGAATACTGGGCCGATCGCGTCCACTCGGTAAAGGGCTGAATGCCGAGATGGTCGGTGAGGGCAAAAATGTTGCGGTAGGGGTACCAAAACCCGTGAATCCCCGCCTCGACGGCGCGGCCCTGGGGCGTTTGCCAGCCCGCTACCAGCCCACCGGGGTAGGCTCCGGCTTCAAGCAGCGTGACGGCGTACCCCTGACGCGCCAGGTGGTAGGCCGAACCCAGTCCCGCCCAGCCTGCGCCAACCACCACCACCCGCTTTTGTGCTGTGTTTTCCATTGTGTTTGCCCCGCCATAGACCTTCTTTACTCTATCGGTACAGCGCCCGGTAGGGTTTAGGATCAGGGGTAGAGGGAAGCCGAGCCATTTTATAAACCACTCCTTTTAGGCAAATGAGCAGTAAGAAATTTGTGAAAAGCGGCGTTCATACAGTGATGGGAGTCAACGAAGCCACCCGCGACACCACCATCCAGACCGATCTGGCCAATCCCCGCTGGGACAAGAAAGCCACGCTGGTCTATCTGGGGGCAACGATCGCCCAGGTGGCGGCCATGACCGCGCTACTGTGGGGTATGGATGGGGCATTTGGGTACTTCAACCTGGGTGCCCTGGCTCCGTGGGCAACGACTGCCATTGCCTGCGCCTTTTTTGCCGCTGTAACGCTGCGATCGCGCCTCTTCTCTCTGCTCGACAACACGCGCAACAGCGGACGCTACAAGTCGCTCCAGCGTCCGGGCTGGGCACCGCCGCCGCTGGCCTTTCCCATTGTGTGGATGAGCATTGCCGTGCTGCGGGTGGTGTCGGCCTACTTGGTGTGGTCGGCAATGGGACAAACGTTTTTGATCTGGCCGCTGATTCTCTACGTGGTGCACCTCAGCCTGGGCGACACCTGGAATACGATTTTTACGGTGGAAGGTCGCCTGGGGGCCGCGGTGCCGATGGTGATTGTGGGGCCGCTGCTTTCGGTGGCGGTGGTTACGCTCGGCTATTTTCAGGTGGTGCCGCTGGCGGGGTGGGTAATTTTGCCGTCGCTGGTGTGGCTTGCGATCGCCACCGCCCTCTGCATCAGCCTCTGGCGCTTGAACGGTCAAGAGCCGTTGTATCCGGTCATCGCCAAAGCCGAGCCGTAGGGCGAATCCGCACAGCGACGCACCCTCTGACAGTCGCCATAATGGATGTTAGCGATGCCGAGTATCTTGTTTTTCTCTATTGGTAAAAGCATCCATGGTCACCCTTGAGCTACGCCAAATTGAGGTACCCCTGGGCAAGAGCCTGGTGCTGCGCGACGTGAGCTGGGCTGAGTTCGAGGCCATCCTTGCCGAGTTAGGCAACCACCGCAGCACCCGCATCGCCTACGACGACGGATTTTTAGAAATCATGGCCCCCCTGCCAGAGCACGAATACTTTAAACAGACGATTAGCACCGCTATTGAAGATGTGGCCGAGGTACTAGAGCAAGATTATGAGTGCTACGGCTCCACCACTTGGCGACGCGAGGCTCAGCAGGCGGGCATCGAACCTGACAACTGCTTCTACTTTCAAAACGAGGCGCTGGTGCGGGGCAAGCTGGAGTTTGATCTAGACCGCGACCCGCCCCCCGATCTGGCTCTTGAAGTCGATCTCACTAGCAAATCCCTCGATCGCTTCCCGATCTACGCCCGGCTAGGCGTGCCAGAAATTTGGTGCTATGACAGCGGTGTGCTGACGATTTATCTATTGGAGGGCGATCGCTACGCGACATCAGAACAAAGCCGAGTGTTTCCCACGCTGGATATTCGCGCCCTGCCGCAGCTAGTTGAATCGCAGCGATCGGCGGGGCGACTGGCTTTGCGGCGATCGGTTAGAGAGTGGGTAAAAGGCCAATCGTAGGGTGCATTCGCGGCCTAAAAATCCCAGCAGATCGTCAAATAATCCGCTTTGGGGGACGAAATGCACCGATTACGGCATCGGTAGCAATGGTGCATTGCTCTGCGAATGCACCCTACATCACTTAGGTTTTGTAATCAGGCTAATGTGGCCTGTATCCAAGACGATGACTCGGCTCACCAAGTGATTCCTTTCAGCTCTGGGGGGAATAGCTGACGGTCGGAGAGTCGATCTTCATCAAGCGCCTGGAGCAGGTATTGACCCGTTGCTTGCTGGTCTTCAACATCCTCATCAATCCAGGACTGAAGCACATCCGCCGCTTCGGATTGTTTTTGCTCAACGGCAATGGATTTTGCTAATAGGCGCAAGGTCATGGCCTCAACCGAAAGTCCCTGCTGCTGGGCTTCTTGGATAAGGTATTGCTCCAGCTCTGGAGGTAGGTTGAGGGTTAGGGTCATGGGAATTGAAGTGTAGACAATCTAATCCTATCTAAACTACGGATTGCCCTGGATCGCGTCTTTGGACAAACCGATCTTTTCTCCTAGCTCCAGCACGTTTGCGGTGAAGTCGTTGACATCGCCTGCAAAGGTAGCGGCTCCCCCTGCCAGAGTCGCGGCTGCCGTCCCTGCCGCGATCAGTCGTTGAAGGCGTTTGCCAATGCGCTTTGGCTCTTGCTTTTCGGGCTTGCTGAGATCGCCTTCCAGATCGTCTAGCTCCATGAGCACGTCGTCTTTTTGCTCTGGGGGAAAGGTTTGAGCCGAGGCCCGCAGCGCGGCGATGAGCTGGCTGATGGCCTCATTGTTTTGGTTGATGTAGGCGGTCATTTGCCCCTGGTTGGTACCTGCCACATTGCCCACCGGGCCATGGAAGGTTTGAGAAATGGAGTCTTTTTCAGCCATAGTTTGCACGATGTGAAGGAGCGAGGATTGCGTTTGCCGATAGTGAGCTATTTCATCCGATTGTAATCGTAGCTGCTCTTGATACTGGGCTTCGAGGGCTGCGAGTTGGTGGGCGTAGCGCTGCTTTACCTCTGTCTCAATGGCAGCTTTATCGGCCTCGGCCTCGACCTCTAACCGCACGATAAAGGCATCGCCCTTGCGCTCCATGCCTTGAATGGAGATGGCTTCGTTGGGGCGACTGTCCCGCAGGTCTTGAAAGGATTGGAAAAAGGCTTGCCAGTCGATCCCTTCGGTGAAGGTAATGTCGATAGTTTCTAGGGCGCTGGCGATGATCTGAAATCGCTGAGTAAACTCACCTGGGGCAAACGTGCTCTCAGAATCCACAGGAAGGCGGCCTGAGAATTTTTCCTTTCTGTAGTCATAGGTACGAAAAACATAATCGCATTTGATGTCCTTTAGAATGGTTGAGCTACCGATTTGCCAGTCAGCTATGCAGGCTCCTGTGAGTATTGCCTGCGTGAGATTAGCATTGAGTACTTGAGAGCCATATAGGTTTGCGTTGCTTAGGTTAGCAAAGCTGAGGTTAGCGTCAAAGAGGTCAGCATAGCTGAGATCAGCATAGCTGAGGTTTGAGTAGCTGAGGTGGGCGAGGAAGAAGTCAGCACCCGTGAGATCAGCATAGCTGAGGTTTGAGTAGCTGAGGTCGGATTCGCTAAGGTCAGCGCTGTTAACGTCAGTATTTCTGAGGTCGGCGTTGCTAAGGTCTGTACCGATCAATTTGCCGTAACTTAGCGTCGCGTTACTTAGGTTAGCAAAGCTAAGATTTGCTCCGCTAAGATTGGCCTTACTAAGGTCTATCTCAGTTTTAGGATTTCTCTTTCTCCATGCGTTCCAGACCTCACTCCCTTGCTTAAGCAAAGCAACTTGTCCTTCATTTGCCATCGCTGTTGGGCCTGCATCGTCACCTCACCCTAGACTACGCACGATTGCTCATCTGTTCCGTATCGTTTTTGTGGCCGAGGGCTAAATCCTTGCTCGTTTGATCTGAAGTTGTCTTGGGCAACGTCAAGATGCTGAATGCAGGGTGGCTGCTTGCTTTTGGGCTTCGGCATAGATTTTCAGAGCCGCCGTCATGTGTCGTTCTGCACCTTCTCCTTGGGCCTGAAACCAGCCTAAGGTTTCAGCATCCACAGGCACTGCCACCACAGAAACCGTAGACCGAGGCATCCGCAGTGTTGCTTTGGCAAAAAAATCCTCGCCCAGAGGCGGAATATCTGACGTATCGATATCGTCATCCGTCATCGCGTCAATTCTGGCCCAATCGGTTTTGGAGGTAATGTTCGTAGCGCCTTCGTTCATGGGAGAGTGCCTTTCTTAGAGAAATGACGCGAATGGTATTGTCGGCTGGCTCTATGAATACAACAACGATAACGCGACCATCTAGCAGCCCAATGCCAATCCAGCGATCTTCACCGTAATCAGTCGGTTCGTCTGGGTCAACCAGCAGTGGCGCGTTGAAGATGCGATCGGCATCGGCAAAGTCAAAGCCATGCTTGGCGATATTGGCTGCATTTTTTCGCTCATCCCACTCAAACTGTATAGTTAAAACCGCTTGTATGCCTAGAGGAGCTTGGTATGAACATCATCCTCGCTCTTGCTGCTCTCCTCCCTCGGTGACGATCGCGCTAATCGTGTCGATCGCCCCTTGGCGAAAGCTCAGCGTGTAGATCTCGGTAGGCATTTCGATACCCGCCGCTTGTAGCCCCTCTTTAATGGCTTGAGACGCTTCTGAGGTTACCTGCAAAAACGACTGACGGCGAGAATTCACCCAAAACCGCACCTCCAGCTGGACGGTGCTGGGAGCCAGGTCTTGCACCAAAATAAGCGGTGGTGGCTCTGATTCAACCCCTTTAACCGACGTAACCGCCTCAATAATCACCTGGCGAGCGACGTTGATATCGGCATCGTAGTCAATGCCCACAAACACATCGCTGCGGCGTACGGGGGAGTCGGTATTGTTGACCACGCTCTTTTGAAACACCTGCTGGTTGGGGATGTACACCAGCCGCCCGTCGTAGGTACGCATGGTGGTGGCCCGCAGCTGAATCTGCACCACGGTGCCCTCGTAGTTGCCGATCACCACCTGGTCGCTAATGCGAAAGGGGCGGGCCGCCAGCAAAATTACCCCCGAAATGTAGTTGCTGAGCACGTCGCGTAGGCTAAAGCCGATCGCCACACTGGTCAGCCCCAGGGTGCCCAGCAGGGCGGCAAAGTCGAGGCCCAGCACCCCCAGAGCCACAATGCTGCCCACCACCCACACGCCGCCATAGCACAGGCGACCAATCAAAATCTCGGTGCTGCGATCGCCCTCGGTTTGCTCGGCCCACAGCAGGCCCAACCGTCGCACCCCCTTGGCCACGATCCAGGTCAGGCCCACCAGCACGATCGCCCCCAGCAGCGACGGCAGCAGCACAATAGTGTCATCCAGGAGCTGGCGCGTGGTGCTGTCTAGCCGCTGCAAGACATCGATGGCCAGGTTGGGCTGGGCCAGCACCTGGTTGAGGCGATCGGCCCACTGCTGGGCCAGTTCTGCCACGGTGAGGCCAAAATCGTCGGCATCCTGCTGGGTGACGGTCATCAACACCCGGTTATTCACCGTCAGCAGCGCAATTGGGCGATCGTCATCCAGCTGCACGGTGACGGTACCAAGCTCCTGCACCTGGCTCAGCAGTCCGGCAATACGGCGGTTGATGATGGCGGCGCGATCGCTGGCACTCAGCCCCGTCAGACTGCCCACCTGAAACACCGGCTGCCCCCGCACCAGCACATCGGCAAAGAACACCCCATCTTCAGTCGGCCTGGGCACGGTGTTCCCAGGCGGGGCCGATAGCGCTGGGGCTGGGGCTGGGGCTGGTTCTTCGGGGCCAGGTTCAGCCTCCTCCTGGGCCCTAAGCCTGGTACCGGGGGCAAATAGAACCAGAACCAGAATCACGGCGGCCCACGCCCGCCAAATCCGCTGAAAACCGCTGACCTTTCCCTGGTTTAACCCGTCTCGCCACACCATCCCAATAACCCTTGTCTTCCCCCCCTCGCCACCGTAGCCCTTAAGGCCTGCAATCCTCACGACATCGTCGCCCCTAAACTTCTCCTATTCACCGCATAGGTCCTTTGTCTGCCACAACCCCCAATGGGTTGAAAAAGGAACTTTTGTTGACATGAATGACCGCGATACCGTTTTGGTCGCCCTTTGTACCATGCCCTGACTCAGGGCTTTCGGGCTATATCCAGCGGTAGAGAAAATACATTTTTGTAGAGATATTACATGTTGCAAAACACTTTTATCGCAGTTACCCAAGCCGGGCTCGATTGTTTTAAGCTGACAACATGCAAACTCGTAGTGAGTATGACTTAAGCCGGCTTGAGCCCATTATTCAATGTGGTAAATTCGCAAATTTACCGACATAACCCGAATTGGCCTGGCCGCAGTGGCAGTGCCACAGTCAAGTTTGGGCTACAAGTTCGGGCTATGAGTTTTCGTTCTCGGACAACGGTCGTAACGGTTGTTTAAGCAGGGTGATCTGCAACTATTCCAGCAGGTATAAGGGTGGGTCACTGTATTTGGGTAGGTTTTCTACTCATCAATCTCGCAGTTAAGACGGTTTTAGCTAATAGTAAATGCGAGTAAGGAGGTGGGCCAATGTTGCTCAATCGTGAGGGCGATTCTGTTCCTCAGGTGACGTTTAGAATAGTTGCAGAGGTGGGTGAGTATGACCTCTCGACGGCGGATCTCTTTGATCACAAAACTGTAGTGGTGTTTTCGGTGCCAGGAGCGTTTACCTGTCCCCACTCGCCTATTCAATTGTTGGGCTATAACGAATACGCCCAGGTGTTTCGGGACAATGGCGTTGATGACATTCTTTGTATTTCGGTCAATGATCCCTTTTCGCTGGCGGCCTGGGCCCGAGACGAAGGTGCCGACCAGGTCAGCTTTATTCCTGACGTAGCGGGCAGTTTCACCCGCGCGATGGGGATGCTGGTAAACCTGTCTGAGCGAGGCATGGGGTACCGTTCTCGGCGCTATTCCATGCTGGTGAAAGACGGCGTGATTGAAAAAATGTTTGTCGAGCCGGAGGGTTTTGAAGCGATGCCCGTTGTTTCTAACGCCGAAGCTATGTTGAATTATATCAATCCCAAGGCTAGGAAGCCGGAGCGGATTGCCGTGCAAATGCAAATGTGGCGGGCCATGCTTTCCACTTAGCAAAAACCGTCGCGTAGAGAAAAAATTTAACCACAATAGGACCACAAATTATGACGAGTAGCCAAATGAGATGCCCGTTCCCCATGAGTAGCAAGATAATGGACATCTGGCGGGCCCTATCATCTGTTCTGAAGTCAAGCAGCGCAGAAAATGTTGGCACCAGTGCGCCCCAGGCTGCAACTTCTAACGGGGGCAGCAGTGTCAGCAAATGCCCGGTGCTGGCTGGACCTCAAACTCGGATGGGGACAGCCAACCGCGACTGGTGGCCGGATGCGCTAAATCTCAACATGCTCCACCAGCACTCCGCCAAGGCCAACCCCATGGACGAGTCATTTAACTACGCGGAGGCGTTCCAGAGCCTGGATTTGGCCGCCCTGAGGGCAGACATCTATGAGCTGATGACCACCTCCCAGGACTGGTGGCCCGCCGACTACGGCCACTATGGGCCGTTATTCATTCGGATGGCGTGGCACAGTGCGGGCACCTACCGGATTGGCGACGGTCGCGGCGGGGCGGGCTCGGGGAGCCAGCGGTTTGAGCCGCTCAACAGCTGGCCTGACAACGCCAACCTCGACAAGGCGCGCATGTTGCTGTGGCCCGTCAAACAAAAATACGGCAACAAGATCTCCTGGGCCGACCTGATGATCTTTGCGGGCAACTGCGCCCTGGAGTCGATGGGCTTTAAGACCCTCGGGTTTGCGGGCGGGCGTGTGGATGTGTGGGAGCCCGAGGTGGATATCTACTGGGGCAACGAAAAAGAATGGCTCGGCAATCAGCGCTACGAGGGCGATCGCGTGCTGCTGAACCCCCTTGCCGCCGTGCAGATGGGCCTGATCTACGTCAACCCGGAAGGACCAGACGGCGAACCTGACCCCCTGGGCTCAGGGCGCGACATTCGCGAGACCTTTGCTCGAATGGCGATGAACGACGAGGAAACCGTCGCGCTAACGGCGGGTGGACACACCTTTGGCAAGTGCCACGGGGCAGGCGATGCGGCCCACGTGGGGCCTGAGCCGGGGGGCGCCACCATCGTCGATCAGGGCCTGGGCTGGAAGAGCAAATTCAACACCGGGGTTGGCGTCGATGCGATCACCAGCGGCATCGAAGGAGCCTGGACCCCCACCCCCACCCAGTGGGACAACAGCTACCTCGAAACCCTGTTTAAGTACGACTGGGAGCTGACCAAGAGCCCGGCGGGCGCGTGGCAGTGGAAGCCCAAGGGCGACGCCGGGGCTGGCACCGTCCCCGACGCCCACGATCCGTCGAAGCGGCACGCCCCGATGATGACTACGGCGGATATGTCGATGAAGATGGACCCCGTCTACAACAAAATCGCCCAGCGCTACCGCGACAACCCCGACGAGTTCGCCGAGCAGTTTGCCAAGGCCTGGTTTAAGCTCACCCACCGCGACATGGGGCCGCGATCGCGCTACCTTGGCCCCGAGGTTCCCCAGGAAGAGTTCCTGTGGCAAGACCCGATTCCCGCTGTCGATCACGAGCTGATTGACGAGCAGGATATTGCATCTCTGAAGGCCAAGATTCTGGAATCAGGGCTGTCGGTTTCGCAGCTGGTGTCGACCGCCTGGGCCTCGGCCTCCACCTTCCGCTGCTCCGACATGCGCGGTGGCGCGAACGGAGCCCGCATTCGCCTGGAACCGCAGAAAAACTGGGAGGTCAACCAGCCCGATCAGCTGGCCACGGTGCTGCAAACCCTGGAGGGCATTCAGCAGGAGTTCAACAATTCCCAGTCGGGCGGCAAGCGGGTGTCCATGGCCGACCTGATCGTGCTGGGCGGCTGTGCCGGGATTGAGCAGGCGGCGAAGAACGCGGGCCACGATGTGACAGTGCCCTTCACCCCAGGCCGCACCGACGCCACCCAGGACAAAACCGATGTGGAGTCCTTCGCACCCCTGGAGCCCACCGCCGATGGGTTCCGCAACTACACCAGCGGCAGACATACCGAGTCGCTCGAAGAGCTGCTGATCGATCGGGCCCAGCTGCTGTCGCTGTCGGCTCCGCAGATGACGGCACTGGTGGGCGGCCTGCGAGTGCTGGGGGCGAACTTTGGCGGCTACCAGCACGGCGTCTTCACCGATCGCCCCGAAACGCTGACCAACGACTTCTTCGTCAACCTGCTGGATCTGGGCACCACCTGGAAGGCGACCTCTGAGGAGGAGTATGAGTTCGAGGGCAGCGATCGCAAAACCGGCGCCAAAAAATGGACCGCCACCCGCGTGGACCTGATCTTTGGCTCCAACTCCCAGCTCCGCGCCCTGGCGGAAGTCTACGGGGCCTCAGACTCGCAGCCGAAGTTTGTGCGGGACTTTGTCGCCGCCTGGGACAAGGTGATGAACCTCGATCGCTACGACCTCAAGGCCGTCCAGGCGACCAGCGCTGCCAGGAGCTTCTAGAACGTTAGACGTGTGCCTGAGAAAGACGTGTGCCTGAGAAGCGCAGCCTCAGCCCGTGATTAGGGCTGAGGCTGCGTGCATTTGTGGGAAAAGGACATGTTCGGCGTAAGGGCATTGCAGTACAATGCCCCTACCAACTGACTGCTGCACTATCCAAATCTATTCATCAATTACTGGATTACCGCACAGGCAATCCGCCCGCCGGAGCCGCCAATGGGCTGCGAATAGTGGTCGTCTTTGTCGGTGTGGATGATCAGGGCGGTGCCATCGTCATCGAGCAGTTTGGCCGCTCCGGCATCGAGTGCCACCAGGTCGCTGTATAGCTCCACCTCCACCGTGCCATCGGCGGCCACCACCAGGTTGGGCAGGTTGCCCTCATGGGGACCGTCGGGGTTGCGAAACCCGTGGGGCGTATCGAAGGGATTGACGTGGCCCCCCGCCGATTTGAACGCCGCCAGATCCGAGCAGTCGCCCACGGCGTGGAAGTGCATGCCGTGGTAGCCGGGGGGCAGGCCGCGGGCCTTGAGGGTGATCAGCACCCCTTTGTGCCCCTGCTCGACCTCCACGGTGCCGATCGCGTTGCCGCTGTTGTCGATCAGCTCAGTCTGGGTGGTGAGGGCGATCGCGGCGGCAGGGCAGGCCATCAGGGCCAGGCCGATCAGGCAAAGGGCCAGACCAAGGCGCTGGATTGAGTTGAGCAGAGCTGACATGGGGCAATCTCCTGGGGTTTGCGGTTAGATCATAGTCGCGATCGCCCGGGGGTCGGGGTGGCCCTAAAGAAACGTTGAGGTTTGACAAAGCGGCGATCGCGATTGATTAGGCTGGTACAGAGCGTGAGCATCGCCATGACCCGTCAACCCAGCCCCAATTTACCCACCCAGCCGCGCCCCACCGCCCCGCCGGTGATCTTCTCGGCCCGTCAGCTGACCAAGACCTACACCATGGGTGAGGTGCAGGTGCAGGCGCTGCGATCGGTGGATCTGGACCTCTACGAGGGCGAGTTTGTGGTGCTGCTGGGGCCATCGGGCAGCGGCAAATCAACCCTGCTGAATATCCTGGGCGGGCTGGATGTGCCCACCAGCGGCGAGGTATTTTTCAAAGGCCAGAACCTGACGGCGGGGGGCGATCGCACTCTCACCCGCTTCCGCCGCGAGTCCATCGGCTTTATCTTTCAGTTCTACAACCTGATCCCCAGCCTGACGGCGAAGGAAAACGTGGCCCTGGTCACCGACATTGCCCCCCGGCCTATGGCCCCAGCGCAGGCCCTGGAGATGGTGGGATTGGGCGATCGCCTCGACCACTTCCCCTCCCAGCTCTCAGGTGGGCAGCAGCAGCGGGTAGCGATCGCCCGGGCGATCGCCAAGCGACCCGAGGTGCTGTTCTGCGACGAACCCACAGGAGCGCTGGACTTTAGCACCGGCAAGCGGGTGCTGGAGGTGCTGGCCCAGGTGAACCAGGAGCTGGGCACCACGGTGGTGGTGATCACCCACAATGCGGGGATTGGGGCCATGGGCGATCGCGTCATCACCATGCGCGACGGTCAGATCCACACCATCGATACCAACCCCCGCCGCGCCTCCCCCGACGAACTGGAGTGGTAAGGTAATCATCTATAGCTTTTTCCTCAGCCAGGTGCGAAAGGCTTTGACCCAGCTGGTTTCACCCATGGTTTGGCTGGTTTGCAAAAAGTGCAGCAGATCTGCCTGGCTCAGCATGGGTAGAACCTGTGAGGTTTCCTGGGGGCGGTATTCTCCGTTGGTTAGGGCGTAGATAGTCAGGGTTTCTCCGTCAAAGCGCCAGATTTCAGGTACCCCCAGCGCGGCATAGATCGCCATTCGATTTAGGGAACTGCTGGTGTGGTCTACCTCGATGGCCAAATCGGGCGGTGGGTCGATGGTGAGGTCAATGTCATCTTTGCCCCGCACCGCTTGCTCATGCTGGATGTAGTAGCACTGGTCGGCCTCTAGCCCTTTTTGCAAATCCTCCCGATTCCAGGTGGTAGACCCCAAACTGCGGATTTCGGTGTCTGTCTCCTCAGTGATCACTTCCACCAGGCGGCCCATGAGTTTTTTATAGGCTTCGTGGGGTGGCAGCGGCACCCTAATTTCGAGGGTTCCCTGGTCGTAGGTGAGGCGGTTGCCGGGGGCCGCCTCTAAATCGCGAATTAACCCCTGGTAGGTCAGCCAGCTGACGCCATACAAGACCACCTGAGGTTGCCGCGAGGTCACTAGAGTAGTCATGGTCAGTCTCTTGGGTCAGTTAGCCAGAATGTTTGAGTAAGAAGCGCCTCTGGCTCTTGGCTAAAGGGCCATTGGTCGGGGAAACTGACCTGGGGATAGTCGTTGCGCACCTGTTTGAGGGCGCGCTGCCAGACCTCATCAAAGACAGATCCAAAGTAGGCGTGCAGACTAGGGGATTGGCTGAGGATGTCTTGCAGTTGCTCTCGCTGCTCATCAATGGTGTTTTCCCAGCTGCGATAGTATTCGGGACTCGCTATATATATTCGTTTGAGTAGGTGGGCTAAGAGAACTTTGAGCCGATTTTTTAGCTCTCTGCGATCGCGGGCCGCCAAGCTTTCAATCTCCTCAATTAAATGGTCAATATCGAGGCCGTGCAATTCTCCAGCCTTGAGCTTAGCCAGGGTATCGGCATACCACAGGGCTAGGTCGCGATCGTAGAGCGTTGGGGTGGCAGGGGCGATGGGGGGCGTCATGGCGTCGGTGTTTTGTCCACGAGATTTCCATAGGCCTGCTCTTACCGTAGCACCTACAACCCCAGGGTAATCGAGCGTTGAAATCTGCGTCTTGTCGGTTGGGCATTCTGCCTGACCATCTGGGCGGGGACAGCCGAGACGGCTATTCCACAAGCATCCCCCAACCCGTAACCCTGATTTCTGAGCAGGTAACCCTAAGAAAATCATCCTTTTATTGCGATCGCGCTCCCCCGCCCATTCCGCTATCTAGACTGGGAACAAACCCGATCTACGGTACGCTTGCAACCTGTGCCGATGGTTGGAGTGGGCGTTGCCTTCCATCATGCAAACCCTCGATCTGAAGCTATTTCGCGATCTCAAGGGCCTGCGGGGCCAGGTGATTGCGATCGTGGTGATTGTGGCCTGCGGCATTGCCAGCCTGGTGACGATGGTGAGCACCTACCAGTCGCTGCTGCTGTCCCAGGAGCGCTACTACAGCCAGTACCGCTTTGCCGATGTGTTTGGGCAGCTCAAGCGCGCCCCTAACGGCGTGATGGAGCGGATTTTGGAGATTCCGGGGGTGGGCCAGGGGCAGGCGCGGGTGGTGGCCACGGTGACCCTGGATGTGCCGGGGCTGGAGGATCCGGCCAGCGGGTGGCTGATCTCGATTCCCGAGCAGCGGCAGCCGATGCTGAACGACCTGGTGCTGCGATCGGGGCGCTACATTCAGCCGGGGCGGGCCGACGAGGTGATCGCCAGCGTGGCCTTTGTGGAGGCGAACCAGCTGGCTCTGGGGGACACCATCAGCGCGGTGATCAATGGGCGCTGGCAGCCGCTGCGGATTGTGGGCACGGCGCTGTCGCCGGAGTACATCTACGAGATTAGCGGCACCGAGCTGCTGCCCGACAACCGCCGCTTTGGGGTGTTTTGGATGGGGCGCGAGGCCCTGGCCACGGCCTTTGACCTGGATGGGGCCTTTAACGATGTGGCTCTGACCCTGACCACCGGGGCCAACGAGCAGGCGGTGATCTTTCGCCTCGACCAAATTTTGGATCGCTACGGCGGGCTGGGGGCCTACGGGCGCGAGAACCAGCTCTCCCACCGCTTCCTCTCCGACGACCTGGCCGGGTTGCAGGTGATGGCGCTGATTTTGCCGCTGATTTTCTTAGGCATTGCGGCGTTTTTGGTGAATCTGGTGCTGGCCCGGCTGGTCAGCACCCAGCGCGACCAGATTGCGGTGCTCAAGGCCTTTGGCTACGGCAACTGGGGGGTGGGGCTGCACTTTTTTAAGCTGGTGGCGGTGGTGGTGGGGCTGGGGTCGGCCTTCGGCATTGGGGTGGGGCGCTGGTGGGGGGCCAATTTCACCGAGTTCTACACGCAGTTTTACCAGTTTCCCTCGATTGAGTACCGGGCCGGGCTGGGGCTGATGCTGGGGGCGGTGGGGGTGAGCGCGATCGCCGCCGCCACCGGAGCCTTCAAAGCCGTGGCCGGAGCCGTCAGCTTGCCCCCCGCCGAGGCCATGCGGCCCGAACCCCCGGCCAGCTTCAAGCCGACGCTGATCGAGCACCTGGGGTTGCAGCGGTGGCTCTCCCCCGCCGGGCGGATCATTCTGCGCAATGTGGAACGGCGGCCCGCCCAGGCGGCGATGGCGGTGCTGGGCATTGGTCTGGCGGTGGCGATGCTGGTGGTGGGCCGCTACTTCAGTGACGGCATCGACGCGATTATCGATGTGCAGTTTCGCACCGTGCAGCGCGAAGATGTCACCCTCACCTTTACCGAGCCGCTGCCGGGGCGGGTGCAGCACGACCTGGCCCAGCTGCCGGGGGTGTTGCGGGTGGAGCCCTTTCGAAATGTGCCGGTGCGGCTGCGGTTCGAGCAGCGATCGCGCCTGGGGGGCATTGTCGGCCTCTCGTCGCCCAGCACCCTGCGGCGGCTGATCGACAGCGACTTGCAATCTGTGCCCCTGCCCGCCGATGGCCTGGTGCTGACTACCAAACTGGCGGAAATTTTGCAGGCCCAGGTGGGCGATCGCCTCACGGTAGAGGTGCTGGAGGGAGCGCGCCCAGTGCTCTCGGTGCCCCTGGTGGGTCTGGTGGATGAGCTGGTGGGACTGGCCATGTATATGGATGTCACCGCCCTGAACACGCTGATGCAGGAAGGCCCCACCTACTCCGGTGCCTACCTAACCGTGGACCTCTTGCAGATGCCGTCCCTGTACGAGCAGATCAAGCAAATTCCAGCGGTGGCCAGCATGGCCCAGCGCGAAACCGCCCTGGCCCAGTTTGAAGATACCATCGCCGCCACCTCTGGGGTGATGAACGCCATGATTTTGCTGTTTGCCTGCATCATCGCCGTGGGGGTGATCTACAACGCCGCCCGCATTGCCCTCTCCGAACGCAGCCGCGAACTGGCCACCCTGCGCATCATCGGCTTCACCCAGCGCGAGATCGCGTTCATTCTCCTGGGCGAACAGGGGGTACTGACCCTGGCGGCAATTCCGGTGGGCTGGGCCCTGGGCTACGGCCTGGCCTGGACCCTGAACCAGTCCCCAGCCCAGAACACCGAGCTGTTTCGGGTGCCCTTCATCATTCAGCCCGCCAGCTTTGTCTTTGCGGCGGTGGTGACGGGTGTGGCGGCGATCGCCTCCGGCCTGCTGATCGCCCGGCAGCTGGGGGGTTTGGATTTGATTGCGGTGTTGAAGACGAGGGAGTAGGGGTGTGGGCGGGTAGGTGGGTGGATGGGTGGGCGGGTGGATGGGTGGATGGGTGAATGAGTAGGGTGGGCACTGCCCACCATGAGGGAAACTGCGCCCTGAGGTTTAGTTTTGCAATCAGAGACGTAAATCAATGACCAGCACAGAACCCACTAACGATCAACGTACCCTGGGCAACGGCACTGCCCCGGCCCCGCCGCCGAAACGTCGCCGCTGGCGGCCCTGGCTCTATGGCCTCGGCGGCCTCGGCCTGGTGGCGCTGATCGCCTACGCCGTGCGGCCCCAGCCGATCGCGGTCGATCTGGCGACGGTGGAGCGGGGAGCGTTGCAGGTGACGGTGGGGGCCGAGGGGCAGACGCGGGTGCGCGATCGCTTCGTGGTCGCCGCCCCAGTAGATGGCGAACTCCAGCGGATTGACCTGCGCGCGGGGGATCCGGTGGCGGATGGGGCGATTGTGGCCCGCATTGACCCGCTGCCCCTGACCAGCCAGGTGGAGGCCACCCAGGCCCGCCGTCGGGCGGTGCAGGCCCAGATCGCCGGGGTCGATACCCAGCGGCCCAAGGCCGAGGCGCTGCGCCAGGCCGAAACCCGGATTCGCGCGGCTCAGGCGGGCCAGGGGCAGGCCCAGGCCCAGGTGACGGAAGCGGAGGCAGGGCTGGTGCAGGCCGAGCGGGATCGCGATCGCATGGCTAGTCTCTACAGCCAGGGGGCGATCCCTCGGCAACAGCTCGAAGCCATGGAACTGGCCGTCACCCAGCGCCAGCAGGCCCTGGCCACCGCCCGCCAGCAGGTAGCGGTGGCGGTGGCCGATGTGCAATCGGCCCAGGCCAACCTGGCGGTGCTTACCGCCGAGCAGCAGGATCCCGACTACCTGGTGGATGTCTATCAGGCGGAGCTGGCCGCCCTCGATGCTGAACTGGCCAGCCTCACTGACGATGCCCGCCGCGCCACCATCACTGCCCCCGCCGCTGGTCGGGTGCTGCAAGTGCTGGAGCCCAGCGCCCGGTTTGTGGCGGCGGGCACCCCCCTGCTCAGCCTGGGCGACCCCGACGGCCTGGAGCTGGTGATCGACATTCTCTCCACCGATGCGGTGCGGGTGTCGCCGGGGGATGCAGTGCAGATCGATCGCTGGGGCGGCGAGGAGAACTTGCAGGCGATCGTGCGCCAGGTGGAACCGGCGGCCTTTACCGAGGTGTCGGCCCTGGGGGTGGATGAGCAGCGGGTGAATGTGATCGCCGACTTCACCGACCCGGCGGTGCCCCTGGGGGATGGCTTTCGCGTCGATGCTCAGATTGTGGTGTGGCAGAGCGACAATGTGCTGACGGTGCCGATCAGCGCTCTGTTTCGCTGCGACATCGCTTGGTGCGCCTTTGTGGCCGAGGACGGTCGCGCCCAGCGGCGGGAGGTGGCGATCGGCCCCCGCAGCGACTTTGCCGCCGTGGTCGAGGCGGGTCTGGCCGAGGGGGAGCAGGTGATCCTCTACCCCGGCGACCAGATCGAAGCCGATGTCAGAATTCGGGGGCGTTAGTCGCCCATCTGCCTCCAGGCTCTCGATTTTTAGGAGCCAACCCGGTAAGATCATCCAAATCCGTGAAGCCAGGATACAGCCATGCAGATCCTCCACGGCACCTGGATACCTCAGCCCGCTACCGACTTTGTGCAGACGGGGACGTTTTGCCTGTGGGGCGAAACCGAGCAAAAGAGCCGTCGCAAGCTGCCGTCCCAGGCCCATCCCTTTCACCTGCCCGAGCCTGACCTGGTACCCCTGCTCAGCGACGAGCTGGGGCTAAAGTCTCCCGATCGCCGCTCCTTGGCCTCCTTCGTCGCCCCCCGCACCTTCCTGCTGCCCACGGTGGACGGTCAGCCGCTGCCCTCCCTGGAGCTTTCCCGCTACCTGGAGGTGGAAACCCCAGAGCGCTTTGACTGGCAGTACTGGCAGGTGGATTGCTACCAGATCCCCGAGCTGGCCGACGCGATCGCCCTGCTGAACAACCTGCACTTTCTGGCCGTCTACAACCTGGCGGAGGTGCAGCTGGGGGCCGATCTGCTGTTTTGGTACCACTACACCCAGGCGTTCAAGCAGGTGATTCTGCGCGATCAGTACATTCCGGCACTCAAGTATCGGCAGATGGCGGCTCCCAAGGCATCCACCCGGCGCAAAGCAGCGGGAAGCAAGGCAGCGAGCAAGTCCCAGACGACTAAATCTAAATCCGCGCCGGAGTCAGGGTTTGAAATCTATCTGGGTTGGGAAATTATTGGCGATCGCTACCACGAGCACATTCAAACCTATACCGACTACATGCCGCTGCTCTGCGTCGCCGGGTTTGAGGACGTTCCCAAAACACCTACCTTCTACGATCGCGCCACCCTACTCCGCCACTTTTCAGAATGCTTTGTCGATGAGCTGGTGCGGGGTACGGCCATGCCCCAAAGCTATCTCAAAACCGTTGAGAATACGCTAATTCAGGATTGCTTACAGGACAGTGCTCCAGGCAAATCGGCGGCCGATCTGGAGCGGTATCAGCAGTGGCAGGGATGGCGCGATCGCATCACCCGTTCCGAAACCGCCGCTCCCTTCCATATCGGCTTTCGATTGGAAGAACCTGTCACCCCCGACGCCCCCTGGCACATCCAGTTTCTCGTCGCCCCTAAGGACGATCCCTCGCTGCAAATTTCGCTGGAGGAGTTCTGGCAGTTGCGGGGTAAGCAGCAAACCCAGCTGCGCCAGCATCTGGGGGACAACTTCGAGCAGTACTTGTTGATGAACCTGGGTTACGCTGCCCGCATTTACCCCAAATTTTGGGACGGGTTGGAAACCGACCAGCCTGTCGGCATTCCGGTCAACCTCGACACCGCCTTCACCTTCCTCAAAGAATCCGCCTGGGTGCTGGAGGATGCCGGGTACAAAGTGATCGTCCCCGCCTGGTGGACGCCCAAGGGCCGCCAGCGGGCCAAGGTGCGACTGCGGGCCAAGGGCAAATCCCTCGGCGGCAGCGACAAATCGAAGGGCTACTTTTCCTACGACACTCTGGTGCAGTACCAGTACGACCTGGCGATCGGCGACCAGCCCGTCACCGAGGCCGAGTGGCAGCAGCTGGTCAACGCCAAGTCGCCCCTGGTCAAGTTTCGCGGCCAGTGGATGGAGCTAGACCAGGACAAAATGCAGCAAATGCTGGAGTTTTGGCAGCAGCAGCAGGCCACCAACCCCGAGATGAGCCTGCTCGACTTCATGCGCCTGACCAGCGGCGAGGCCGACGACAGCCTGGAGGTGGAGTTCGATCGCGACGACGCCCTGGCCGCCATGCTCACCCAACTCAGCGACAAAACCCGCCTCGAACTCACCCCCGACCCCGACCAGCTCCAGGGCTCCCTGCGCGACTACCAAAAGCGCGGCCTCTCCTGGCTGCACTACCTGGAGAACCTCGGCCTGAACGGGTGCCTGGCCGACGACATGGGCCTGGGTAAAACGGTGCAGGTAATCGCTCGCCTGATTCAAGAGCGAGAAGAAGCGGCTCAGAATGGCGGTCACAAACTGCTGCCCACCCTGCTGATCGCCCCCACATCCGTCGTCGGCAACTGGTACCACGAAGTTCAGAAGTTCGCGCCGCACCTGCGGGCGGTGGTGCACCACGGCGCAGAACGCAACTCCGACAGCAAAGCCTTCAAAGCAATCTGCCGCGACCACGATGTAATCATCACCTCCTTCACCCTGGCCCGCAAAGACGCCAAGCTGCTAGAGGGCGTCACCTGGCACCGCATCGTGCTCGACGAAGCCCAAAACATCAAAAACCCCAAAACCGCCCAGACCAAGGCCATTCTCAAGCTCAACGCCAACCACCGCCTCGCCCTCACCGGCACCCCAGTCGAAAACCGCCTGATGGATCTGTGGTCGATTTTCAACTTTCTCAACCCCGGCTACCTGGGCACCCAGACCCAGTTTCGCAAGCAGTTCGAGCTGCCCATCCAAAAAGAAAACAGCCCCACCCGCTCCGCCACCCTGAAAAAACTGGTGGAACCCTTCATTCTGCGGCGGCTCAAAACCGACCAGGCCATCATCAAAGACCTGCCCGACAAGGTGGAGCAAAAGCTGTTCTGCAACCTCACCCCCGAGCAGGCATCGCTGTACGAAGCCGTGCTCAAGGATGTCACCGAACAGATCGACACCAGCGAGGGCATTCAGCGCCAGGGGCTAATTCTTGCCACCCTGACCAAGCTGAAGCAAATCTGCAACCACCCCCGCCAGTTTTTGCAGGATGAAAGCGAGTTCTCGCCGGAGCGATCGCACAAACTCAGCCGCCTGCTCGACATGCTCGACGAAGTGGTGGCCGAAGGCGAAAGCGCCCTGGTCTTCAGCCAGTTTCGCGAGATCGGCGATGCCCTAGAGCACCACCTGCGCCACACCTGCCGCTACAACACCTACTACATCCACGGCGGCACTAACCGTCAAAAGCGCGAGCAGATGATCGCCGAGTTTCAAGACCCCGACACCGAGCCCGCCATCTTTGTGCTGTCGCTAAAAGCCGCTGGAGTCGGCATCACCCTCACCCAGGCCAACCACGTTTTTCACTTCGATCGCTGGTGGAACCCCGCCGTCGAAGACCAGGCTACCGATCGCGCCTTCCGCATTGGCCAAAAGAAAAATGTCTTCGTCCACAAGTTCGTCGCCATGGGCACGCTGGAAGAACGCATCGACCAGATGATTGAGGATAAGAAAAAGCTGGCGGGCGCGATCGTCGGGGCCGATGAATCGTGGCTGACGCAGCTAGACAACGACGCCTTTAAACAACTGATCGCCCTCAACAAAAGCGCCATTATGGAGTAGTAAAGAAAAGATACACAATAACCACAGCGCAAAGGCCATCGCTATTTGGGGCACCCGCTTCCAGGGCTTTTACCGCGACTGCACCCGTCGTACTCCTTCTTGGAAGCCCTGGTCATAATCGATGGTGGCGCGAAAGTTGTCGTAGGGTAACCCGTTTAGAGCATCCTGGAGTCCGCGAAAGAATTCTTCTTCAGGGGTTACGGCTTGCTGGCGCTCAGCTTCGGTGGCCCGTTGCTCGGCTTCATTGGCTCGGCGATTGGAATTAATCACCGCACTGGTGCCCGCAGCGGCCCCAACCCCCAGCATAAAGTTGCCAAAGCTAGCCTGGGCAACGCTAGTCATCGTTGCCAGCGATGCGATCGCGGCAAAGATAGATAACCCTACAGCTGTCGTTCTTTTCATCATGTCATCCTTGTCATTGCACACTTTGCAGTTCCAACTAACGGCATTTTTGAAACCTGGCTGGGGATCAATTTCCGGTAGGCCTTGGCGAAATCCAGCCGTCTACCGTGGCGGAGGTGACCAGTACCTGACCATTGACTCGCCCCAAGCGCAGCACGGTCTGACTGGCGGCTATCAACATCTCCCCCGCTGAGGTTTCAAAGTTTTCCATCTGATAGATTTTAGCGATGCCAAAATTATCATCAATGATGTCAATGGCGACGTAGTTCCTCAGGCTTTCTCGCCTCTGAACCTGACCAAACGTCTGCTCCAGCATTTGCCTGTGGGCCTCCACCCCTTCCAGACGGGTGGTCACCGTTGAAAGACCGTTCCCAGACTCAACGGTGACCACCGTTACCGCAAAAGGGGCTATCAGCGACAGGGTTCCCTCCACATCTCTGCTGTCCCGGGCCGCTTGCAGCCGATCGAGGACGGTCTGAACGTTGGCTTCGGTCAGCGGGGCCACCGCCTGGGCCAGGTTCCCGGGGGAAGCCGCTGGCATCGCTTTGGCCGACAGAGGAATGGCTGTGGTCGTCAGACAAAAAGCTAAAGCAGCGTAGACAAAAAACTTAGACTTCATCCGCATAGTCTCCATCGATGACATAAGACACAAAGCCCCCTGGGGCCTTGATGGCCCGGGCCTGGGGTTATCCGGGCCGGGGACCGTGGGGAGCATGGTATGACCGCCTGGCCCTACCGTCGCTGCAGCGTCTGGGAGGGGGACTCGCCAAACAGCTGTTTGTAGTCCCTGGCAAAATGACCCAGGCTGACAAATCCCCACTGGTGGGCTAGCTGGCCAACGGTTTCGGGTTTGGGGTCGGCGCTGAGCAAAGCCCGGCGGATGCCGTGGAGCCGCTGCACTTTGACAAAGGCCATCGGCCCCATGCCCAGCATTTCCTGGAACCCGTATTGCAGCGATCGCTGGCTGGTGCAGACCGCCTGACAGATCTGGGCCAGGGTCAGGGGTTGATCCAGGTGGTCCATGATGTAGGCTTTGGCTGCGGTTACCAACTCGGCCCGACGGTAGGATCGCGGAGCATCGGCCTGGTGGACCGGCGGCAGGGCGTCGATCAGCAGCGGCATCAGGTCCTCTTCCAGCAGGGTAGCGGCCAGGGGGGCGTGGCTCCAGGTGCGATCGCCTTCAGTGTCAAAGAGTTGGCGGAGGTAGGCACAGAGAGGAGAGACGCGATCTGCTGGGGGCGTGACCAGGTTGCGCTGGAGGAAGACTTCGTCCAGGTCGTAGCGCTGGGCCAGGGCGGCATAGTGCTGAAACAACGGCTGGGCGACCACAATCTGGCACTGATCCTGACCTTCAGGGGAGGTGATCAGATGGATGGGGCGCTGGTTGTCAAAGCCAGCGATGGCGTTTGCCGTCAGGCGTTTATCGTGGGCAAAGGCGGGGTGGGACTGCACTTGGAGCTGCACCACAAAAATAAGGTGGTCGGGGCGTTTGTCGCCCATCACCTGGAGTGACTGGCTGGCCTGCTGCCGGGTCACCGTCAGGCCAGGGCTGACCACCCAGGAGGCCAAACGCCCCTGAAAGCTGCCCCGGCTGAGCTGGGTTAACTGGAGTCCGCCATGGGCGATCGCCTCGCCAAAGTGATCCACATCGTTAAAGGTAGCCTCCCGGTATTGCAGGCGATCGCCCACTGGTAAGCCAGGGGCCAATTGAGCAGAGCCATCGCGATTTCGGTCAAGTACATTCACGCTTCACCTCATAGCAATGCTGACCATAGATTCCTTAGCGATAACATCCCTGAAATATGCGAAAACCATGGTTTAGCTACCTGGAGTCATACGTTTCATGTATCACAAAAAATATAAGGAACTCGTATGGAAAAACAAATCTACTTACTTATATATTGAGTTTATTCAATGCCTATTGCCTGTACTGCCTGTATAGCTAGAGGCAGCACGAAAAGCTGGGCACCTCAGTCAAAATCTCTGACAAAAGGGTGGCCTGTAACTGGACGGTTGAGATTCTGACTATGCGGTCAAATACTTGCTCAGGCCGCGATCGCGTCAGATAGGGGTCCTTTTGCATGCTGGGTATGGAGGCTGAGCCCCAGCCGTGCAACCTATCTAGGCCCAGACAAGACATTAGAGAACAGCCATCCGCTTAGTCTGCGATCGCACTCAAAGCACTGCGCAGTAAGGAATGGCCGCAACGTGGTGTGTTGAATATACTCACTCAACATATAAAACGCTGCCGAGGAAAAGTAAAGCCGGAACCCGGGAAACTTGCGTTTTTTGAATAGTGGCGCTGAAAACTTAACCTACAACTCGCCCAGACTTGCGTTTTTTGAATAGTGAGAGCGGAACGTTAGACCTAGGATCTACACAACTTTGTACTGAAGCATTTTTTGCCCCTCTCAGGAAAAAATATCTTTGCTCCAGCCATTTTCTCTGTACTTTAGCTGTACTCGTTAAGTAAGTCATGGGTTCTCGGATTAGACTGCTTATCCTAACTTGGGCCATAATCGTCGCCCTTGTCTTTCAAGTTGCCGTGCCCCCGGCCCTGGCGCAAGCAACCCTACCTCGCCCCGAGCCCACCTTCCAGGGCCGCATTGGCGTCACCTACCAAGAGTCTCAGCCGGATACGGCCCTATTGCAGGCTACCCAAGCCCCCGAGGGTGCGCCCAACGTGTTGCTGGTGCTGATTGATGATGCGGGCTTTGGTTCAGCCAGCACCTTTGGCGGCCCCATTGCCACCCCCACCTTCGATCGCCTGGCGGCCAGCGGGCTGCGCTACAACACCTTCCACACCACGGCCCTGTGTTCGCCCACCCGCGCCGCCATCCTCACCGGGCGTAACCACCACTCGGTGGGGTCGGGCACCATTCAAGAACTGGCCACGGCCTATCCGGGCTATACGGGGTTGATTCCCCAAAGTACGGCAACCATCGGCCAAATCCTCCAGCGCAACGGCTATAGCACCGCCTGGTTTGGCAAAAACCACAATGTCCCCGACAACCAGACCACCAGCGTCGGCCCCTTCGATCGCTGGCCCAACGGTCTGGGCTTTGACTATTTCTATGGGTTCATCGGTGGCGAAACCGACCAGTGGTATCCCACCCTGTACGAAAACCAAAAATTGGTCGAAACCCTGCCCCTGCCTGAGGAGGGCTACAACCTCACCCATGATCTGGCCGACAGGGCGATCGCCTGGATCAACCAGGCCCAAACCACAGCCCCCGATCGCCCCTTCTTCGCCTACTTCGCCCCCGGTGCTGTCCATGCTCCCCACCAGCCCCCGGCGGAGTATGTGGCCAAGTACCAAGGCCAGTTTGATCAGGGCTGGGACAAACTGCGGGAGGAAACCTTTGCGCGGCAGAAAAAGCTGGGCGTGATTCCCGCCAACGCCGAACTCACCCCCCGGCCCGAACAAATGCCCGCCTGGGACAGCTTCAGCCCCGAAGATCAAAAAATTCTGGCCCGCCAGATGGAAACCTACGCCGGGTTCCTCGACTACACCGACTACGAAATTGGCCGGGTGGTAGACGCCATTGCCGACCGGGGAGAACTGGACAACACCCTGGTGATCTACATCAACGGCGACAACGGGGCCAGCGCCGAGGGCAGCTTGATCGGCAGTTGCAACGAAATAATGAACCTGAACGGGCTGAACCTGACGATGGCGGACAATCGCCGCTGCTACGACATCTGGGGCAGTCCCGAAACCTCCCCCCACTACGCCGTGAGCTGGGCCTGGGCGATGGATAGCCCCTTCCAATGGACCAAGCAGGTGGCCTCCTACCTGGGGGGTATTCGCAACGGCATGGTGATCTCTTGGCCTGAAAAAATTAAGGAGAAGGGTGGACTGCGATCGCAGTTTAGCCATGTCATCGACATCGCCCCTACCATCCTCGAAGCCGCTGGCATTCCTGAGCCGGACATCTACAACGGCATTGCCCAAAAGCCCATGGAGGGCACCAGCCTGGTCTATACCTTTGAGCGGGGTGCGGCCACAACACCGGAACGTCACACCATCCAATACTTTGAGATGCTGGGCCACCGCGCCCTCTACAAAGACGGTATGATGGCCTCCGCCTTCCACAACCGTCTACCCTGGATTACCGCAGGCACCGTACCCTTTGACACCGATCAGTGGGAACTGTTCGACCTCAGCCAGGACTTCACCCAGGCCAAAGATCTCTCGGCGGCACAACCGGAAACCCTCCAGGAGCTTCAGGACTTGTTCCTGGCCGAAGCCGAGAAGTACAACGTGTTCCCCCTCGACGATCGCTTTGCCGAACGGGCCGATGTAAACCTCCGTCCCGGCTTCTTCACCGGGCGCAAGCACATCGAGTTTGCGGGTAATATGCCATCGATTCCCGAAGGCAGCGCCCCCAGCACCAAAAATGCCTCCCACACTATTGATGTGGATCTGATGGTGCCGCCCCAGGGCGCGGAGGGGGTGATTGTCTCGGAGGGGGGCTTAACCAGCGGGTTTAGCCTCTATGTCAAAGACAACAAACTCATCTACGACTACAACTGGTTCGACCTGGAACGCACCTCCATTGCCGCCGCCACCCCCTTGCCCACGGGTAAGGTGCATGTGCGGTTTGACTTTGCCTACGACGGCGGCGGACCTGGGAAGGGTGGCACCGGCACCCTGTACATCAACAACCGCAAGGTGGGCCAGGGCAAAATTCCTAAGACCGTGGCAGGCCGGTTTGGGGTCGAGGCGATGGACTTTGGCAAAGACTTGCAGTCGCCGGTAAGCCAGTCCTACCAGCCCCCCTTCGCCTTTACCGGGGTGGTGGAAAAGGTGGTGCTTGATATCAAGTAGCTCTAGCTCAAAGATCCCAGGGTTCTTCAAGAACCCTGGGATCTGGCCGTCAGACCTCCTTCCCCTGGTCTTTCAGCTCTTGCCGAAAGGCTTTTGCCGCCGCTAACGGGTTCGGTTTTTGCAAGCAGCGGGTCAGCAACGCCAGATCCAAATCGGGCAAGACTTCGCTGTTTTGAATGGGTTCATACCCAGCGGTTTCGCCAAACTGGCCAGGGGTTTCTTCCCGCTGGTGATACAGGTAAAGATGATTCTTTTGCCAGAACCACACTTCCCGCACCCCCAAACGACGGTACAGCTCCAGGCGATTGATGCTGCCGCTGGTCACAATCACCTCAATCGCCAGATCGGGAAATTCTTTATCGGTGCCGATGCAGTAGCTTTCATCCGGTTCGCCCCCCGCCTGGTTTTCTGGCTTTTTCAGCGTCGTGGAACCCATCGGGAAATATTCTGTTCCGGTTTCCAAAAAGTAGATCAGGAGCAAATCGCCGATTCGCGTCTTGCTGCTTTCGTGATTACGACTAGGAGCCAAGATCTCTAACACCCCATCTAAAAAATGCACCCGATAAGCAGAACCATCCCCCATGTCCGCCAGCAGCGCCTCGTACTGCGGCCACGACACCCGACTTAGCACCCGTCGTTCTTCCGGGTCATCCAGGGTGATGCGGTTCGTCAAATCGTTAAGGAGAATCATCAATCGCTACCTCGTCAATGTTCTGATTGCCCTGAAATTGCCTTAATCAAATTCATCCTGTTTAGAGAAAACTGTTGTGCCGATGAATCCTCTCATACCCTCCATAAATGGCTCTAGACGACTAATTAACTATCTAGACCTCGATAAAGCTCAGCCATATCGAATTCAAGCCCCAGGCTTTGCAGGACCACAGTCTCTCCATCGTTATAAACAGTGGTTTCCCAGGTATTTTCAGCGGTGCGACGACGACATTCGACCTGTTGAGTGTCTTGAAAGACAAGAACATATTCCTCCAGGGAGGAGAGTTTGCAATAATCTTCAAATTTCTTTCCCAGATCAAAAACCTGGGTGCTTTCAGACAGTACTTCAGCAACAAGTTTGGGATAACGCTTTACATAGCGATCCTGTCTATCCCGCGAGTCACAAGTCACAAATGCATCAGGGTAATAATAAAACTCTTCTTGATGGTTGACTTTGACATTGCCTGAGTAGAAGCGACAGTCTGACGTGTCACCAAGGTGATTGTCAATAAGTTTGAGTAGGTTAAAGGAAATGCGATCGTGATTATCAGTGCCCCCGGCCATGGCGTAAACCAGGCCATAACGATACTCATGGCGAACCTGGCTCTGTCGCTCAATGCTGAGGTACTCTTCGGCGCTGATGTAGTTGGGAACGGCAATCATCGACTTCGCCTGCCACTGCAATGGGTTGACTCCATTCTAAGGGGGCAATTCCCCAAACAGGTTTCTCGGGGTTGGGGGGACGGCATCGGGAGTACAGGGTTTGGATTGGGTATCCCACAACATTTTCTAACTTTTAAGAGGTAACTATGCTCAAACGACTGCTGCGGGGCGCTTTTGTAGGGTTGCTAACCGCCGCCCTTGTGCTTCAATCCGCCGTACCCCCGGCCCTGGCCCAGGAAATTTTGCCCCATCCCGACAAGCCTTTTGCTGGCAAAATTGGGCTGACCTATAAAACATCCGAACCGGTCAAAAGCCAGCTCAAACTGCCCAGCACCTACGGCATTGAAAACGCCCCTAACGTGCTGCTGGTGCTGATTGACGATGTGGGCTTTGGCCAGTTCAGCAGCTTTGGCGGCAGCATTCCCACCCCCACCATGGATCGGGTGGTGAAAAACGGGTTGCAGTTTACCCAGTTCCACACCACCGCCCTCTGTTCTCCCACCCGCGCGGCCCTGCTCACTGGGCGCAACCACCATTCCGTCGGTAACGGCGTGATTACCGAAGCCGGGACGGGTTTTCCGGGATACACCGGGGTAATTCCAGACAACACCGCCACCTTTGCCCAAATCTTGCAGGCCTACGGCTACGCCACCGCCTGGTTTGGCAAAAACCACAATGTGCCCGACTGGGAGAGCAGCATGGCTGGTCCCTTCGATCGCTGGCCGCGCGGTCTGGGCTTTGACTACTTCTACGGGTTTGTCGGCGGCGACACCGACCAGTTCCACCCCGCCCTGGTGGAAAACACCACCCGCATTGAGCCGCCAGAAACCAATGCCGATGGCACACCCTACCACCTCAGCACCGACCTGGCCGACCACGCCATCAACTACATTCGTCAGGTGAATGCCGTCTCTCCCGAAAAGCCCTTCTTTGTGTATTTATCGCCGGGTGCAACCCATGCCCCTCACCAGGCTCCCCAGGAGTGGACCAACAAATTCAAGGGCCAGTTCGACATGGGCTGGGACCAGTACCGCATTGACACCTTCGAGCGACAAAAGAAGCTGGGGGTAATTCCCGCTGACGCCAAGCTCACCCCCCGACCCACAGCGCTGGCCGCCTGGGATTCCCTCTCCCCTGAAGAACAGCGGGTCTATGCCCGGATGATGGAGGTGTTCGCCGGATTCACCGCCCATGTGGATCATGAGGTGGGTCGCGTGGTGGATGCGATCGCCCAGATTGGCGAGCTGGACAACACCCTGGTTATCTATATCGCTGGTGACAACGGCTCCAGCGCCGAGGGGGGCTTCAACGGTCTGCTGAACGAAATGACCTTCTTCAACGGTCTACCCGAAAACCTGGAAGACAAGGTGGCAGCGGTCAATGACCTGGGCGGCCCCATGTACTACAACCACTTCCCCTCGGCCTGGGCCTGGGCGATGGATTCCCCCTTCCAGTGGACCAAGCAGATTGCCTCCCACTTTGGCGGTACCCGCAACGGCATGGCCATGGCCTGGCCGGCGGGCATCAAAGACAAGGGCGGCAAGCGCTTTCAGTTCAGCCATGTGATCGACATTGCCCCCACGATTTTGGAGGCGGCAGGCATCGCCCAACCCGTGCAGGTGAACGGCATCACTCAGAAACCTATCGAAGGCACCAGCCTGGTCTATACCTTTGATGACGCCAAAGCCCCTAACCGCCACACCACCCAATACTTCGAGATGGCGGGCAACCAGGGCATTTACAGCGACGGCTGGATGGCCAGCGCTTTATGGAGCGAACCCTGGGTGCCGGAACCGCCGCCGGGTAAGGACATTCTGAACCTGGATTGGGAGCTGTACCACATCGACGAAGACTTCACCCAGGCGGTGGATCTGGCGGATCAGATGCCCGCCAAGCTCCAGGAAATGAAAGACCTGTTCTACGCCGAAGCTGCCAAATACAACGTGCTGCCCCTGGATGGTCGCAAAACCGCTCGGCTCAACGTTGCCAACCGTCCCAGTCTGACGGCAGGTCGCACCCACTTTGCCTATCCACAGGGCATCCGCATCCCGGAAGGCTCGTCTCCTGACCTGAAGCACATCAACCACACCATTACTGCCAATGTGGAAATCCCTTCCCAGGGTGCAGAAGGCATGTTGATGACCCTGGGCGGACGATTCGCCGGGTATGGCCTATTTGTGAAGGACGGCAAACTTGTTTACCACTACAACCTGGCCGGGGTCGAGCGGTACAACATCGAGTCAGATACGCGAATTCCTACTGGGAAAGTAGCGCTGAAGGCCGAGTACAAAAGCGATGCTAACCAACCCTATGCCGGAGCAACGGTAACGCTCTATGCCAACAACAAAAAAATCGGTCAGGGCCGGGTTGAAAAAAGCATTCCCAACCGCGTCACCCTGGATGAAACTCTGGATATCGGCTTCGATACGGGGACGCCAGTAACGGAATCCTACGAGCTACCTTTTGCCTTTACCGGCAAGCTCGATGAGGTGGCCATTGACCTGAATTAATTCTTACTGTGTCCCCAGTTTGGTCCTGGAACCTGGTCTGGGGGCGCAGTTAACTCACATGTTTTACACAGTGGAGCTGAAGCGCTCAGCAGATAATTTGGCTGGCTGTTAGCCCCATGGACTGGAGTGATTGGGGGTTGATCCCGATGGAAAGTCTTGAACTCGATCGCCGCACCTTTTTGCAAACGTCTCTGGCTGTAGCGCCTGCCATGCTTTCGTTCAATGCCCCAAAAGATGCCCCAAAAGACACCCTGGTATCTACCTCTGATAAACAAGTTTTTACCATCCTCCATACCAACGACATGCACTCTAACGTGGTGGGGGTGGGGCCGTTGCGAGACTACACGCCCTTGCGGTTGGGGGATGACCAGACCAGGGGCGGCTATGCCCGCCTGGGAGCGTTGATTGCTCAGCGTAAAGCCGCACTAGAACAACTCGGCCCCGTCCTGGTGCTGGATGCGGGGGACTTTAGCATGGGCACCGCCGTGGCCGCCGCCTGTCGCGAACTGGGGGCCGAGCTGCAACTGATGGCAGCCATGGGCTACGACGCCACTACCTTTGGCAACCACGAGTTTGACCTGGGGCCGGATGGCCTGGGTCAGGCGATCAAGCAGGCGGCCAATGCCGGCCCTGTCCCGGCCATTGTGGTGACGAATAGCGATGTCAGCGCCGACTCCGATCGCCTCGCCGATCTGCAAGCGCTGGCCCAGCGGGGGGTGCTTCAGCCCTACCGGGTGATTGAACGGGGTGGCCTACGGTTTGGCCTGGTGGGCATCATTGGCTACGATGCGTTTAAGTATTCAACCGATCCCGGAGAGGTTGTCTTTGGCGACCCGATCGCAACGGCCAAGGCAGCGGTGCAACGGCTGAAGCGGGAAGAACAGGTCGATGTGGCGATCGCCCTTAGCCACGGTGGCGTGGTCAAGCAGCCCGATGGGTCGTTCCAGGGGGAAGACCTGGCCCTGCTCGATGCCATCCCAGAATTAGATGTGGTGATTGGTGGCCATACCCACAGCGAATTGCGGGAGCCGCTCTTGGTCGATCATCGCCCGGTGGTGCAGACCGGCAAGTACGGCGAACACCTGGGTGAACTGGTGCTCAGTCTGGAGGATGGCCGGGTGCAGGTAGAGTCTTACCGGCTCATTCCTGTAGATGACCAAATTCAGGGCGATCGCGCCCTTCAGAACCGGGTAGACCACTTTTTGCGCCGGGCGGGAGAGGTTACCTTTGCCCCCCGCGGCTACGCCACCACCCAACCCCTGGTAATGATCACCGAAGACTGGCCCATGGACTACGCCGACATAGAGTCGGGCACACCCCTGGCCAATGTGGTGACGGACGCCCTGCGCCTTGCCACCAACAGCCAGATTGCCTTTACAGCCAATGGGGCCATCCGGGCCGGGCTGACCCAGGGCAAAACCGGGGTGCAAACGGTGTACGACATCTTTGCCCTGGCCCCCCTCGGCAACGGCATTGTGGACCCCACTGCCGGGAGTGCTCTGGTCAAAGGCTATTTCACGGCGGCGGAAATCAAAAACATCCTGGAATTTTTGCTGATGGACGACCCCAACCATCCCGGCGAATACTACCCCAGGACATCGGGTCTGCGGTTTTACTACGACCCCAGCCGCCCCCGGTTTGATCAGGTTACCAACCTAGAGCTGGGCAATCTGGACAACGGTTATCAACCCCTCGATCTAGACGCCCCTACCCTCTATAGCTTTGCCACCAGTTTGTACGTGGGCTCGATTCTGGTTTACATTCCCCAACTCAGCAAAGGTGCGTTGCCCCTCCAGCCTAAAAAGGCCGATGGCAGCCCCCTGACCACCAAGGCTGAAGCGATCGTTGACCCCAGGGAATCGACCAGTCCCTATGTCTTACCGGCGACAACCCATCTCAATGCCGACCTGGCTGCGATCAATGCAGCGAGCCGAGAAATTAAAGAGTGGCAGGCGATTATGGACTACCTCATGAGCTTGCCCCACAAAAACCCAGATGGCATTTCCGTCTTGCTCAAAGATGCCCGTGCCCGTGAGGTACGCGGCATTAAGTTCTATTAAAAAATGCCCCCAACCTGCTGCCGGAGCCATCGTGACGCTCGTTGGCGCAGCCCTTTATAGGCTAAATCTCGCCCCGCAAGCGATGGCTCCCTGTCTCTGGAGGGATGCAAAAACTTGCGTTTTTTGAACAGTGAGGCCGAAACGGTCAGCGTACAATCCTCCCAATACCTTTGATTTGAGCATGTTTGTTGATTTAAGAACCTTGAAATGGAGCTACTAGCCCTATGAGAAAACCCCCTTCTCAGGACTGGCGCAGCGGGATATTTGGCCTCCCTCGCCTCTTGACTCGATTGATTGCCGGAGCGTTGGTTGGCGCGATCGCACTGGCCCCTTCCGCTTGGCTGGGACTAGGGACTGGTGAGGCGATCGCAGCCCCCTTCTCTTCGACCAGTGCTGCCCCCGCCTCGGCGGCGACAGCGGCCCCCACCAAGCCCAACATCGTGGTGATCTGGGGCGATGACATCGGCCAGAGCGACCTCAGCGCCTACACCAAAGGGCTAATGGGCTTCCATACCCCCAACATCGATCGCATCGCCGAGGAAGGGGTGCTCTTTACCGACTACTACGGTGAACAAAGCTGCACCGCCGGACGCGCCGCCTTCATCACCGGGCAGAGCGTGTTTCGCACCGGGCTGAGCAAAGTCGGTCTACCCGGTGCCGATCTGGGGCTGCGTTCCGAAGACCCCACCATTGCCGAACTGCTGAAGGCCCAGGGCTACGCCACGGCCCAGTTTGGCAAAAATCACCTGGGCGACAAGGACGAATTTTTGCCCACAGCCCACGGCTTCGATGAATTCTACGGCAACCTCTACCACCTCAATGCCGAAGAAGAGCCGGAACTGCCTGACTACCCCAGCTCCAAGGATTTTCCCAACTTTGCCAAGCGCTTTGGCCCCCGGGGGGTGCTGCACACCTTCGCCGATGGCCGCATAGAAGACACCGGCCCCCTGACCAAAAAGCGGATGGAAACCATCGACGACGACATCGCCGATCGCTCTGTGGAGTACCTGAAAAAGCAGGCGGCAGCGGGGCAACCCTTCTTTATGTGGACGAACTTCACCCACATGCACTTCCGCACCCACCCCAAGGCCGAAAGCGTGGGGCAGGCCGGACGCTGGCAATCGCCCTACCACGATGTGATGGTGGACCACGATCAGAACGTTGGACAGATCCTAGATGCGTTAGATGAACTGGGACTGGCCGAAAACACCATTGTCTTTTACAGCACCGACAACGGCCCCCACATGAACTCCTGGCCCGATGCCGCCATGACCCCCTTCCGCAATGAGAAAAACTCCGGCTGGGAAGGGGCGTTTCGGATTCCTGCCATGGTGCGCTGGCCGGGGCACATCGAACCGGGCACCGTGTCGAACGACATCATGTCTCACCTGGACTGGATGCCCACCTTCCTGGCCGCCGCCGGAGCCCCAGACGTGAAGGACAAGCTGCTCAACGGGTACAAGGCCGCTGGTCGCAACTTCAAGGTGCATTTAGACGGCTATAACCAGTTGCCTTACCTGACCGGCCAAACCCGCGAAAACCCCCGCCAGGAGTTCTTTTATTTCTCGGACGACGGCGATCTGCTGGCCATGCGCTACGACAACTGGAAGCTGCATTTCAAAGTGCAGGATGCCCCCGGTACCCTGGATGTCTGGCAGCGGGACTTTCGGCCCCTGCGCTTTCCCTACATCTTTAACCTGAGGACAGATCCCT
The DNA here is from genome assembly GCF_000763385.1 of Leptolyngbya sp. KIOST-1. Classification (NCBI taxonomy): domain Bacteria; kingdom Bacillati; phylum Cyanobacteriota; class Cyanophyceae; order Leptolyngbyales; family Leptolyngbyaceae; genus Leptolyngbya; species Leptolyngbya sp. KIOST-1. The sequence continues at coordinate 3,371,722 of NZ_JQFA01000002.1, forward strand.
ACGAACGGGCGACCTTGACCTCAAACACCTACTGGGACTGGATTTTGGATCACATCTTCCTGCTGGTGCCCGCCCAGGGCAAGGTGGCAGAATTTCTCTCCACCTTTAAGCAGTATCCGCCCCGCCAAAAAGCCGCCAGCTTCACGGTGGATCAGGTGCTAGAGCAACTGCAATCCATTCCCCCCGGCAGCAGCTAATGGCCCAGAGAGAGCCCAGGCCCAGGAAAGATCCCAGGGTTCTTCCTGCATAATGACGCCATGGTTTGTGGTTAGGCAAAGAACCCTGGGATCTGGGCACCCCAGGAGAGATCCCAGGGTTCTTCCTGCATAATGACGCCATGGTTTATGGCTTGGCCAAGAACCCTGGGATCTGAGCCACCTCCATGATGGCCTTTCACCCCGACGCTCCCCCCATGACATCCGATACCCCGCTTCCCCCCCGCCCTCGCCTCAGAGCCCCCAAAGCTGCGGCCATTGCCGGGATTTTGTTTTCGGTTTTGCTGATCGTCAGTTCGGCTCTGATCTTGCTGGCGACCCCACCCACACCCCTGGGCACTGAGACCGGACTGCTGAGCCAAACGCCCGCCGTGCTGCTGGCGCTAAACCTGGTGCCCTTTGCTGGCATTGCCTTCCTGTGGTTTATGGGGGTGGTGCGCGACGTGCTGGGGGAGCGGGAAGACCAATTCTTTGCCACGGTGTTTCTGGGCAGCGGCCTGCTATTTGTGGCCATGCTGTTTGTCAGCTCAGCGGTGACCGGCAGTCTGCTTTTGCTCACCAGCCGACTCTCCGAAGGAGAACTGCTTACGGTCTACGACCTAGGCCGCCTCATCGCCCGCGAAACCCTCAGCACCTACAGTATTCGCATGGCCGGGGTGTTTATGATTTCTAGCTGCACCCTGTTTCTGCGCACGGGGGTTATTCCCCGCTGGACGGCCTGGTTGGGCTTTGGGTTCGCCGCCATCATGCTGCTTAGAATTGGCTACATCAACAGCTTGGGCTGGGTAATGCTGCTGTTCCCCCTGTGGGTGCTGCTGGTCAGCCTCCACATTCTGACGGAAAGCTACACCCATCGCTCCGACAATTTTTCCCAGGGTTAGAGCAAGTCCATCGGTGGCCGTAGATTTTGTTAGGTTCCGCTTTGCTCACCTAACCTACAGATCGACAGATCACTAACCTCAATCCATCTATGCTCGACCCTTCCCCATCTCCCCACCCGATAACCACCATGCCCCGCTTGGTCATGGCGATCCGCTGGACTCGTTTTATGAGCGTGCTGGCGGTGATCTCATCCTTGATTGGAGCCTTGCTGATGTTTTGGATTGGCACGGTCAACACCCTAAAAGCCGTTCTGTTAGTCATTAATGCCGAGGAATCGATGGTAGAGGGGAGCCGCATTTCCACCACCGAACTCGCCACCCTGGAGCTATTGGAATGCCTGGACAGCTTTCTGGTAGGGCTTGCATTTTTATACTTCGCCTATGGCATTTACTCGCTGTTTATTCAGCTTGGCAAATCTGATACGGATTCGGGTACTTGGACCAAGCTGGGGGGAATCAGCACCCTAAAAAAGACCTTGATGGAGGTGCTGATTGTGCTGCTAACGGTGGTTTTTGTGAAGGGCCTGCTAGAACGGCTATCGTTTCGGGGGCTGGAGTGGACGTATATGGTAATTCCCCTCTCGATTTTGGCCCTGGCTGCCAGTACCCGCCTGCTGCAATTTGAAGGCGCTGAGGCGGCGAAGACAAAGGAGGCTGACGAATGATGGCAACCGTTGCCCCCAGTTCCTTTGAACAGCGGTTGGACAATGCCCCCCTGACCCGGGCCATGGGGCTGCTGTGGCTGCTGTCGGCGGGGCTGATTGCATTGGATGGCTTTGACTTTTTCGTCATCGGCGTTGCCCTGCCCTTTCTCAAGCGGGATTTTGGCCTGGATGCGGTGACCGTGGGGGCGGTGGCCACGGCAGCGGTGGTGGGGTCGCTGGTGGGGTCGCTCACCCTGGGGCCAATCACCGATCGCGTGGGGCGCAAGCCGATGCTGATCGTCGATGTGGTGCTGTTTGTGGTGGCCACGGCGGGCACGGCCCTGGCCTGGAATGCCGCTTCGCTGATCGCCTTTCGGTTTTTGGTGGGGGTGGCGATCGGGGCCGATTACCCGATCAGCGTTGCCTACATCACCGAGAACGTGCCCGCCCGGTGGCGGGGGCGCCTGGTGATTGGGGCCTTTACCTTTCAGGCGGTGGGGGCCATGGTGGGGGCGCTGACGGGGGTGGTGGTGATTCACCTGTTTCAGGTGCTGTACGCCGACCCAGAACCGCTGGCGGTGCAGTATGCCTGGCGCTGGATGCTGGGGGTGGGGGTGGCCCTGGCGGTTGTCGTCGCGGCGGTGCGGCTGGCGGTACAGCTCGAAAGCCCCCGCTACTACATCAGCCGAGGTGAGTATGCCGAGGCTTCGGCCGCGGCCAGCCAGCTTTTGGGGGAACCCGTTGTGATCACCGCCGAGCATGAACCACCCCCCGAGACCGAACCGGCGAGCCTGGCCACGCTGTTTACCCCCCTCCATCGGCGCAGCACCCTATTGGCCTCGCTGCCCTGGTTTTTGCAGGACATCGCCACCTACGGCATCGGCATCTTTACCCCCACCATCATTGCCCTGCTGGCCCTGGCCACGGAAACCGACTTCATGGCCAGGGAAATGGCCTCGGCCCAGGGGGCGGCTGTGGTGGATGTGTTTTTGATTGTCGGTTTTCTCTGCGCCGTGGCTCTGGTGGAACGGCTGGGGCGGATCCGCTTGCAAATCATCGGCTTTGGGGGCATGGCCGTGGGGCTGTTGCTGCTGGCGGCCTCGGGGCTGGTGACTTCGGGTAGCGGGGCGGAAATCGGGCTGGTGTTGGCCGGGTTTCTGGTGTTCAACCTGTTGATGAACGCTGGCCCCAACGCCACCACCTTTCTGCTGTCGGGGGAGGTGTTTCCCACCCGTCTGCGAGCTACCGGGGCGGGGTTTGCGGCGGCCTTTGCCAAGGCGGGGGCGGTGCTGGGCACCTTTGTGCTGCCCGTTTTAGGTAAATCTTGGGGGCTGCCGCCCCTGCTGGCGGGACTGGCGGTGGTTTGTGGGCTGGCGGCGGTGCTCACCTACCGCTTCCGCATTGAAACCACCGGTCAATCCTTAGAGGCGGTGCAGGACTGGGAGCGATCGCTATCCTTTACCCCCCCAGGAGGTTAAACCATGCCCTGGTTAGAGCCCCTTGAAACCCTTTCCGTTACCTTGGCCACCCTAGGGGGAAGCCTGCTGGAATTCTTGGGTATACTCTGCATTTTTGTGGGCATTTTTGCCACCGCTCGGCTGGCGATCAAAATCCTGCGACACCGCAAACGGGTGGTGCTGCCCTTTGTGCAAATTCGACTGAAGTTTGGCCTGTGGCTGGCCCTGGCGCTGGAATTTCAGCTGGGGGCCGATATCTTGAGTACTGCGATCGCCCCCAGCAACGACGCCCTGATTCGCCTCTCGGTGATTGCGGTCATCCGAACCTTCCTAAACTACTTTTTGAATAAAGAAATTGAGGCTCAACTGGAATTTCGTGAACGGGCGATCGCCCACAACCATCCACCCCTATTTTTGATCGATAGCCCGACGGAGTTTATGGAAATTCCTCGGGATGACAGTAAGCCCCACTCTCCCCAACCATGACTGTTACAATGACCGATTTCAACCCCCAAGACGAACTGGCCCGCGAGCGCAACCACCTAGCCGCCGATCGATCGCTGCTGTCCTTTGTGCGCAGCAGCCTCACCTTGATCGGTATTGGGGTGGCGGTGGATCAAGTGGTCAGTGCCATCGCCCCCAGCGGACGTTTTATTGATATCTGGGCCTACATCCTTAGTCTGCTGCTGCTGGGTTTGGGCGTCGTTACCCTGGCCCTCGCCATCCGTGACCACCAGGGCGAAATGCAACGGCTAAAAGCCCCAGTGTATCGCTATACTCCCCGCTGGCCTCTGGGGGCGACCACGGGCCTCCTGACGCTGATCATCGGCACTTTGGCCTTCTTCTGGTTAGGGTTTCAGCTATGGCTATGAAGCACGGCTGTAGGGCCCTAAATCAAAAATAGGACGGTCACCAGCCCGGCGATGCCCAAAATCACAATGCCGGTGACGACGATTTGGTTCATCTCCTTCACTGATAGCATTAAATAATCGGGGTTTTCAATGCTTTTAATCGCCAACCGATGTTGTATTAACCCTATGGCCAGAAGGACTAAGCCCACCCCCACAAAACCCATTCCAATCAGCGTTGCGGTCTCTCTGGTGATGGCCGGTTCCATGGCGGGAAATCGCCACCGCAGGCTGCGAAAAATCTGGTCGAAGGCAACCCCAAAACCGATCAAGCTGAGACAAATTCCCAACCAGGCATTGATAGTTCTTTCCGCTGCCGCCCGATTGCGCTCCTTCGCCAATTCGTTAGTTGGATTCAGTGGTTTTTGAGGCATCGGATTGGCCATCGCGCTCATTCTCCTGGCTGGTCAGAAATCACATTTCTAGTTGTCCTGAGAATAGCCCAAATTTTCCCTGACTCAAAAATTCAGCGTTCAAAATTCAAAATTCAAAGTCTCCCACCACCCCCATTCCCCCCCTAGGGCGGACACACGGGTCCGCCCCTACGTCCCCACCACCCCACCACCCCATCACCCCATGACCCAGCCCAACCCCGCCACCGAACTCGCCAAAGAACGCAACCGCGCTGCCGCAGAACGCACCCTGATGGCCTGGATTCGCACCTCCCTGGCCCTGATTGGCTTTGGCTTTGGGATTGAGCGGATTGTCGCCGCGATCTACGCAGCCCTGGGCGATGTCGTCAACCCGCTGCGGCTGTCGCGCATTTTGGGCCTCTCCTTCGTGGCTTTGGGCACCTTTGCCATGCTGTTCGCCGCCCTCGACCACCAGCGCCAGCTCAAACGCATCCAGCGCAACGACTTAATCTACCAATCCCGCCAGTCCCCTTCCCTGGTGGTGGCTTACGTGCTCACCGGGTTGGGGGCGATCGCCTTCCTCGGCATACTGATCAGCCCGCTGATTACTTAGTGAGGGGGGGGATGGGTGTATGAGTGGATGAGTGGATGAGTGGATGAGTGGATGAGTGGATGAGTGGATGAGTGGATGCCACCCAGAGACAGCCCGAAACACCCCTCACTCTTCACCCTTCACCTATCACTCTTCACCCTTCACCTATCACTCTTCACCCTTCACCTCTTCACTCCTTCACCTCTTCACCCCCTACCCATCCACCCCCTTGCCCACCCACCCATCCACCCCCTACCCATCCACCCCCTACCCATCCACCCCCTACCCATCCACCCCCTACCCATCCACCCCCTACCCATCCACCCCCTACCCATCCACCCCCATGCTCCCCACCGAACCCCCGACCCCTCTACCGAGTAACAATGAGCTGGCCATGCAGCGGACCGTCATGGCCGAAAAACGAACAGAACTGGCCGAAAACCGGACAACCATGGCGGAACAGCGCACCGACCTGGCCGAAAAGCGGACGGGCCTTTCCATGGAGCGCACCGACCTGGCTGAGCTACGGACCGAACTGGCTAAGGAACGCACCCGCGCCGCCGAGGAACGCACCCTGATGGCCTGGATTCGTACCGCCCTGTCGATGATTAGCTTCGGCTTTGGCATCGATCGCCTGTTCAGCTACCTCGATCGCACCGAGACCGCCCTCAGCATCAACCGTCTGACCGAGGAGCGGGTGCTGGGGCTGAGCCTGATGACCCTGGGGCTGGTGACGCTGGTGATGGCGATTGTCAACCACTGGACAACGCTGAAAACTATTGAATCCGACGATTACAAGTATGGCCCCACCTGGTCGCAGGGCTTGGTGGTGGCTACGGTGTTGTTGTTTTTAGGGCTGGCGGCCTTCATTCCCCTGGTGGTGGGGGGCGTGCAAATGGCGGAGGTGTTCACCCTCAACAGTCGGGTGATTACCACCCTGGCGGCCCTGATCGTGTTTATTTTGATGCTCAGCCTGGGGGCGCAAACCTCGCCTAGCAGCTTTGCCACCCTGTGGCGGCAGCCCAGCCTATTGGGGCGATCGCTGCTGGCCACCCTGGTGCTGTTCCCCGTGGGGGCGGCAGTAATTGGCTATCTGGTGCTCAGTGGCGGGCATCCGGGGGTAGGGCGGGTGGCCTTGGGGTTGGCGGTATTGGCGGCGGCTCCGGGGGCACCGCTGCTGTCTCGGCGGGCCTCCATGGCGGGCAGCAATCCAGAGGTGGCCATTAGCCTACAAGTGACCCTGGCCATACTGGCGATTGTCACCACACCGCTAACGCTGTGGGTGCTGACCCAACTGTTTGCCCCCATTGACGCCAGTGCCGACTATGGGGCCATTGCCAAGCAGGTCCTCCTCGCCCAAGTTTTACCCCTAGGGCTGGGGCTAGCCCTTCGCCAATTCAGCGGCGAGCAAGCGGAAAACGTCGGCCAACTGCTGTCTACCATTGCCAGCACTCTGTTTGCGGTACTGCTAGTGTTTGCCCTAGGCATCAGCATCGTAGTGCTGCCCACCATTGCCTGGCGCGGTCTGGTGGCCATCCCGCTGATTGTGATATTCGGCCTCGCCTGCGGCCACTTTCTGGGCGGGCCCGAGATCTCGGTACGTTCCGCCATTGCCACCGGCACCATCGCCCGCAATGCCGGACTTGCCCTGTTCCTCCTCGCCGCCAATGGGGCCGGAAATGCCATTCCCACGGTGATCGCCTACGTGGTGATCGGGGCAGTGACAGCCTTCCCCTACAACGTTTGGGCCAAGCGACAACGGCAAACCGCAGAGAACCCAGCTTAGTCGGAGATCCCAGGGTTCTCAAGTCCCTTGGCCAATGGCAAAACCTCCCTTAGTTAGAACCCTGGGATCTTTAAGACCAATTTGCCTCCTTGTCTATTTTCCATCCACCTCCGCTACCATTCCTGCCCGGGCGGACACACGGGTCCGCCCCTACGCCCACCCATCCACCCGCCCACCCATCCACCCGCCCACCCATCCACCCATCCACTCATCCACCCATGCCTCTCCCCCGCTCCCTCACCCTCCTCACCCTCCTCACCCTTCTACTCTTCCCCCTCCCCTCCCTCGCGGACTCTTACCCCTGCCCTGGGGATATGGTCTACATCCCTGGGGGCACGTTCACCATGGGGGCTGAAGACTCGGACTTTGTGGAGGAAAAAATTGCCGAGGATGTCTTCGTCAGCAGTTTTTGCATCGAACCCCATGAGGTCACGAATGCCCAGTTTGCCGCCTTTGTGGCGGATACAGGCTATGTCACCGTGGCGGAGCGGCCCCTGTCTGGGGCGGAATTTTCTGATTTGTCTGAGGAGGAGCGATCGCCGGGTTCCCTGGTGTTTCAGCCGCCGGAGGAGGGCCTTCAGCAGGTGGCCTACCTGAGCTGGTGGCATTGGGTGCCGGGGGCCAACTGGCGACACCCCTACGGCCCCGATAGCGATTTGCAAGGTAAGGAGAATCATCCCGTGGTTCACATTGCCTACGAGGATGCCACGGCCTATGCCGCTTGGGCCGATCGCCAACTGCCCACCGAGGCCCAGTGGGAGTACGCCGCCAGGGGCGGGGCCGAGGGCTGGACCTACACCTGGGGCGAGCAGTACTCCGCTAAACAGGCCAATACCTGGCAGGGGTTGTTTCCCTTTTTCAACACCAAGGCCGATGGCCACCTGGGCACCGCTCCGGTGATGTCCTACCCGGCCAATGGCTATGGCCTCTACGATATGGCGGGGAATGTGTGGGAGCTGACCTCCAGCTGGTACACCGTGCTCCACGACGACCTGGCCCACCAGCATGACCCCATCGGCCCTGCCCAGGCGGCCAGCTACGATCCTAAAAAGCCCCAGGACGGAGCCACCCATGTGATCAAAGGGGGCTCTTACCTATGCGCCAAGAACTATTGCAGCCGTTACCGCCCCGCTGCCCGGGAATCCCAAGCGGTGGATACCGGTACTACCCATGTGGGGTTTCGGTTGGTGAAGGCGATCGCCTAAATCGCCCTCTCCGGCAGGCCACCTGAGGCACATCCAACCGTCTATACTCTCGGTTGAATCGTCATCGTTGGCAGGTTTGGCCGTTTCAGATATTCACTCTGTCCCTGTCGAGGCGCTCAAACCTTCATGACTTCGTTTAATGTGGTAAGCCCAAAGACCTTCATGGATGCGATCGTACCCAGCGTTCAATCGCTAAATGCTTTAAAACGTACGCTTTTCAGGGGATGGACGTAACTGGACTCGAACCAGTGACCCCCACGATGTCAACGTGGTGCTCTAACCAACTGAGCTATACGTCCGGGCAGACATAGAAAGTAGCATATCGGGCAGGGCGATCGCAACCTTTTCCAGGCAGGGCGGTTGGCGAAATTGCTGGAGTAAGTGTTGGAAGCTGAGAAAACAGGCATTTCAGGAGAGCAATAAGAGATATGGCTGGCAAGCGTTCTCCCAAGGAGTCGGTGTCCGTACAAGCATTGCGTGGCTGGCTGTGACTGGTATAGACGTACCAAGGGAGGCGACAGTTTGTTTATCTAGGGTTGCCCGACGATCCGATGAACAGACCTATCCGCTATAGCGATCTGCCATGATTACTGAAGAGAAGGAGAACTAAAAGCTCTGTCTGGCCAGGATGCTTATTTCACAAATCAAATAGGATTGCCGTATATCGCTAGTCAAACAAAAATCCCTCTCTATGTTTTGAAGCTTCGGAGAGGGATTTAGGTGAAAGTGTCATTTTCTAGGAGCAAGAGGCAAGGTGGGTTTCCTTAGCTCTTGTAATCAATATATCAATACTGATTATTGCGATCGTATGTATATGGCTACTCAAAAGGTTATAGGTTTCACACTACACCTAACTCGAATGAAAGTCGCTATAGTGTAAAATTTACATTTCCAATTGAAGCAGACTATAAGTAGAAACCCCTCAGAATACGCTCGCAACACCTGAGGGGTTTTTATCTGTCAGGGAGGGACTAGCTCTACTAATAGAGCACTAATTCATTCAAGATGGCAACCGTCTCAGGAACTAACTGTCGCATCAATCTAGGATTATTTATATTTGGCATACCACTGGGGTTAGGAATCATTCGGGCATCATCATTAACATAAACATAGCCAACAATTTGTTCAGTCTCTAAATCGATAGCAAAGAATATATTGCTATTAACTCCAAGCCTAACGCCGCCGAGTCCGATACGACCTTGGTATCCGCTGGGTATGGAATATAGTGATGGATTGCCATCAATGCGATCGTGGCAGATATAGTTAATGATGATACCGGGGCACCCATCAACTGGATAAGGCTCAAAGCTCTGTGCCTGAACCGGAGCAGCGATCGCGAGAGTGGCTAAGAACGTAGTTGCGATCGCACTACCCATTAAAGTTTTCAACATATATTTTTCTCCACAAAGTGGTAATAATCAGAAATTTAGTAGTGTCCGAAAAGCCGGATACATTTCATTAGTTTCTACATTGATAATCTGTGGTTCATTTAGGTATCGACCAAAATCAGTCAGCACTGTTACTCTGGCTTTTAGATAGTTGTGACCAATTGAATAAGACCACACATCGGTATAACCCATTGAATCCCGTGTAGCGTTATATCTGAGGATTCTAGATTCTTGATTTAATCGCATATAGTAAAGGACGTTGCCATCGGCGGCTGTTTGCTTTGTGATTCTGACGACAGAACCATCGTCTCCGAAAACCCCCCTTGCTCCATCTGGCCACCTATAAGTTGTAGGATTTTCGTAGAGGCCTCTAATATTTCGCCCAATCGTTAAATAATCTATTCCTTGGGAATGGGTAGTGTATTGAGAGAGCTGGCGCTGATAATTGACTTGCGTATAGGCAGGGCTAACACTGCCCCAAATACAAACCAAAGCAGTACCAAGAACCAATGGGAGTTTGAGCATACTGAGTCAAGCGAGTGCTTATACTCAAGTCTTCCCAAACGGTTCTGATGGATCAGGGCAGAAATATTGATCTTTATCAAATTAATACTTTCGCGTCAAACTCCCCTGCCGAGCAAACGGGAGAGGAGATGAGGATTTATTAAAGAGAGGCGCTTTAGAGATGCAACTGAGATACGCTAGTCGCTGTACAAAACCTGAAACGCTTCATTCTCAAGCATCTAAGAGATTACTACCCCCACGATGTCAACGTGGTGCTCTAACCAACTGAGCTATACGTCCGGGCAGACATAGAAAGTGGCACATCGGGCAGGACGATCGCAACTATAGCCCTTGAATTGAAAAAGCGGCCCTGGGTTGAAGCACCACCAGGGGCCCTGGACCCAGGGGACGCTGCGGCTCGGAGAGCTGAGCCACGCGGGCGTTGGCGAGGGCGGTGCCCTGGTAATAGTGGGTCAAAATTTGCTGGTGGTTGTGGCCGCGCAGGGCCAGTCCCCGCGCTCCCCACTGACTCATCCCCAGACCGTGGCCGAAGCCCCGGCCATCGATGCGGATGGAGTCACCGGCTATGTTGAACGAAACCAGAGTGCTGCGGAGGCCGAGGGCCTGGCGCAGTTCGGGGCCGGTGAGGGTGCGGCTGCCCTGGGTCCCCTGGAGGCGAATGGAGACCACTCGGCCCCGGGGGGTGGTGCGTTCGGTGGCGACGCTTTGCAGGTGGCCAATGCCGGTAATCCGCTGGGCCAATTGCTGGGCCGAGAATGTTTCCGACCAGCGAAACACGGGTGCCTCCTGGTCGAAGTCGGCGACGCCGCGCAGGTAGGGGCTGGGGCGCTGCCAGATGTCTTCAGAATTTTCGGTGTGACCGCCGGAGGAGGAGTGGAACACCGCCTCAACGATGCGGCCTCCGTGGGTGAGCACCTGACCCCGGGTGGCGTTCACCGCCGCCTGCACCGAAGCGGCTTCGCCTGCCAGCCCCTTGTAGACCTGGTGGGCCGTAGTGCTGCCCACATCGAACAGGTCGTTTTGAGTGCGATCGCGCCGATACAGTGCGTAGGACCGGGCCGCCACCGCCTGGGCCTTGAGCGCTTCCTGGGGCCAGCTGGCGGGCATTTCACTGCCGACCACCCCGTAGAGGTACGCTTCGATATCCACCCAATTGATGGCCGTTACTCTGCCCTCCATGGGCACGACCAGCACCCGGCCCCGGTACCATTTGTCGTTGATGAAGACGTAACCACCAACCGTAGGCTCTACCCAAAACGCCTGCCCCTGCCAGTCCGCCAGCCGCAGCCCACTCCCCGAGGGCGTAATAGTGATCGCTCGTCCCTGGGGAATTTGGCCCACCCCCTGACCCGCGCCGTTTTTGATGATTGCTGGGGTGGAGCTGCCGACTACGGCCTGGTTGAGGCGATCGCCTACGGCTACCCGCATTTCGACCGCCAGGGCTGGCAGCGCGATCAGCCACCACAGGATTGACAGGCTGAGGCTGTGCTTGAGCCCCAACCGCAGCAGCAGGAGGGCACGGCTGACCAGCAGCCCAGGGACGAGAGGTTGACGAAGTAGAGTCATCGTTGGGTGAGAAACGAATTGAACAATCGGCCTGTTCCAGGGGCTGGCATCAATTAGCTGCTGAATACCCGCAAGTCAACGGTATCATCGATGCCCAAATCCAGAACATCAGGATCCATACCCCCATGACTGTGCCGCTGTTCCCAAGTTGCTTTCCCTGAGCCAGCTTTTAAAGTGGCCCTAAAGCCGGCCTAGGGGGGCAGCACCGAGTCGTAAAGCCGCCGCAAAAAGGCCAAGATTTTGCGACCATACTCGGGGTCAGCGCTCCAGCGCCCGCTGAGCTGATCGACCAGGGGGGCGACCCCTCGCACCACAAACTGAAAGCGCGGATCGACCTGACGCTGCACCAGCGGGTCGAGGCTGGCGTAGGCTTTAAGGTGCTGAATCTGGGCCCGGACTCCCACTCGCGCACTGGGGAACGAGGCTCCCTCCATGCCGCCCGTGGGGGAACCAATGCCGCCAAAGTTGTTTTGGGCCGGGTTGAGGCTGCCGCCAAAGTTGAGGGAATTGGTTTCGACCAGCATTTGGCAAAAGGCAATGTCGTGGTTGGCTCCCTCGACCGCTGCCTCTTCGCGGTAGAGTTTGGGCAAATCGCCATAGGTATTGACGGCGGACGGGTTAACGCTTTGCAGAAACAACCTCAGCTGAGTCTCGGTGGTGCTGCCAATGCCCATAATGCGGTCCATGGCACCGGGGCAAAACTGCATGCCCGTGCGCGATCGCAGCCGCAGGGTGCGCGTGGCCGCGTCCCACCCCACCGACACGTTGTAGGTTTGCAGATCCACCGCTTTGATGTACACCACATTGGCGTAGCGAATGCGGGTGATATTGGGGGAGGTGGCTGCATTGATTCCCAGCAGATCGGCAATATCAATGGGGATATAGGAATTGTTGTTGACTATGATGCCGGTCTCTGGGTAAATGCCGCCGTTGAGGTTAATTCTAATCTCCGGCAGGTTAGTCCCTGGGGTGGTTGGAATGTCGCTGCCCACCGCCCGACTCCAAGAGGCCAGCCCGTCGGCAATGCCCAGGGCTACGTCGCGCCGCTGTCGCTGAATAATCGCCAGATCCTGGGGGTTGCTCAGGTAGCCCACCTCCATCAGCAGCGAGGGGCAGCCCAGGTTACGACAGAAGGGCAGCATCCCCGTGGGTGACTCGGTGTCGGGCCTCACACCCCGGCTAGGCAGCGAGGGCACCCGCCGCACCAGGGCCAGCAGCAGCAGTTCGGCGTGGGTGCGGCGCACCTCGTTTCTGGCAATGTAAAACACCGATGCCCCCCGCACTGACGGATCGCTAAAGGCTCCGGCATGGATCTCCAGGGCCACATCCCCAGGCCGGCAGCGGGCATTGATCCAGGCCAGGGTTTGGGCGGCACTGAGGTCGTCGGGCACAGACAGCACGGCAAAGCTGCGCGACCTGAGCTCAGCCACCACCAGATCGCGAATCTGGATCATCTCCGCCGCCTCAGTGGTTCCCGGCAGCACAATCCCAGGGTCTACCACCCCATCTTCAAACCCCCCGTGACCCGCTGAGATAAAAATCTGTGCCATATGGAACCGCATGCTTAGACGCTCTGGCCAGAATCATATCTAGGAAATGGGTAAGTGGGGTGGATGGTAGGAGGGTGGATGGGTAGGAGGGTAGGAGGGTAGGAGGGTGGATGGGTGAAGGCCACTCACAATCTCAGCCTAGTACTGCCTGGCAGAAATATGGCCACCGTTTCTGAGGATGTCAGGTCTCGGGTGTCAGGTGTCAGGTGTCAGGAATGGTTGGCTGACTTATGCCTCAGGGTACTAGCCATATATCCACCCCACTCATTTCCCCGGCCTTCCCTGCCCATCCACTCATCCACTCATCCACTCATCCACTCGCGCCCTCGCCTACTCCCTACATTTCCCCAAACGCCGCCAGCGCCTCCCCCGTCACCCGGCAGATCTGCCACTCGGGCTTAATCTCAGCGCCCATGCTCTGGTAAAACGCGATCGCGGGGGCATTCCAATCGAGCACACTCCACTCAAAGCGGCCGCAGCCCCGTTCAAGAGCCAGGTTGCCCACGTGTCGCAGCAGGGCTTTACCGATGCCCTGGCCCCGGTAGTCGGGCTGTACGAACAGGTCTTCCAGGTAGATTCCTGGCTGCATTAAAAAAGTGGAAAAGTTGTGGAAAAACAGGGCCATGCCCACGGGGGTGTCCTCGATCCAGGCGAGGACAGCCTCGGCGTAGGGACGGGGGCCAAACAGCGCCTGCTCCAGGTCCTCTGGTTTACCGGTGACTTCGTGGGCCAGCTTTTCGTAGTCGGCCAGGGCTTTGATCAGGTTTACCAGGGCAGGGATATCGGCGGGGGTGGCGGGGTGGATTTTGAGGGGGGTGGGGGTGGGCATGGGTGAAGGGATGGATGGGTAAGGGGTGGATGGGTAAGGGGTGGACTGCTGTAGTATACGTGTACCCCAGCATCCCAGGGATTAGGCTTTTGACTAATTGGGATGGGTGGGGCGGGGGCTAGTCTAGAAGAAAGGGGAGGCCAGTGACGATCGGCATTATTTTAGGCGGCATTACTGTAGGGCTGGTGCTTGGGGCGGGGGTAACGGCGCTGCTGCTAGCCAGCCGCCTGCAAACCGTGCGGGAGCGTACCAGGGCCGAGATGGCGGGCGATCGCGCCAGTCTGATCGAGCGACTGCGCCACCAGGACCAGCACATCGAGGAGCTGCGGGCTGGGCAGCGCGATATGCAGGCCCAGCTCGACTACAGCCGCCACGAGCTGCGCGACGAAGCGGCTCGCCGCGCCACCGCCGAGGCCCAGCTGAGCCGCCTAGGGGAACTGGAGAAAATGCTGGGCGATCGCGCCAGCCACCTGGCCCAAACCCAGCAGGAAAATTCTCTGCTGCGGGCCAAACTGGCCGAGCTGCAAACCCAGCTGGCCCACGCCCACAGCGCTACCCAGGAAAAAGTCGCCCTGCTCGACCAGGCCCAGCAGCGGCTGGCCCACACCTTCCAGGCGCTGTCTGCCGATGCCCTGCAGCGCAACAACCAGTCGTTTCTGGAGCTGGCCCAGGCCACGCTGTCGAGCTTTCAGACCCAGGCGGAGGGCAGCCTGCATCTGCGGCAGCAGGCGATCGACTCGCTGGTCAGCCCGCTGCGAGAGGCGCTGGACAAGGTGGACGGCAAGCTGCAAGCCCTGGAGCGCGATCGCGTGTCGGCCTACGCCAGCCTCACCGAGCAGGTCAAATCCCTGGCCATCAGCCAGAACCAGCTCCAGGGCGAAACCGCCAACCTGGTCAAGGCGCTGCGGGCACCCCAGGTGCGGGGGCGCTGGGGCGAAATGCAGCTGCGCCGCGTGGTCGAAATGGCGGGCATGATCGAATACTGCGACTTTGTGGAGCAGCCCACGGTGGAGGCCGAGGGTGGGCGGCTGCGTCCCGACATGGTGATCAAGCTGCCCAATGGACGGCAGATTATTGTTGACTCAAAAGCGCCGTTGCAGGGGTATCTGGAGTCGCTGGAAGCCACCGATGAGGGAGCCCGGCGCGATCGCCTCGTCGCCCACGCCCGCCAGGTGCGCACCCACCTCACCCAACTGGGGGCCAAGGCCTACTGGGATCAGTTCGATGACTCGCCGGAGTTTGCGGTGCTGTTCTTACCGGGGGAAACCTTCTTTAGTGCCGCCCTGGAGCACGACCCCCAACTGATCGAGTACGGCGTCAGCCAGAGCGTGATTTTGGCTACACCCACTACGCTGATTGCGCTGCTGAAAGCGATCGCCTACGGCTGGCGGCACGAAAAAATGGCCGAAAATGCCCAGATGGTCAGCGCCCTGGGCCGCGAACTGTACGATCGCATGGCCGTGCTCACCAGCCATATGGTGAAGCTGCGGCGGGGGCTCGATGCCTCGGTGAAAGCGTTTAACCAGACGGCAGGCTGCCTGGAGAGTCGGGTGCTGGTGACGACCCGCAAGTTCAAGGAGCTGGGGGCCGCCAGTGGGGAGCCGATTGAAACGCTGGAGGGGTGCGATCGCATCCCCCGCCGCCTCACAGGTGAACCGACGGAGGAGTAACCTTGCGGATCCGGCCTACTAATGAGAGATAATAAGCTGATAACTAATTCAATTGCCTGTTCAAGTTTATGGCGCTGGTTGGTTTAAGTAAGCTCCAGGTAGGTGTTAACAGGTAGGTGTTAAAAAGAATGCCCGCGAACGAGTCCTAAGGCTGAGAGAATGTATCGATGACTAGCACAATCGCAGACATCATCCGCAATGGACTGGTATTCGATGTCAAAAACTGGGGTGGCAGAATGAGGACAGGCGATCTTCTAGCGGCGGTTGATACCTTATTCGTCACGCTAGAATCTCGCCAGATTGAGTACCTGCTAGTCGGCGGCATTGCCATGCTCAGCTATATAGAAGGCCGCAACACTCAGGATATTGATTTTATTTTCTCAAAGCAGGCACTGGATAACTTGCCTGAACTGGCGATCGTAGAAGAGAATCGAGACTTTATTCGCGGTAATTTTGGTGCTTTGCAGGTCGATGTATTGCTGACGAAGAATAAGCTGTTTGAGTTGGTCAATCAACAGTACGCGGTAAAACAGCAGTTTGGGAACCGCACGATTCGTTGTGCGACTGTTGAGGGCCTCATCATACTCAAATTTTACGCTTTGCCGTCACTGTATCGTCAGGGCGACTTTAGCCGAGTCAGTCTCTACGAAAATGATATTACTCAATTGTTGTTAAAGTTTTCAGTTGAGCTAGAGCCTATTTTCACGATTCTTACTCCTTACTTACTCGAATCTGATATACAAGCCATTCAAGACACTGCTCAGGATATTCAAGCCAGAATTGAGCGGTTTAAAGTTCAGCGTCAGCAGCTGGATTCAATGTCTGATGGCAAAGAATAAGTGTAACCGTCCCAGGAATTTAACGAAGGCTTAGGGATTTTGGGCTAGGAGTCCCGGTAAGGTGAAGCGATGAGCGACGAGATCGAGATAGCTGGAATCCGAGTTCCGAGGGCCGACTGGGAAGCGACCCCCGCTAGCATCCAAATGTTAGTGCGGGTTCTGAGTGAGCGGCTGATGGCGTTGGAAGAGAAAGTCAATCAGAATTCACAGAATTCATCAAAACCACCGTCAACGGATGGCTTTGGCAAAGGTGTTAAAGCCAAAGGGAAAGGCAAGAAAGCCCCGCGAGAGCAGAGCGGGAAAACTGCTCCTCGCGAAGCTCGAAAACTATATCCCGCCGAAGATTGTCGAGCCGTCCATGAGGTGATTCCAGCTATCTCGATCTCGTCGCTCATCGCTTCACCTTACCGGGACTCCTAGCCCAAAATCCCTAAGCCTTCGTTAAATTCCTGGGACGGTTACGGTAATTCTATTGAGGGAGAGCGCAATGAGATAGTAAGACATTATATAGATAGTGTTTCTATTGAGTCAACGCTGGTAGAAAGGAATGAACTACACCAAGCAATCCCTAGAATTCTGAGCGAAAAGTTGAAGTTTTATAATCGATCACAAATAGTTGTTGATCTAACCAATGGAGACAAATATATTTCAAGCACTCTGTATGCATCTGCAAGTTTGTACGATACCTACGAACTTAGAGCCGAAGCCATCTCTGTCTTGCCCGTCACGGCGCTGAGTTCTAAAACTGACGGTGGCTTCAAGCCCGGCAAAGCAGGCGTGTTTGACTCGCTCATCGACAGCTACTGCGCTAAAGAGCATGGCTTGTTTTATGAACCTAATGACATAACGGGCAATCGCGTAGAACCCTTTAGCGGTTTCTACAGCAAATCGGGCACCTCCCACGCTACCCACTCGGTTAACAAGCGCCTGTTGACACGGGTAGGCATCAACCGCCAACGGGCCACCGCCCAAGATGAAATTCTCTACAGCCTGGAGGTGTTGAATGAAACCCAGGGAAAACAGCAGCCAGTGCCCTCGGTCTACCGCAGCACCATTTTGGTGAATGACGATGCGCTGGCTGAGCAACTGTTGGCGTTTATTCAGGGCAATGGCGACCGCATTCGGCTGGGCGGCTCCGCCTCACGGGGGCTGGGTCAGGTAAGCATTGCAGCAACTCTTGCTGAAGAACCAGCAAACTCTCTGCCCCATAGGGTTACGGCCTTTAATACCAAGTTACAAGAGCGCTGGGCGCTATGGAAGTAGGGGACTGGGTCGCGGGCATCGGGGTGGTGGAGGGTGGTCATGATGCGGTCTTCAAAGGCTTGCAGGTAGCGGCGGCGGGCGTCGTCGGTGAGGTAGACGGCTCCGTTGGCCTTGGGCGGTAGAAAGGCATCGGGCTTGAGCACCTGCTGGTTTAGCAGCGTCAGCACCAGCGTATCGACGATGGGCGAGCGAAATTCTTCCATCAGGTCAAAGGCCAGGTGGGCTTCGTGGCGATCATTTCGGTGCAGGTTGCCTAGGTAGGGGTTGAGCCCCTCCAGGTGCAACAGACTGAGCACATTGTTAAACAGCAGCGTGTAGCCAAAGCTCAGCAGGGCGTTGACCGGGCGAAAAGACGCCGCTAGCTAAAACCATCCGCACCTGCCAGCAACTCTTACAGGTAGAACCCGCCCTTTGGACGTTTGTGCAGACCCCAGGGGTGGAGCCGACCAACAATGCTGCTGAGCGGGCGTTGCGTCCAGCGGTGATCTGGCGGCGCACCAGTTTTGGCTCCCAGTCTCATGGAGGAAGTCAGTTTGTCTCGCGCATGCTGACGGTGGTCACCTCCTTGAAGGCTCAGCATCGCAATGTCTTGGCCTTCCTCAGTCAAACCTGTGCCGCCGCTCGGTTGAACCGGCCCGCGCCATCTTTACTTCCTCAATTTGAGCCCGAGCAGGAGGACTCTCTGGAGGCTCATGGTCAGCCTCTCTCTCTAGCTTAGAAAGTTCGATGAGGGACGCTTACGAATAAGTTTATGAATTGGGGTTTTACCAAATCGGATTTTGGATTAGATGTGGGAGAACGGGGGTTTGATGGTGGGCAGTAACCCCTCTACTTACCTCGAAATATGCCGCAAGGTAGACCGAAAAAAATGAGAGAACCTGCCATAATCCCGGAATCACCATTATTTTCCTAAAAGGATTCTACGGGTATGTCAGAGCCTAACGGCGTGATGATGCAGTATTTTCATTGGTACATTGAACCTGACGGCAACCTGTGGAACGAGTTCGCTAAAAATGTCAAAGACCTGGCCGAGGTCGGCATTACTGCCGTCTGGCTGCCGCCCGCCTATAAAGGCACCGCTGGCGGCTTGGACGTAGGTTACAGCGTTTACGACCTGTACGACCTGGGCGAATTTGACCAAAAGGGCAGTGTTCGCACCAAGTACGGCACCAAAGACGAGTACATTCAGGCGGTCAAGGCGGCCAAAGCAGTCGGGGTTCGCGTCTACGCCGACGTGGTCTTTAACCACATGATGGGGGCCGATGCCCTCGAAGAGGTCGAAGCTACCCCCATGAGCCACGACAACCGCCACGAGCAAATTGGCGAAAACCGGATGGTCAAGGTTTGGACACACTTTAAATTCCCCGGTCGCCAGGGCAAATATTCCGACATGGAGTGGCACTGGTGGCATTTTGACGCCGTCGACTACGACGAAAACGACCCTGCCTACGACGCGGTTTACCTGTTCAAAGGCAAACAGTTTGATGAACATGTAGACCTCGAAAAAGGGGCCTTTGACTACCTGATGGGCTGCGACCTCGACATGGAATCGGAGGAGGTGCGCCATGCTCTCCAGGATTGGGGCGCATGGTATGTCGATACCGTTGACGTCGATGGCTTTCGATTTGATGCGGTGAAGCACGTGCGGGCGGGCTTTTTTCCCCAGTGGCTGAACCACTGTCGTCGCCATGCTGGGCGCAGGCTGTTTGCGGTGGGCGAGTACTGGTCCTACGAGATCGAGGCGCTGCACCATTTCATCGATGTCACCGGGGGCGATGTGCACCTGTTCGATGCCCCACTGCACTACAACTTCTGCGAAGCCAGCAAAGCCGGGGGCGACTACGACCTCACCACCATTTTCGACAACACCCTGGTGCAGCAGCAGCCCGCCCTCGCCGTCACCCTGGTGGACAACCACGATTCCCAGCCGCTGCAATCGCTCGAATCGGTGGTGGAACCCTGGTTCAAGCCCCTGGCCTACGCGCTGATTTTGCTGCGTCAAGATGGCTACCCCTGTATCTTCTACGCCGACTACTACGGCGCTCACTACAAAGACACGGGCAACGATGGCGGCGAGTACGAAATCTGGCTCGACAGCCACCAGTGGCTGATTGACAAGTTTTTGTATGCCCGCCGCACCTACGCCTTTGGCGACCAGTACGACTACTTTGACCACCCCAGCACCATCGGCTGGACCCGCCTCGGCACCGAAGCCAACCCCGGTGGGATGGCGGTGGTGCTCACCAACGGTGAGGACGGCCATAAGTGGATGGAGGTGGGCCAGCCCAACTGCACCTACTACGACATCACCGAGCACATCAGCGAGCCCGTCACCACCAATGACGAAGGCTGGGCCGAGTTTAGCTGCCAGGCGGGGTCGGTTTCGGTGTGGGTGCCGAAGGAGTAGATGGGTGTATGGGTAGGCGGGTGAATGGGTAGGTGGGTAGGGGCGAATGCCATTCGCCCAATGCAATCGCTTTGGCCTTCAGTCAGAGAATGATTTGGACGAGGGTGATGACGAGCCCCTACCCACCTACAGCACCATCTTGGCTTTGAGAATGGGGCCTTCGTCGCGGTCTTCGAGCTGGGCGATGCCTAAAAAGTCCCCGCTGGCGTCGCTGAGGACGCGGTAGGGCGTGTGGGGCAAAATTGTCTCCGGGGGTGGAAACTTCTGTCCCTGCTGCCAGCGGCGGGCCACCTCTGGGGAAAGGGCGATCGCAGGCAGATGCCCCAATGCCACTGCTGGGGTCACCAGCTCCAGCGCCTGCTTTTCGACTAAATCTGTCACCTCTTGTGGCGTCAGGCTGTGCTCGGCGCTGAAGCCGCCGCTGCGGGTGCGGGTGAGGTGGGCCAGGGTGGCTCCGGTGCCGAGGCGATCGCCCAAATCCCGCGCGATCGAGCGAATGTAGGTGCCGGGGCCGCAATCTATATCGAGCGTTAGCTCCGGCTGTGCCCCCGGCTGCCAGTGCTGCACCCTGAGGCTGTGAATCACAACCTTACGGGACGGTGGGGTGACGGCTCGCCCCTTGCGGGCCAGGTCGTAGAGCCGCTGCCCCTGCACCTGAATGGCGCTAAAGGCTGGCGGAACCTGGGCGATCGCCCCTTCAAACTCGGGTAGACAGGCGGTGATGTCGTCTACGGTAAGGCGATCGGCGGCCTGCTGGGTCAGAACTTCGCCTTCCAGGTCATCGGTGGTGGTGGTGAGGCCAAAGCGAACGATCGCCCGGTAGGCCTTGCCCTCGGGCAGGTAGGGCAGCAGCCGCGTGGCGCGACCCACGGCGATCGGCAGCACGCCCTCAGCTAAGGGATCCAGCGTGCCACCGTGGCCCACTTTTTTAATGCCCGTCAGCCGTCGCACCGCCCCCACGCAGTCGTGGGAACTCATGCCCTGGGGCTTGTAGAAGTTCAGAAATCCTTGCACGGTAGTCGGTGTATGTTTTGGATTTTAGGTTTCCGGCTTTAGTCATCCACCCATCCACCCATCCACTCGCCTACTCCCCACTGCCCCAAACTTCGGCCAGGCGGCGATCGCGCCCGCAGGCCGTGCGGTAGTACTTGTACCGCAGCGGGTGCTTGAGGTAGTAGTCCTGGTGGTAGTCTTCGGCCGGGTAGAAGGTTTGGGCGGGCTCGATCGCGGTGACGATGGGGGTTTTCTGGAACTGCTTGAGGACGCTGAGGGTGGTCTTAGACTCCTCCGCCAGGGCCTGCTGCTCGTCGGTGTGGACAAAGATGCGCGAGGTGTACTGGCTGCCTTTATCGCAAAACTGACCCCGGCTATCTACCGGATCCACATTCTGCCAAAAGACCTCCAGCAGCCTGTCGTAGCTGACTTTGCTGGGGTCGTAGACTACCTGC
The DNA here is from genome assembly GCF_000763385.1 of Leptolyngbya sp. KIOST-1. Lineage (NCBI taxonomy): Bacteria > Bacillati > Cyanobacteriota > Cyanophyceae > Leptolyngbyales > Leptolyngbyaceae > Leptolyngbya > Leptolyngbya sp. KIOST-1. The sequence continues at coordinate 3,393,248 of NZ_JQFA01000002.1, forward strand.
ACCGCCTCCACGTGGCCGGTGCCTCCGCCAGAGACTTCGGCGTAGGTGGGGTCAACTTTGGTGCCGCCGGTATAGCCGGAGGTGGTGGAGACCACGCCGTCCAGGTGGTCAAAGGGGCCTTCCATGCACCAGAAGCAGCCCCCCGCAAAGGTGGCGGTGGCCAGGTTTGGGTCGCTCGCCTGCCCAGGCGACTCGGGCATGGAGTCGGCGGTGGCGTAGAAGGGGAGGGCATCCCACATTAGCCCCAGGGCGGCGACCAGCAGCAGGCCAAAAAACAACTGACGCAGAGTTTGCATAGCGATCCGTTACGTTGCTTAACTATTCCTAGCTTACGCCACCAGCCCCGGCGCTCAACCCCCGGCAGCCCGGAAAAGCACCCGTGAAAATGGCGGTCCAAGAACGCAGACTGTCTTCAGTTCACCCCGGCGCTGTGGCTGATTACGCCGTACCAGTCGGGGTTGTCGGTGGCCGAGGCGGCGGCATCGGTGGCGTAGTTGTCAATGAAGGTGGGAAGTCGGCCCAGGGCGCGGGCCTGGGGCAACAGGTGCAGACCGCGATCGCCCCCAGCTTGGGAATAGGCTGCCTGGAGCGTCTCGGCATCGGGCACGAAAATTGCGCCGCCTTTGCCCATGCCGGGGTTCGCCCCTGCGCCCGCCGTGGCGCTGTTGCCCTCAAACACGGTGTTGTGCAAAATCAGCCGCCCCGCCTGGAGAAAGATCGCGCCGCCCAGGCCGCCGCCGCCGCCGCCCTGCCCTACCGCCGCGTCGCCGCCGCCGAAGCCACCGATGCCCGGCTGGCCTGGAGAGTAACCTTGCGGATCCGGCCTACTAATGAGAGATAATAAGCTGATAACTAATTCAATTGCCTGTTCAAGTTTATGGCGCTGGTTGGTTTAAGTAAGCTCCAGGTAGGTGTTAACAGGTAGGTGTTAAAAAGAATGCCCGCGAACGAGTCCTAAGGCTGAGAGAATGTATCGATGACTAGCACAATCGCAGACATCATCCGCAATGGACTGGTATTCGATGTCAAAAACTGGGGTGGCAGAATGAGGACAGGCGATCTTCTAGCGGCGGTTGATACCTTATTCGTCACGCTAGAATCTCGCCAGATTGAGTACCTGCTAGTCGGCGGCATTGCCATGCTCAGCTATATAGAAGGCCGCAACACTCAGGATATTGATTTTATTTTCTCAAAGCAGGCACTGGATAACTTGCCTGAACTGGCGATCGTAGAAGAGAATCGAGACTTTATTCGCGGTAATTTTGGTGCTTTGCAGGTCGATGTATTGCTGACGAAGAATAAGCTGTTTGAGTTGGTCAATCAACAGTACGCGGTAAAACAGCAGTTTGGGAACCGCACGATTCGTTGTGCGACTGTTGAGGGCCTCATCATACTCAAATTTTACGCTTTGCCGTCACTGTATCGTCAGGGCGACTTTAGCCGAGTCAGTCTCTACGAAAATGATATTACTCAATTGTTGTTAAAGTTTTCAGTTGAGCTAGAGCCTATTTTCACGATTCTTACTCCTTACTTACTCGAATCTGATATACAAGCCATTCAAGACACTGCTCAGGATATTCAAGCCAGAATTGAGCGGTTTAAAGTTCAGCGTCAGCAGCTGGATTCAATGTCTGATGGCAAAGAATAAGTGTAACCGTCCCAGGAAGCCGCCGCGCCCGCCGTTGCCCGCGTTGCCCACGCCGCCCAGGCCGCCGCCGCCGCTAAAGCTGGCCACGCCCATGGTGCCCAGGTCACCCGCCGGGTTGCTGCCGCCAAAAATGCCGATACCGCCGTTGCCGCCGTCGCCACCGTTGCCGCCATTGCCCCCCTCCGCCCCGCCGTTGCCACCGTTGCCGCCGTTGCCCGCATTGCCCAGCCCGCCAAAGCCGCCGCCCCCCGCAAAGGCGATGGTGCCAATGCCGCCGACGCCAATGCCGTTGATCCCCGCCATCGCGCCCCGATTGGCGTTGATGCGATCGTCTACGGTGTCGATAGTGAGGCCCTTGGGGGAAGATGGCAGGGTGTCAGTCTGGTGAATGCCAATGCCGTTGACCCCCGCGATCGCGCCCCGATTCAGGGTATATTTTTGCTTTTCCAGCCGAATTGCCGTATTTTCGGGTTCCTGGCGGGGTATGCTGCTGCCCCCCACCGCCTGGTTATCGACAAAGTGCATGTTGGTCAGGGTCACCTTGCCGCCTTTGATCAGCAGTCCACCCCCCAGGCCGGCGCTGCCTCCGGCTCCCGCCAGCCCGTTGTCGCCCGCTGCCAGCCCGTCGGCCACGGTCAGGTCACGCAGGGTGACATCCCCCGCCTCGACCACCAGCACCCGGTGGAACCGCTGGCCGCTGAGAATGTCGTCGCCATCACCCACCAGAAACAGGCCGCTGCGAATGGCGGGCAGAGTGCTCTCCAGGGCAATGGTGCCGCTGACGGCGGCCAGGGAGACCAGGTCGTCTTCGGGGGTTTGGTTGGCGATGTCCAGGGCTTCCCGCAGGCTGCCGGGACCGCGATCGCCCGTGGAGGTCACCGTGATCTGCCGCAGCACCCCAACCAGCGGTGCCGTGACCCAGGGCACCGGAGTCTCGATAGGGCCGAGACGGCGTTCCAGCCGCCAGTCGCCTCCCTGTTCGGGGTTACCCGTGGGGGTGGTGGAGGCGGCCACATCCGCCCCGGTCAGGCGCTGCAGCTGCTGTAGAAAGGCTTGCCCCTCCTGTCCCTGGCCGAGCTCACAGCCGTAGAGCAGTAGATCGGCCCCCGCTGGCAGGGCGTTGTGCCAGGTCGTCAACTCCTGACGATAGGCGTTTAGACTGGCTGTGTTCAGAGTGGCATTTCCCAGCAGGATCTGGCCGGGGCTGCCGTGGCTGACCAAGTGTAGAGCCTGGGGATGGTAGCGCTCCAGGGCACGGGTGATGGGGGCCAGTTCGTCTTGAACGATCACCAGGTGCTGGTGAGGGGCCAGGCGCGATCGCCACGCGGCCCCGGTGTCGGTCAGCAGGGCGCCATCGATCGCCACCACCTCAGATTGCCCAGACCACAACCCCAACCCAGGCCAGACCAGCACCGCGATCGCCACGGCAAGCCACAGGCCGTGCCACAGCCATTTACCTTCCCTACTTGCCACTACTCAACCCCTGCTTGCCCACAGCTCAAGGAAAACCTATTCTCACCGCTAAAAATACTAAGCTCCCGCCGCTACGCAAAGCTGAAGTTGAGCCATTCTTTAGTTATCGCGACTTTGTAGCAAGATTTCTGCCCCTTGAGAACTTTCTCAACCCTCTTTAAGGGCCAACTTTGTATGATTAGGAAGTATTGCTGTTGTGGCCGCCATGGGCGTCACGGCTGTCTCATCGGCCAGTGTTCCACCTGCGCCAGAGGTTAAACCCCCTGTGATTCTATCCTCTTCACCGATCATCAACCGCAGCAAGTCGCTCTACGAGCAGGTGTACCACGCGCTGCGTTCGGCGATTTTGACCGGCGACCTCTCCCCAGGCGATCGCCTGGTTGAAACCCAGTTGGCCGAGTGGCTGCAGGTGAGCCGCACCCCCCTGCGCGAGGCGCTGCGCCAGCTCCAGCAGGACGGGCTGGTTACCGCCGATGTCAGCGGCGGGCTGCGGGTGACCACCATTACTGCCGCCGATGCCGAAGAACTCTACGACTGTCGGCTGGCCCTGGAGGCCCTGGCGGTGGCCGGGGCCTGTACCCACGCCACAGCGGAGCAGCTGGAGGCAATTGCCCTCTGCGTGGCCCAGGCCGAGGGGGCCACCGCCAACAGCCACGGCAGCCTCTCCCCCGAAGGGCTGCTCAACGTGGACTACCAGTTTCACCACCTGATTGCCGAAAGCTCGGGCAATCGGCGGCTGGTGTCGCTGCTCGATTCACTGTTTGACGCCATGGCCCTGCTGCGGATCCAGACCCTCCAGCAAAACCCCAACGTGCTCGATATTCGCCTGGAGCACCGCCAGATCTACGAGGCCATCCTCAGCCGCAACTCGGAGGTGGCCGTCAGCGCCATCACCCAGCACCTGCGGGCCAGCAAAACCCGCGTGGTCAAAGAAATTGAGGGCCATCAGCCGGTTGCGGCGGTTCCGTCCTGACGACGGGGATCGCGGTCTGGTAGGATCTTGAGACGATTCACCTAGCAGAAACCGCCATGTCTCAGACTCCCACCACCGGGGCCGATGCCGTTGATGCCGCGATCGCAGCCGGCATCGATCTCGACGGCACCCCCATTCCCCCTGCCAAGCTCGACCTCTACCACCAGGTAATGGCGAAAGAAGCCGGGCGGCAGCGCAGCGGTGTCTCCAACTCCATGCGATCGCGGATTGTGCGAATTGGGGCCAAGCATTTTTCCCAGGATGAGCTGAACGCCATGCTGGCTGCCGCCGACTTTGCCCCTCTCAAAGACAAAGAGATCGCCTATTTCTACGGCGGCAAGTAGTTTTATCTAGGGCAGCGTCAAGCCCAAAAATTTGGGCTCTCGGAGGTTGGGTGAACCCTGCCTTTCACCCAACAGCAACAACCCTGATTGGATTCTGCTGGCGCGTCATCCGACCGACAAATTGAGGATTGCCAGACTACAGGTTTTATCGCTGGTCAAACCTCGGTTCGCCCTGCCGCTGAATTTTGGTGCAGGGCTTTTTCATCCCGGCCAGAGCCGTTCATGCCTTTGCCGGGGAGCCCTTTGGGGGCTGAGTCAAAAATAGTTGGGCAATAGGGACAGTGGACCCGGCCATTTGGGAACAATGGGTCTGAATTTACCCAATCCGGGACAAGCGGACCTGTTGCTACTCTAGGTGTAGCAGATGTTACCTTCTGATCTTGGGCCGCGATGCTACAGCTGGAAAAATATGACCGATGAGTGTTGCAAAGCGTAGCGATACGTGCGCTATCTCCGGAAACAGGCCAACTACGGGTGTATTTGATGACGGAACACACCACACCTGCCGCCCTATGCTGAAGCTTGACAACCTGCAACTTGGCCAAAAATTTACCCTGCTGCTGCTGCTCGTATTTTTGGGCGGTATCGTGGCCAGCAGTGTCGCTCTGTCCTCTGTGCTCAATCACAACTCCCAGGCGCAGCTGACCACCAAAGCCCTGATGCTGATGGAAACGATGAACTCAGTGCGGGATTACACCACCAATCACATCAATCCCCAGCTGGTCGATCGGCTCAGTACCGAATTTTTGCCCGAAACGGTGCCCGCCTATTCCGCCCGTGAAGTATTTGAAACCTTCCGCAGTAACCCCATCTATGCCGATTTCTTTTACAAAGAAGCCACCCTCAACCCCACTAACCTGAGAGATAAGGCCGATGGCTTTGAGGCCCAGCTGGTCGAGCAATTTAAACAGCAGAGCGCAGTCCAGCAAACCAGCGGCTTTCGACCCACGCCAGCAGGTGACCTTTACTACATTGCCCGCCCGATTAAGATTACCCAGGCCAGCTGTTTGGAGTGCCACAGCACCCCTGCCGTCGCCCCCGCCAGCCTGATCGAGCGCTACGGTTCCAGCAATGGCTTTGGCTGGAGTCTGAATGAAATTGTGGGGGCGCAGATGATTTCGGTGCCGGCGGCTAAGGTGCTGAGAAGTGCGCGTCAGTCCCTGCTGCTGATCCTGGGCATTTTTGTAATGGCCTTTTCCCTGGCGATCGTGATGGTCAACCTCTGGCTTAAGCGCTACGTTGTGCGTCCCCTCAACCGGATGGCCCTGGCCGCCGAAGCTGCCAGTATGGGCAAGCCTGGGGCCGATTTCACGGTCAAGTCCAAGGACGAGGTGGGCCAGCTGGCCGAGGCGTTTAACCGCATGCAGATGAGTTTGCAGATGGCCATGCAGCGCCTGGAGCGCTACCGTGAAGGTCGCCGCAACTCAGGCGATTTCTCCAATAAGCTGTAAGTCCAGCGGTCCCGTCTAAAACCATCTGCGGCTGAATTTGGTTTTGGCAGACGCCCTCTGCCCCCCACAGACAGCCATCGGTTGGGCAGAGCAGCGCCTATGATGCTAATGAGCAGTAATAGGCACCGCTATGACGCAATCGGGGATTTTGAAGAACTACATCAACGGTCAGTGGGTGCCCTCTGTGGCAGGGGAGGTGCTCACGGTCGACAATCCGGCCACGGGTGAGGTGCTGGGGCAAGTGCCTGTGTCCCCCCAAGATGAAGTCGATCAGGCGGCCCGCGCTGCCGCCATAGCCTTTGAAGACTGGCGACGAGTGCCGCCACCCCAGCGGGTGCAGCCCCTGTTTAAGCTCAAAGACCTGCTGGAAACTCACCTGGAGGAACTGGCTCAGATTGTCACCCAGGAGTGCGGCAAAACCCTGGCGGAATCTAAGGGCGAGCTGCGACGGGCGATTGAGAATGTGGAGGTGGCCTGCGGCATTCCGATGATGATGCAGGGCACGGTGCTGGAGGACATCGCCAGCGGCATCGATGAGTTTATGATTCGCCAACCGCTGGGAGTGGCGGCGGCGATCGCCCCCTTCAACTTCCCAGCCATGATCCCCTTCTGGTTTATGCCCTACGCCCTGGCCTGCGGCAACACCTACATCGTCAAACCCTCCGAAAAAGTGCCCCTGACCCTACAGCGCATCTTCGAGCTGCTGGATGCGGCGGGCTTTCCCCCCGGCGTGGTGAACCTGGTGCATGGTGCTAAGGAAACGGTAGATGCCATTCTGGAACACCCCACCATTCGGGCGATCAGCTTTGTTGGGTCTTCCCCGGTCGCCAAATACATCTATGCCCAGGCGGCAGCCCACGGCAAGCGGGTGCAGTGCCAGGGCGGAGCTAAAAACCCGGTGATTGTGCTGCCCGACGCCGATCGCACCATGACCACCCGCATCGTCGCCGACAGTGCCTTTGGCTGTGCCGGTCAGCGCTGCCTGGCGGCGTCTCTGGCGGTGACGGTGGGGGAGGCCAGCGAGTGGTTTACGGAGGCGATCGCCCACACCGCCGCCACCCGCACCGTGGGCAACGGCCTCGACCCCGAGGTGCAGATGGGGCCAGTGATCACCGCCCAGAGTCGGCAGCGGATCGAGAGCCTGATTCAAACCGGCGCGGACGAGGGAGCAACGGTGCTGGTGGACGGTCGTAATGCCAAGATCCCTGACCTGGCGGCAGGTCACTTCGTTAAACCCACGGTGCTGCAAAAGGTGCCCCCCACGGGAGAAATTGCCCAGACCGAAATCTTTGGCCCGGTGCTGGGGCTGATGGCAGTGGATACGGTGGAGGACGCGATCGCCCTGGTGAACCAGAGCCCCTGGGGCAACATGGCCTGCCTGTTCACCAACAGCGGGGCCGCCGCCCGCAAGTTTCGCCACGAGGCCACCGCAGGCAACATCGGCATCAACATCGGCGTAGCCGCCCCTATGGCCTTCTTCCCCTTCAGCGGCTGGAAAGACAGCTTCTTCGGCGATCTCCACGGCCAGGGAGCCCACGCGGTGGAATTTTTCACCCAGACCAAGGTGGTCGTCGAGCGCTGGCCCAAAGAATGGAGCCGCCAGTTTTGATAGTAAGGGACTGCACGAGAATTCATCACTAGATCAGCTTTGCCATAATGGCGATAAGGCCTTGATCGACGACTGCAAGCACGGAGGAGGGGAAAATCACGATGGTGCAGGCCAATCCAAAACTGCTGAATGTTGACGACTTTATTGCCAACCATGGCGATCAGGATCGCTATGAGCTAATCGATGGGGAGCTAATCGATTTGGAACCGACGGGATTGCATGAGCAGGTGATCGGTTTCGTGGTGCGAAAGCTCAGCGTTGAAATCGATCGCCTGGACTTGCCCTACATCATTCCCCACCGCTGCTTGGTTCGGTTCTCAGACGATACGGCTTTTCGCCCCGATGTGATTGTGCTGGACAAAACTCAACTGGTTCACGAACCGCTGTGGAGAACTCAGCCTGTTGTGACAACCAATGCGGCAATTAAACTGATTGCCGAGGTAGTCAGCACCAACTGGCAGAACGATTATGCCCGCAAAGTAGAAGACTATGCGCTGTTTGGAGTGCCGGAATACTGGATTACAGACTATCTGGCGCTAGGGGGCAGAGAATACATTGGGCAACCGAAACAGCCAACAGTAACGGTCTGTCAGCTCACCGGGGGGTTCTACGATAAGCAGCTGTTTCAGCACGATAATCAGTTAATCTCGCCAACATTTCCAGAGCTGCGGATTCAGGCGAGTGCTATTTTTGCGGCTGGGCAACTGTAGAAAACGATCCAGTGGGTGACTGCTGACATATCACCGTGGCGAGGGCAGCATTCAAGCTCAATCATCACTTACTCCCTCAAGCTCTGTGCTATTAACCAATCATTTGTCCATGCCGCATCAGCTTCACCCAGCGGTGGCACCGGGTCATAGCTGTAGTCAATCGCCAAATCATAGCTAGCGCGATCGTGGACCCCATTTACTAGATCTTGAAGATCGACCCACGTCGGTGGGTCTTGGGGCTGAAGGGGGACTGGAAAAGGGGGAATTGCATCGCTCAGATTGTAACCGTCCCAGGAATTTAACGAAGGCTTAGGGATTTTGGGCTAGGAGTCCCGGTAAGGTGAAGCGATGAGCGACGAGATCGAGATAGCTGGAATCCGAGTTCCGAGGGCCGACTGGGAAGCGACCCCCGCTAGCATCCAAATGTTAGTGCGGGTTCTGAGTGAGCGGCTGATGGCGTTGGAAGAGAAAGTCAATCAGAATTCACAGAATTCATCAAAACCACCGTCAACGGATGGCTTTGGCAAAGGTGTTAAAGCCAAAGGGAAAGGCAAGAAAGCCCCGCGAGAGCAGAGCGGGAAAACTGCTCCTCGCGAAGCTCGAAAACTATATCCCGCCGAAGATTGTCGAGCCGTCCATGAGGTGATTCCCCCGGCCTGCGACGCCTGTGGAGCTAGCTTATCAGGCCACGATTCTCATCCTCACCGCCATCAAGTGATAGAAGTGCCACCGGTTAAACCCGAGGTGGTGGAGTATCGATTGCATGGCCTGAGGTGCCCGTGCTGCGACACGGTAACCCGCGCCGAGCTGCCGTCGGGGGTCTCTGCCCTGGGCTATGGTGAACGACTGACGGCGATGGTGGCCTTGCTGAGTGGGGGGTACCGGCTGAGCTATCGGCAGGTGTGTGCGGTGATGGACGACCTCTTCGGGGTGCGCCTCTCTCGTGGTGGCATCGGGCGTTTGCGGCAAGAAATCAGTGACGCGGTGAGTCCGGCGGTGGAGGAGGCCAAGGCCTACGTGCAGAGCCAACCCGTGATGCATAGTGATGAAACCAGTTACCCCCAAGGCAATCGAGACGGGGGAAATCCCCAGCGCACTAAAGGCTGGCTATGGGTGCTGGTGACGCCGCTGGTGAGTTTTTTCGAGGTGGTGCTCAGTCGGTCACAGGCGACTGCTAAAGCCCTGATTGGTGAAGAGTTTTCAGGAATTGTCACCTCTGACCGCTACAGCGCCTACCGGTGGATTGAGGTGACCCGATGGCAGGTGTGCTGGGCGCATCTGAAGCGAGACTTCACCGCCATGGCAGACCGTAGCGGCGTCTCGCGTGAGATTGGCGAGGCGCTGCTGAGGCGGCAGCGGCGATTATTTCGCTGGTGGCACCGGGTGCGTGATGGCACCTTGGTACGCTCCGACTTTATCGAGTTCGTCAAACCCTTGCGGGCTGGCTTTAACAGGTCGGCCCCGACCACCAGCGCAAACCTGGCCCCCGGCCAAATTTGCCGCGCCCGCTCCAGGGTGACGACGGTGCGCCGGTGGCTGAGTTCGGGGTGCACCTGCACCCGCTGGGGCGGGGCGTCTAGCTCGTCAATCAGCAGCTCCAGCATGCGAAAGCGATCGCCCAGGTCGGTCTGGTGGGCTTTAAACGGGTTGTTGGCCGTCCACACCGCCACGTGGTCAAACTGGGTGGCCAGCCAGGCCAAAATGGCTGCGTGTCCCCGATGGGGCGGGTCGGCGCTGGTGCCAAACAGGGCAACGTGGAGCCCGGTGGCGCGATCGGTGGAACGTTCCGGTGAGGTCATGGCGGCCATCCTCAGGACTGGGACTGGGGCTGCGGGCCGCGACGGGTGCGCGCCGTCAGCTCGGCTAGGGCATCGGAGAGGGCGACGGGGTAGGCGGCGGGCTGCTCCAGAGAACCCTTCAAGGATCGCTACGAGACCTACTACCGGCAGCGCATGCTGCAGAAGTTGGGATTTGAGCAGCTAGACGCCGATCTGGCCACCGCCCTGGTCAATCAGACGATCGACCTGCTCAGTGCCGTCCAGGTGGGCTACCACGACTTCTTTTTTGCCCTCACTGAGCAGTTTTCCCCCCGCTGGCGTGAGCAGATCTTTACTTCCTCAATTTGAGCCCGAGCAGGAGGACTCTCTGGAGGCTCATGGTCAGCCTCTCTCTCTAGCTTAGAAAGTTCGATGAGGGACGCTTACCTCAGATTGAACCCATACAGGGCAGCCAGGGGGCGTTGCTCTACCCGGCTGACCAGAATGCGATAGAGGCTGCTCACTCCCGCGCCGCGCAGGGGCAGGGGGCCAAAGGCGCGAATTAGATCAACTTCGATCAGGTGAGTTTGGCTGCCCAAGACTTTTAACCGCTTTTCTTCGTACAGTTGCCGCCCTTTGCCCGATCGTTTGTTACTGGGAGAGATTAGTTCAAGGGTGGTAATGACCTCGCCTGTACCAACTTCACGAATTTCTAGAAATCGCTCTGTAATTTCCTCGGGCATGGGTAATTCGACCATGACGGGCTCTACCAACACCTGTCCGTGTCGTTGGGTCGTGACATTTTGCTTGGGTAAGGCCCGAAATACCGCTGCGTCGGGACGGCCAATTTGCAAATCCGCCGCTGCATACTGGTAGACACGCTTTTCGATCGCGACTCGGTACTTAAGCCGTAGCTGTGGCCCTAGCGCATCGGCAATAGCCACCAGCAGCCGATTGTGGAACTCGGGCCACAGCCCTGGCTGCTCAAGGTACGGATCCATGCCTGGGAAAGGGGATGGCATCGGCAGAGGTTACGCTGGGGTTAGCTTGAATTTTAGGCGATCGCGCTCTTGTAGCGAGGCTGGGCACACTCTGCTTTACCCGTCCTCCAGAGAACTATCATGAAGGTTAGAGCGGTTATCAACCTAATCGAGCAAGATGGATGGTATCTGGCGCGCACCCGTGGCAGTCATCGGCAGTATAAGCATTCTACCAAGCCAGGAATTGTGACAGTACCGGGTAAGCTGAGCGACGATCTGGCCAGAGGCACCCTCAACAGCATTTTCAAACAGGCGGGAATTAAGTCGTGACTCAATATTTGATCGTCATTGAACCAACTGAGACAGGCTTTTCGGCCTATTCCCCCGATTTACCGGGCTGTATTTCGACTGGGACGACTCGGGCTGAGGTAGAAAGCAACATGCGTGAAGCGATCGAGTTTCATCTCGAAAGCCTCAAGCTAGAAGGCTTAGACGTTCCGCAACCTTCTACCACCTCCGCCTACATTGAAGTCGCCGCATAGCGCCTTAGCCCCAGGCACCATGCCCTGGGGATAGCGCAAGAAGGGTTGGGTGTCTATAGAAATTCAGTACACTGGGCTAAACCTCCAGTGCGGTGGGAAGGCTATGGCGCTAAACCTGTCTCGGCTAGACCTGGCGACCCTCTACGATCGCGATCCCGAGTGTGGCTATAGCTGGGAACAGGTACTCGATGACAGCTTTTTCCCCTAGAGTCTAAATCGGTCGCCGTGGCAAAGACGGTGGTATGAGACTATCGGGGGCCTATGGAAATTTTGATTTCGGCGATGCTGCCCGTTGCCCTGGTGGCCCTGGTGGGGTTTGGGGTGGGGCGCAGCTTTGAGCTAGACATGCAAACCCTGACGCGGCTGAACATCTACGCCCTGCTGCCGGCGCTGGTGTTGACCAGCCTGGCCCAGACCACGCTGGCTCTGGGCAGTGCGATCGCGATCGTCGCCAGCTTTTTGCTCAATACCGTGGTGCTGTACCTGCTGGCGGTGGGGCTGAGCCGTCGCCTCGACTTCTCGGTGGATGAGCAAAAGGGTCTGATTGCCATTGTGATGTTTTCAAACGTGGGCAACCTGGGCCTGCCCTTCATCTTGTTTGCGTTGGGCGAGACTGGGCTAGAGCGGGCGGTGGTGTACCTGGTCGGCTCTAGCGTGATGATCGCCAGCGTGTTCCCCATTGTGCTGAAGGGGGCGGGGCTGAGGGCGGGGCTTAACGTCACCCTGCGGCTGCCCGTGTTTTGGGCTGCTCTGGTGGGGCTAGGCCTCCAGGCGGTGCAGGGCGCGTTTCCGCTGCCGCTGGAGCGGGGCATGGCGCTGCTGGGGGAGGGCGCAATTCCGGTGGCGCTGCTGACCCTGGGGGTACAGCTGGCGCGAACGGAGCTGGTCTTTGGCCGCTATGAACTGCTCGGCGCGGGGCTGCGGCTGGGGGTGGCCCCCCTGCTGGCCTACGGCATTGGCACAGCGGTAGGTTTACAGGGGTTAGACCGGCAGGTGCTGGTGCTCCAGGCGGCCATGCCCGTGGCGGTGAACTCGCTGATCTGGGTGACGGAGCTGGGGGGCGATCGCACTCGGGTAGCCCGCACCATCGTGCTGTCAACCTTTTGCAGTGTGTTTACTCTGCCGGTGGTGCTGTGGTTGAGCGGTCGGTGAGCCAATTTTGGATTGTGGATTTTAGAGTTGGGGTGATTGTTGCGATGGCGCCGAGTGATGCAGCCAAAACCTTAGACAGTGAGCTAATGCCGCCCAGCGCTGGGCTGCGGCGGGCGGTGGCGGTGGTGTGCGATCGCGACCCCAGCTTCCTTCGCATTGAGGCCGAAGCGGGCTCCCTCACGGTGCGTGCCTGGTCGCCGGGCTTTGCTTCGCTAGTGCGAATTATTCTGGGGCAGCAGTTGTCATCGAAAGCTGCTCAAGCCATTTTTCAGCGGCTACAGGCAGCGCTGGAGCTGACCCCTGGGGCGATCGCCACTGCCCCAGACCTCACCCTTCAGCGGGTCGGGCTCAGTCGCGCCAAAATTGCCACCTGTCGGCGGCTATCGGCAGCTCTGCAATCAGACCAGCTCGATCTCGACAGCCTGGCGGCCCTACCCGATGGCGACGCCGTGGCCCAGCTCACCCAAATCAAAGGTATCGGGGTTTGGACAGCAGAAGTGTACCTGCTGTTCTGCCTTCAGCGGTTGAGCAGCTTTCCGGCCTCAGACCTTGCCGTGCAGGTGGCTTACCAGCGGCTGCAAAACTTGGCAAATCGTCCTACACGCCGGGAACTGTTGGCCTGCACAGAGCCGCTGCATCCCTACCGTGGGGCTGTCGCCCACCTGCTGTGGCACTACTACCGTCGCCTAGCCCAGCAGTGACTGGCAGCTGGGGCAAATGCCGTAGACCGTAAACTGACAGTTGAGCAGCGAGAACCCCCGCAAGGCGCTCTCGCTGCTGCCCACCTGGGTCATGGTGGCGTCCTCAAACTCCTGCACCGCTCCACAGTGAACGCATACGAGGTGGTGGTGCTGCTCCATGAACGGAGTATTGAGTTCGTAGTATTTGCGGCCCTCGGCTAGCTCTAGCTCCTGCAAAAGCCCCAGCCGCACCATCACGTGCAGCGCTCGATAGATGGTAGAAAAGCTAATTTTTTCCCCTCGATCCAACAGCTGCTGATGAATTTCCTCCGCATTGAGGTGGTGGCCCAGGGCCGCAGACTGAAACAGATCCAGAATCTTTTGCCGCTGGCTCGTGAACCGAAATCCTTCTTTATTGAGAACGGTTTTAAGTAGTTCTGGCTCTTGATTTGAATCTGGCAAGGCTAGGTCAGGCTCCATCGCTGTTTTGCTGTATTTGAAAAAGGGTATAAAGCTGGCCATATAAATTGAATTCTGTCATCTAACGAAGGGCATGTTGAAAGGTGCTGATGAGCCAACTGGCTGAGCTATTGCCGACCTGACTGCTACAGCTAGATTTAAAGTTCAGTCGGGTCTTTTGGTCTGTCTTTTGGTCTGTCTTTTGGTCTATCGCAAATGGTTTTCGATACAGGATTTTAGAGCTATTGAAAATCATTTTCGGTATCCTTGTCGACAATTAAATTCTGTATTTCTCTATCCGCTTTATCCCAATAAAGGTATTAGCTAGATTCAAAAAAATAAGGTAGGCTCAATAAGCAACCCTGAAAGGCTAGGGCTGCTTTCACTGCTGAAAAGAGGGGATGCTTATGCCTATTACTGAGACTCTGCTGCAAACCTATGGTGAGATTGCAGACAACCCAATTCTGCTGGAGAAGTCGATTACAGAGCCTGTTGTTGATGGGCTGGCGACGGTCTATGCCAGCTTTGTGGCCCTGACATTGCAATACCAAAAGCACCACTTTGTGGTGGAAGGTTCGGAGTATTACATGCTCCACGAATACTTCTCGGAGAGCTACGAGGCCACCCAGGAGCATGCCCATGATGTGGGTGAGCGTCTGCACGGGCTGGGAGGGATCCCACCGCTGAGCTTTGGCAAGCTGTCTGAGCTGTGCTGCTTCGAAATGGAAAACGACGACACCTACCGCTGCCGCATCATGATCGACCACGACCTGAAGGCTGAGCAGGCGCTGGTCGATCTGATTCGGCGACTGGCGGCTCAGGCTGAAAGCCTGGGCGATCGCGCTACCCGCTACCTGTACGAGCAAATTTTGCTGAAGACTGAGGAGCGGGCCTACCATTTACAGCACTTCCTCACACCGGATAGTTTGAAACTGGGGTGGTAGATCACCTGTTTCAGTCCCTAGGGGCGAACAACCGTTTGCCCCTAGAGGGTTGACTTTTTTGAGCAACGTTGCTGCACCGAGCTGTTGCGTCCGCCCCCAAATTTCCCACAACCAACGCTTGCTCACGCTCATCTCCTACGATTCGAGATAGACCTTCCAAATAATCCAGCCTGATAGCGCTACAAACGTGACAATGACTAGCCAGTGATCCCACCGCTGGGGGTCAAACGCTTGGCTCGTCATTGTGGCCTCACCCGAGATAGGGCTTCGCCTGGCGTGGGGTTGTGCAGCATTCGGCCATTGGGCAGCCGCAGATTGGGCCCATGTTTGCAGGCTTTCATGCAGCCCGTGGCTTTTATGGATACGTGGCTTAGCTCGGGGTCACTGTCTACGGCATTTTGCAGTGCGCTGTGGATTTGGCGACCGCCCTGCTTGTAGCACTTGCCCTTGGTACACACTTCGATACAGAGGCGCTTTTGCTTGGGGTGGGCCTCGGCCGCAGGAGATGGCAATGGCGAAAATGCGGCCCAACGCTGCCGTAGCGTTTCGGACTCGCACTCGGGCAGGGGCAGAACGTTGATGGCCCGCCAGCGATCGTCTTCGGCGTAAGCCCACACCTGAACAAACTCCCCAGGCGACAACTCGCGCACCAGCATGGGGCGCAGGTACTTGGGCAACTTGATGGTGTATTCGGTGGTCCCGGCCTGTAGCAGCAGCCCTTTGATCTTGCCCTTGTCGGAGCGGTAGACCCCGGCATACTGGCCTTTGAGCACCTGCCCGGTGGGCGATGCCGCCTGCAGGTTTGCTTCAGCGGTTTCGTAAAGGGTTTTCATCGCAGGCTCCTTTGCTGCCAGCAGCGCTCCAGGTGGTCAGTGAGAGAGAGCTTTGATTGGGTGGTGGCCTGCACCACGCTCCAGACTTGTAGAGCGGCAGCGGGGGTATCGATCGCGACGCTCAGGGGGCGATCGCAGCCGCAATCACAGGCCAGACCCAATGCTTGCAGGCGATGGTAGACCGTCCACCGATTGATGCGGTCCAGTTCAACTACGGTTTTGGCTGGGGCAATGGTGTACAGGTCGGGCCCGAACTCGGCGTAGTCTGACTTTAAAGCTTGCATATTAACTCGACTGACTCTCCATAGCGGTGACCCCAGGGGGCCTGAACTTATTGAAATTAACTCTAGACTAGGCGCTTGCAGGTGCCGAGAGAGTAGGAGAGCGAAAGGCCAAAAGCCCCTGCCAGCCAAGGTTTCAGCACGCTTTGGTAATTTTCTTAGCTCGACTTCACCGCGACAAGTCTGTCATTGCTATTGACTCTCGTTTTTACTAAGATACCCAAGCTCGGAGATTAATGCAACAAATTTTCAATAAGAAGGCGCTGTTGCCACTAACTCAACCCGGCATTTGGTCACGGGACGCAGACTGGACCAGCGATCGCTAATACACTGGGTTTAACGATCAGTTTGCTGCGATCGCCGAACCATGCCATCTTCCCCAACCGCCGCCGCCCTCCGCGCCAATCTGGTGCAGTCCTACCAAAAGCTTGCCGACCGCGAGCGCGAGTTGGTGCAGCTGTATTCCATCATTTATGCCCCGATCGGCAAGGCAAAGCTGCTCGACTGCCTCAACCTCTATTTTGAGAGCGCCGAAAAGCCCAGCCTTGCGGGGCCGCATCTGCTCAACCCGCTCATAACTCGCCTGAACGGCAAACGCCTGCTGGTTACCCACACCACCTACGGCCCTCAGTGCCACCCGCTGCTGGTCGAAATTGCTACCCGCGACGCCATTCACCAGGGTCGCTTTGAGCCCATGGTCAGGGCGGTGCAGACCAGGCTACCGATTCGCACCCACGGCTGGAACCAGAGCCTGCGCTATTTTCAAACCGAGGACGAGTTTCTGCGCGAGGTCCGCATCGGCCTTTACCGCCACGACTGGGACTACATCGAGCAGCAGTTTGACGCCTACTACAGCAACCCCTACACCTCGGGCCGCATATCCATGGCCCAGGTGTTTGATCTGATTTGCAACAACCCCTTCGATCGCGACTGGTTCCTCACCCTCAAGCAGGAGCCCAACCTCTACGAGGCCGCCCTGGGCAGCCTCTGCTCTAACTCGCTGATGGCCCTGACCCCAGCGGCAGAAGCCACAGCCCTGCTGCATCAAGAATGCACCCAGCCCAACTCCACCGTCTCCGATCGCCTGAAGGGCATCTGGATTGAGCAACTGATCGCCCAGGGGCAATTGGAGGAGGCCGATACCGCTCTGCAAACCTTCGCCGACGAAGACCCGATCGAGGTGCTGCTGCACCAGAGTTGGCTGAGCTGCCTGCAGGGCGACTACGACCACACCGTTCAGGCTGGCGCTGTCGCCCTCAAGCTGCTCAAGAAAAGCACCGGCAAGCGCAAAATCTACTTCGACACCGTGCCCGGTCTGTTTCTCTTGCTGGCGCTCATTCAAGAGGGATCCTCCGCCAGCCTCAAAGAAGCCGAGGGCCACGCCCACATCATTGCTGAGCAGGGCTATCGCCACTGGATGAGCGTGATCTATAGCTGTCTGGAGAAAGTTGCCCAGGTGCTCCAGGGCAACACGGCGGCCAAGCGCTACCTGACCAACACCCCCGTCAGCAGCCTCGACAACGCCAGCAGCTTTGAAACGCTGATCGACATGCTGTGCCTCTACTGGGTCGATCTGGAGAATGCCCGGGAACGGTTGCCCGACATTGCCAAGGAGTTTTACCAGGCCGCCATCGCCGCCGGGTACGACTGGCTTGCCCTGGAGGCCGCCGAGCTGCTGGCCCGTCTGACTGAGGACGATAGCTACGCCCAGAAAGTAGCGGAACTGCGCCAAAAAACGGGCCTTCGCCCTCTGATTGACATTGTTACCCCCAAGCAGCCCTGGGAGCTGTCGCTAACGGCGCTGATGGGCCTCAGCCCCACCCCATCCTCTACCCCGACGAAGGCGGCCCCTAGCGAGTATCGGCTGGCCTGGTTTTTGACCATCTATTCCGCCGAGACCTGGCTGCTCCAGCCCAAGGAGCAAAAGATCAGCGTGAAGGGCGGCTGGAGCAAAGGCCGCGCGATCGCCCTCAAGCGCCTCAAGTACGAAGCCGATAAGCTCGGCTACCTCACCCCCCAGGATCGCGACATCTGCGCTCACCTCACCACCGATCCCTACAGCTACGGCTACGACAACTACACCTTCAAGCACCAGGCGCTGCTGGCCCTGGTTGGGCACCCGCTGGTGTTCTGGGAAGACTCGCCCACCACTCGGGTGGACGTGGTGAAGGGAGAACCGGCCCTGCTGGTGCGTCAGACCCGAGCGGGCAAGCTGGCGATTTCGCTGACGCCGGAAGCGGTGGGAAAAAATGCGATCGCCCTGGTCAAAGAGACCCCCACCCGGCTCAAGGTGGTTGAGTTTACTGCCCAGCACCACCGCATTGCCGAAGTGCTGGGGCCAAAAAACGCCCTGGAGGTGCCCGAAAGCGCCAAAGAGCAGGTGCTCGCCGCCATCAACGCCGTCGCAGGCCTGGTTACCGTGCATTCCGACATCGGTGGCGGCGTGGCCGATGCCGAAGAGGTCGAAGCCCAGCCCCAGCCCCACCTGCACCTGCTGCCCGCTGGTGAAGGGCTCAAGGTTTCCCTGCTTACCCGGCCCTTTGGCGAGGACGGTCCCTACTACCGACCGGGCACAGGCGGCGAAATGGTGATTGCCGAAATCGACGGTCGCCGTCTGCAAACCCACCGCAACTTGCAAGCAGAGAAAAAAATGGCCCGCGCCCTGGAAAAGGCCTGCCCCACCCTGCAACGGCTGGAGGACACCGACGGCGAGTGGCTGATCGACAGTCCGGAGGACTGCCTGGAACTGCTGGTGGAACTCCAGGAGGTGGGTGACCTGGCCGTCGTGGAATGGCCCGAAGGGGAAAAAATGCGGATCGCCAGCCGGGTTGGCCTCAGCCAGTTCAAGGTGCAAATTCAGCGCCAGCGCGACTGGTTTGCCGCCAGCGGCGAGCTGCAAATCAGCGATGACGAGGTGCTAAACATGCAGCAGCTGATGGCGCTGCTGGAGCAGTCTTCGGGGCGGTTTGTGAAGCTGGTCGACGGCCAGTTTCTCGCCCTCACCCAGGAGTTTCGCAAGCGCCTCGACGAGCTGCGGGCCTACTCCGAAACCAGCGGCAACGGCGTGCGCTTCCACCCCCTGGCCTCGCTGGCGATGGAGGACTGGATGGAGGAGGTGGGCCAGCTCAAAACCGACAAGCACTGGAAGGAGCATGTCAAACGCCTGAAGGAAGTCCAGAGCCTCCAGCCCGAGTTGCCCTCTACCTTGCAGGCAGAACTGCGCGACTACCAGGTCGAGGGTTTTAACTGGCTGGCGCGGCTAGCCCATTGGGGAGTGGGGGCCTGCCTGGCGGACGACATGGGCCTGGGCAAAACCCTGCAGGCCCTGGCGCTGATTCTCACCCGCGCCCCCCAGGGGCCAACGCTGATTGTGGCGCCCACCTCAGTGTGCATGAACTGGACCAGCGAGGCGGAAAAGTTTGCGCCCACCCTGAACCCGATTCAATTTGGCACGGGCGATCGCCAGAAAGTCCTCGATACCCTCCAGCCCTTTGACCTGGTGGTATGCAGCTACGGCCTCTTGCAGCAGGATGATGTGGCCGCCATGCTGGCCCAGGTGCAGTGGCAGACCATCGTGCTCGACGAGGCTCAGGCGATTAAAAACGCTGCCACCAAGCGCTCCAAGGCGGCGATGAAACTCCAGGGGAGCTACAAAATCCTCACCACCGGCACCCCAATCGAAAATCACCTGGGCGAGCTGTGGAACCTGTTTCGCTTCATCAACCCCGGCCTGCTGGGCTCCCAGGACCAGTTCAATACTCGATTTGCCAATGCGATCGAGCGCAACCAGGACAAGGCAGCCCGCAACCGCTTGAAAAAGCTAATTCAGCCCTTCATTCTGCGGCGCACCAAAACCCAGGTGCTCGACGAACTGCCCGCCCGCACCGAAATTACCCTCCAGGTGGAACTCAGCGCCCAGGAAATGGCCTTCTACGAGGCCCTGCGGCGCGAAGCGGTGGAGAAACTGGCCGATCCCACCATCGAGGTGGGCACCAAACACCTGCAGGTGCTGGCGGAAATTATGAAGCTGCGCCGCGCCTGCTGCAACACCCGCTTGGTCAAGGGCACCACCGCCCTGCCCAGCGCCAAGCTGGAAGCCTTTGGCGAGGTGCTGGAGGAACTGTTGGAGAACAACCACAAGGCGCTGGTGTTCAGTCAGTTTGTCGACCACCTCACCATTTTGCGGGAGTTTCTCGACGGCCAGAATATTAGCTACCAGTACCTCGACGGCAGCACCCCTGCCAAAGACCGCAAAAAGCGGGTCGATGCCTTCCAGGCCGGGGAGGGGGATGTGTTTTTAATCAGCCTGAAGGCCGGGGGCACTGGGCTCAACCTGACGGCGGCAGACTTTGTCATTCACATGGACCCGTGGTGGAACCCGGCAGTGGAGGATCAGGCCAGCGATCGCGCCCACCGCATCGGCCAGCTGCGCCCGGTCACGATCTATCGCCTGGTAGCCAAAAACACCATCGAAGAAAAAATTGTGGACCTGCACCGGCAAAAGCGCGACCTGGCCGACAGCCTGCTGGAGGGCACCGACATGAGCGGCAAGATCTCCACCGAGCAACTGCTGCGGCTGATTAGCGAAGGCTAGCGATCGCCTCCCAGCGCCAGATAACGATTGAATCGATGGCTATACCCCGCTGCGCTGTTCTGTATTCAACTGCGGCAAGGGCCAGCATGCTCCGCCCAGTGGAGTCGCTATACTTTTTGTGTCTTGCGTACTACAACATGTCACACATTGGGGTCTATCCTCACTAGTAAGGGAGGGAAGCAACGGAGGCCCAATGCCATGAGCATCTCAACCACGCCCATTAGCGCTGTGCTCGAACACAAGTTCTACCCGGGGGTCGGCGTCATTCATTCGGTGGTGCAGCCCGGTTTGGCCTGGGTTGTGCGCGTCAACGGCGTGTACTGGACGGCCCGGGCCGCTCTGTCGAGCTACAGCTTTCAGGCGGGCGATGCGGTGCGGCCCATCGATCGCCAGGGCAACACCCTGCTGATTGAACCGGCCTAGGCCGTGGTTCTGAGAGTCGCAAAAAATAGTATTGGCTCAAGATGGGTCACGTTTTGGGGCCAGCCCCCACTATTCCATAGACAGTTCGATTGTTCCATATCGTTCGTTGAGGACCTAGACCGATGGTTATCAAGTTTGCGATCGCCGATCCTGCGGATATACCCGATCGCCTCCGATTTCGAGGATGGATTGCCAGCGCCATCCGCTTTACCCAGCAGGTACTAAACCACGTGAAAACGTTTGTTGCCACCCGGCTGCAGCCCACTTTTGAACACCCAGAACCGAAAAAGGACTTGTGCAAGTTGACCCACGGGGCTGACTTTGCCCTGGAGGATACGACCGCCCTAAAACCCATCGACCTGGACTGGTATCAGTTTTTCACCGTCAGCCCCCCGCTCACCCAACGAGGAATTAGCCATGACAAATGCCACTAATACACCGTTTGAGCAGCCCTCTGGCCAGGGGCCAAACCACGACCTGGTGTACGCGTTCATGGCAGCGGTCAGCCATCTGCTGATGCCGGACGAGTTTAAGGGGACTGCCCTGTATAAATTTCTCATTCGGTTTGCTAAGCAGTGGCACATTGCCAATGTTGACCTCGATGAGGTGATCGTTGAGGGGGTCAAACGAGGGGTTGAGTATATTCAGCGGCACGGTCAGCCCATAAAAAAGCCCGAGTCCTGGCTGCGCCAGGTGTGCCTGAATATTTTGAGAAATAAAGTTGATGCGGCAGTCAAGGAAGAGCGCAAAATTGAGCATCTGACAACGCTGGCTCACTATGGCAAAAGTCCGCTGGTGGAATCAGAGCTAATTGAGCAGTTGGAATACCTTGAAATGGCTCTAAATGAGCTGTCAAAAGCCGATCAAGCGCTGATTCGCATGAAGTTTATCCAGCGCAAAACTTATGAACAAATTCGTCAGCATTACAAGTACATGGCCGCAGGCGCTGAGGGGACGGTTCCCTCGGTACAGACCCTTAGAAAGCGCGAATCCCGTGCTCTCAAGCGACTGAAGCTGCACTTCTTTAAGCTGTATGAGGGAGGTGCAAGTCAAGCACCTTAACCTGTTGCTTCAAGGGAGTCAGGCCGTTGTCAACCGGTCAGGGCCAGGGTGAAAAGTTACCTCTCACCGAGCGAATCGTACGTTGCAGTGGCCTGGCAACTCAATTGATTTAGCAGTTAACCATGAACGTGGAGCGTTCAACCAATACTATGAAAACTCCCACTCTCGATCAACAATTCCTCTCCCACCTCAGCTCAGAGCAAAAGGGGCAGGTATGGAATTACTACCTGTTGATCACAAATCCAGATATGGACCCCAATCAGCAGATTGCCCAAATCTCCCAGATTTGGAGCCGGGCTGAAGCGGATGAACAACTGATGGAATGGCTGGAGTTTATTGACTATTTTTACACCGATGTCGATGAGGATGACTTGCCTGCGTCGGCAAAACGAGCCTACCTCAGCGAATACTTGACTGAGCAGGTTGGTCTACCGCCAAAGGACCGGAGTTTCTATGCCCCTGTGTTTCTGAAGTGCCCTGAGGGTAAAGGGTACGTAGCTGTTCCAAAAGACCTGCGCGAACCCTATGCCTCTGACAGCTTTCCTCAGCAGCGATGCGGTAACTGCGGCCACCGGTTTAGCCAACATACCGCTGCCACAGAGGATCTGTCGCTCCCCGATGCCTGACGCCAAAGGACCCGTGGAGGGCACCAAACCTCGTCAGCCAAACCAATCGCCACCTGCCCTGGCCACCAGGGCAGGTTCTTTTTGGGATGACCGTTATTGCAGCGCGGTGGCCTCGAGCTGCTGCTGAATTAAATCCGTGAGATCGGTTGCGGTGGGCTGGTAGTCGGCGATCGCCCCCAACGGCTCCATCGGCAGCAGCAGGCTGACCGCCACCCAGGGGGTGAGGGTGCGGCGGGTGAGCTGGGACCACTGGTTGGCCCAAAACCAGTGACTGGGGGACGGGTGGCCGCCGCCGGGCAGGGCGTACCACTGCACGACCGCGAAGCTCTGGCGATCGCCCCAGGCCCGAAAAAACCTCGCGTTTACCGCTCCGGCCTGGAGCCGTCGCCGCCCCTCAACCTGCCAGTTTTGCGCCCCCGCCAGGTCGATCCATTCCAGCTGGGGCTGGTTGCTGTGCCAGGGCTGGGGATGCAGCAGCAGCGCAAACTGCTGCACCGGAGTGCCCTGGACGGCCGGGGATGCCGCCTGATACTCGGCCAGGGTCCAGGTCTGGCGGTTGATGTCGATTCGTTCGGTCACCGTTTGTCGCCAGCCAGGCAGCGCCAGACCCTCGGTTTGCAGGGACCGGAGCTGATCGATCTGGGCCACCTGGGGGGTAGTTGTCCAGGGCCACTGGCCGTTGAGGTAGCCGGGCACAATAGCCACTGCGGCCAGAAGGCTGAGCACCACCACCAGCACCAGGTTGACCCAGCGGCTGGGCAAAGAACGGGGTAAAGCGGGTTGGGAGGTCATGGGGGGCGATCGCGCTAAACGACAGGTGACAGGGACTATACCGACGAGGAGGGCGACTGTAGCGCCAGGCTGAGCTGGGCGGGCACCCGGTCCTGAATCAGCCGCAGCAGCAGAATGATCGTTCCCAGCATCAGGGCTGAGTAGAGGTCTCCGCCCCAGCTTTCGTGCAGCCAGTCAAAGGCCCCGGTTTGCCCCATGCCGTGAAAATAGCTGAGCAGAGCGTTACGCAAGATGTTGCCCGCCACGCTAATGACCACCGTACCGGCAAAAAATAGCCCGGTCTGCAGGCGCGATCGCAAAATTCCCGTCCAGTAGGCCAGCATCAGCGCCACGTAGAGGCTGGTGAAGAGCATTTTCAGCCCGGCGCAGTGGGGGGCGACCTCCACGGTTTGACCGTTGACGTACAGATAAATGCTCTCCACCGTGACCGGCAGGCCCAGCTGCACCAGCAAAAAACCCGCCACCGCCGCAATCAACTGCTGCAAGGGCAGAATGTAGGGCTCAATCAGGTAGGGCAGCTGGTTCGGCGTTGCCAGCGCCACCAGAACCAGGGAAATCCCCTGCAGCCGCAGCCCCGCCAGAGACTTCAGGCTCAGGCACAGCCCCACCAGCATCACCGGCAGCGAGAGGTTCATCCAGTCGGGCAGGCGAGTGAAGTACATTAGGCCAGCTACCCCCACCAGCCCCAGCCCTAGCGGGTGGCAGTGGTTGGGCAGCTCGGCCCAGGCTTTGCGCTTGCCCCAGGCTACGTAGGCGGCAAAGGGCAGCCCCAAAAGCCCGTGGCTGAAGTACTCGTGCTGAATGCTGATGGATTTGTGCAGCCAGCCGTCTACCCAGTGCACCAGCAGCGGCCCGTAGAGGATCGCGAGGAGGGCGGCGATGGCCCAGGGGGTGGGGTGACGGCGGAGGGGCATGGGGGTGGATGGGTGGGAGGGTGGGTGAGTGGGAGGGTGAGTGGGTGGATGGGTAGGAGGGTGGGAGAGTGGATGGGTAGGAGGGTGGGAGAGTGGATGGCTTTCTTACCTCATCCCCTCATCCCCTCGTCCCCTCATCACCCCATTACCTCGCGAAGAACGCCTGCAACCTGCCTCCCGGTCACTGCTTCCACCATAGCGTCTACGACGTCATCGACTTGCTCGGGGGTGAGGCCGGGGTACATGGGCAGGGAGAGAATTTCTTGGCTCAGGGCTTCTGCGACCGGGAAGCGGCCGGGGGGGTAGCCGAGGGAGCTAAAGGCGGGCTGCAGGTGGCAGGGAATGGGGTAGTGGATGCCGGTTTGGACTCCGGCGGCGGTGAGTTGGGCCTGCAGCTCGGTGCGGCCGATGGGGCAGGTGGGGGTGACGCGCACCACGTAGAGGTGGTAAACGTGGCCGGGGCCAGCGGCGTTGTGCAGGGGCAGCAGGCCGTGCTCGGCCAGGGGGGCGAGGCGGCGATCGTAGTGCTGGGCGATCGCGGACCTGGTCTGGTTCCACCCGGTTAGGTGGGGCAGTTTGACGTTGAGTACGGCGGCTTGCAGGGTGTCGAGGCGGCTGTTGGTGCCCTGGGGGTCGGTGTGGTAGTACTTGCGGGTGGCCCCGTAGTTGCGCAGCGATCGCGCCCGTTCGGCCACCTGTGCATTGGTGGTGACAACCATGCCGCCGTCGCCCAGGGCCCCCAGGTTTTTGCTGGGGTAAAAGCTAAAGGCTGCCCCCAGACCGATGGATCCGGCGGTGTAGCCGTCGCGCTGGGCCAGGTGGGCCTGGGCGGCGTCTTCAAAGATAATCAGCCCGTGGCGGTTGGCCAGCTCCAGCAGGCCCTGGGGTGAAACCAGCTGGCCGTAGAGGTGGACGGGCACAAGGGCGCGGGTGCGAGGGGTGATGGCACGCTCGGCGACGGCCAGGTCGAGCAGGGCGGTGGCGCGATCGCAGTCCACCAGTACGGGCGTGGCCCCCGTCCGCAGCACGCCGATCAGCGTAGCGACGAAGGTATTGGCGGGCAAAATCACCTCGTCCCCAGGGCCAATGCCACAGGCCATCAGTCCCAGGGCGATCGCATCGGTGCCGCAGCCTACCCCCACCCCAAACCCGGTGCCGCAGGCGGTGGCAAAGTTGGCCTCAAATTCCGTCAGCGCTTGCCCCAGCACAAAGTCTCCCTGGGTGAGCACCGCCGCCATGACCGCCTGGAGGGCCTCCTGCAGGGGGGCATGTTGCCAGGTCAAGTCCACAAAGGGAATGGTGGGGGAAAACGAAAGGGTCATAGTCCCTCGCTGAGGTGAATGAAGGACCGGCGCACGGCCACGCCAGCCACACCCAGGTTGCCCGATTGCAACGAAACCGTAACAGATGGTGGAGCAGGGCGATCGCGCCCCACGGTTCCAGGGTTCCCCCTCGATTTGGCTATCCCTGGCGCTCAAATCCAGACTAGGCGGTAGACTGAGGCAGATATAGCGTCGGTTACCCTATTCAGTGACCGTTATCCCTATGGATTTTGAAACCGCTCGCGAATTTGTGGTCCGCCAAACCCTTGGCACCAGCGCCGACCTGCCCGACACCTTTATCGCCTGCCTGCGCCAGGGCAAGCCCCCCATTCCTGGCCAGGTCACCTCTCTGCTGCTGGCCCTCAAGGTGCTGTTCGAAGGGCTCAAAAACGAACCCACTCTCGATCGCACCCTGACCAAAGCCCTCTTCATCCTCTCCTACGAAAGCCGCCAGCTCTACGCCCAGGGGCAGAAGGCCGGGGTGGTCTGGCCGCCCCTGCTGGATGACGACCTGGGACGGATCGGCAAGGTGGCGCAGTCGATCGTGTTCGGGGAATGGCAGGGGTAAGTTCGGCAAACCACACCTCCCAGAGAATTGCGGCAGGAACTTTTGGGCGGCTAAATTAGCACTCAGGAAGCGAGAGTGCTAAAGACTGTTATCAATTAGCCTCTAATTCCCCCTGATTAATCCTTTTATTCCCAACGATTTGGAGGTATACCATGGCAGCTGTCACCCTGAGTGTGTCAACTGTTAAACCCCTGGGCGATCGCATTTTGGTCAAAGTCAGCGCCGCCGAAGAGAAAACCGCTGGTGGCATTCTGCTGCCCGACACCGCTAAGGAAAAGCCCCAGGTGGGCGAAGTGGTGCAGGTCGGCCCCGGCAAGCGCAGCGACGACGGTGCCTTCCAGACCGTGGAAGTCAAAGTCGGCGACAAGGTGCTCTACTCCAAGTACGCTGGCACCGACATCAAGCTTGGCACCGACGACTACGTGCTGCTGCGCGAGTCCGACATCCTCGCCGCCCTGGCCTAAACTGATTTCCGATTTTGGATTCGCGATTTTGGCTGGGTAGGGTGGGCACCGCCCACCATGAACCTGGGCGATCGCCAATCACCCCGTAGGGTGCATCCGCGAAGCGATGCACCGCTAGGAAAACCTTTCAAGGACATGTCTCATCCATTCGCGGCATTCCTTGAGTCAGACTTGGTGCGTCAGGCTATAAGCCAGGCTCAGGCCATGCCAACGCCATGACACACCGAAAAACACCACACAACGCAGTTAGTCAACAATTCTTGCTGGGAGGATTTTTTACCTATGGCTAAAACCATCACCTATAACGAAGACGCCCGTCGCGCCCTAGAGCGTGGCTTTGACATGTTGGCCGAAGCCGTGGCCGTCACCCTCGGCCCCAAAGGTCGCAACGTGGTGCTAGAGAAAAAGTATGGTGCCCCCCAGATCATCAACGACGGCATCACCATCGCCAAAGAAATTGAGCTAGAAGATCATATTGAAAATACCGCTGTGTCCCTGCTGCGCCAGGCCGCCAGCAAGACCAACGACGCCGCGGGCGACGGCACCACCACCGCTACGGTGCTGGGCCACGCCATTGTCAAAGAAGGGCTGCGCAACGTCGCCGCTGGGGCCAACGCCATTTCCCTCAAGCGCGGCATCGACAAAGCCACCGCCTTCCTGGTCGAAAAAATTGCTGAGCACGCCCGCCCCGTGGGCGATTCCAAGTCTATCGCCCAGGTGGGTTCTATCTCCGCTGGTAACGACGACGAAGTCGGTCAGATGATCGCCGACGCCATGGACAAAGTCGGTCGCGAGGGCGTCATTTCCCTCGAAGAGGGCAAATCCATGACCACCGAACTGGAGGTCACCGAAGGCATGCGCTTCGACAAGGGCTACCTGTCCCCCTACTTCGTCACCGACACCGAGCGCATGGAAGCGGTGCTGGAGGACCCCTACATTCTGCTCACCGACAAGAAAATCGCCCTGGTGCAGGACCTGGTGCCCGTGCTCGAGCAGGTGGCCCGTTCCGGCAAGCCCCTGATGATCATCGCCGAAGACATTGAGAAAGAGGCCCTGGCCACCCTGGTGGTGAACCGCATGCGCGGCGTGCTGAATGTGGCCGCTGTGAAAGCGCCTGGGTTTGGCGATCGCCGCAAGGCCATGCTCGAAGACATCGCTGTGCTGACTGGCGGCCAGGTGATTTCTGAAGACACCGGCCTCAAGCTCGACAATGTGAAGGTGGATATGCTGGGCAGCGCCCGCCGCATCACCATCACCAAGGACACCACCACCGTGGTCGCCGAGGGCAACGAGAAGGATGTCAAGGCCCGCTGCGAGCAAATCCGCCGCCAGATCGACGAAACCGACTCCACCTACGACAAAGAGAAGCTCCAGGAGCGCCTGGCCAAGCTCTCCGGCGGGGTAGCCGTGATCAAAGTCGGGGCCGCCACCGAAACCGAGATGAAGGACCGCAAGCTGCGCCTCGAAGACGCTATCAACGCCACTAAGGCTGCCGTAGAAGAGGGCATCGTCCCCGGCGGCGGCACCACCCTGGCCCACCTGGCACCCCAGCTCGAAGCCTGGGCCAGCGACAACCTCAGCGGCGAAGAGCTGCTCGGTGCCCAGATCGTCACCCGCGCCCTGACGGCCCCCCTCAGCCGCATCGCTGAGAATGCGGGCTTCAATGGCGCGGTGATCGTCGAGCAGGTGAAGGAGAAGGACTTCACCGTCGGCTACGACGCGGCCAACAACCAGTTCGTCGATATGTTCGAGGCTGGCATTGTCGATCCGGCTAAGGTGACCCGCTCCGGTCTGCAAAACGCCGCTTCCATCGCCTCCATGGTGCTGACCACCGAGTGCATCGTGGTCGACAAGCCCGAGCCCAAGGCTCCCGCCGCTGGCGCTGGCGCTGGCATGGGCGGCGACTTCGACTACTAAATCCGCCAGGGCAGGCCCAGCCTGGGCTAGCCCCAAACAGCGGGTTAGGGGCTAGCAGCGTTGGTTCTTTGGCCATCCGAGGCCATTGATGATAGCCCTTAGGGTAAATACAAAGGCTCGGCTGATCGCATCAGTCGAGCTTTTTTGTCGCCAGAAACTGCGCTTGATCAAGCTGCCTCAGGCTATGAATTTACGGCCATCGAAAACGATCTAGCAGACAGACTAGG
Source organism: Leptolyngbya sp. KIOST-1 (assembly GCF_000763385.1). Taxonomy (NCBI): domain Bacteria; kingdom Bacillati; phylum Cyanobacteriota; class Cyanophyceae; order Leptolyngbyales; family Leptolyngbyaceae; genus Leptolyngbya; species Leptolyngbya sp. KIOST-1. The sequence goes on from NZ_JQFA01000002.1 coordinate 3,421,993, forward strand.
GGGCGCATCCCAGTTTTGCAAATGTCATTCTGAACGTAGCGATAGCGAAGTAAAGAATCTCGATCTTGCGCAAGGACTGAAGATCCTTCGCTACACTCCGTTCCGCTCAGGATGACAGAAGTGGGATGTACCCCAGACTAGGGACCGGAATCATCAACTCTGCTTATTCTGTCAGCGGAGAGATGACGATAGAAATCACACAAATAGGTCGAGAAGTTAGAACTGATGGACTGTGATGGACAATCCCTGTGATTTTTTTGACTTGTCACAGGTGAGAGTACTGATGCGGCGACGACCCGAAAAATCCACAAAAATTTGTTTATTGTAATGGCAAATCGCTGTCTGGAAAATAAACATTTTTTTCGGAACACTTTGTCAGTTTAAGAGTCTTGGACAGTTAGCCATCAAGTCTGAAACCGATTCCCGTCAAAGTTGTGAACGATTTTGGCCTGGCTTTGCTGTGGGGGTGTGAGGTTGGTGGTGTTTGTGAAGCTCGATAAAGGGTTCAGAATCTAATGACCATGTCACAAGCTGCTTCTATACCGATGAACCAGGCACCGCTGGTAAAGCCCTCGGAAGATGCCCCAGCGGTGAGAGAGGCCGGTGGTTTACCCAAATCCATTCTCAGCGTCGATTTGGGCCGGACCTCGACTAAAACCTCCATCAGCCGCGACCCCGGTAGCGTTGTGTTTATTCCGGCCAACGTCAAGCATTTGTCGATGGAACAGGTGCAGGGGGGCGCGTTTGAGGCTCGGGCGACGGATCCCCTCTCGGACATCTGGATGGTTTACCAGGGCAGCGGCTATGCCATGGGCCAGCTAGCCGAAGATTTTGGCGCCAATCTGGGGGTGGGCCAGTCGAAGGTCAACGATGCCCTGGTCAAGGTTCTGGCCTGTGTTGGGTACTTTCAGTTGCGGGGTGAGATTTCGGTGGTGCTGGGGCTGCCCTACCACTCCCAGGATCAGTTTGAGCGCGAGAAAGAGCAGCTGATGAGCCTGCTGCTGGGCCCCCATGTGATGGGCTATCGCGGCGAGCAAATCACCATTGAGATCGCTAAGGTGTGGGTGATGCCCGAAGGCTACGGCAGCATTCTCTGGAATGAGGTGCAGGAAACCAAGGATGCCAGTGTGGACTTTACCAAGCTGCCGGTGGCGATCGTCGATATTGGCCATCAGACCACCGACTGTATCATGGTCGACAACTTCCGGTTTGCGCGGGGGGTATCCCGGAGCGAGGCCTTTGCCATGAGCCAGTTTTACGAGCAGGTAGCGGCCCAGATCGAGGGGGCCGACAGCCAGTCCCTGGCGCTGATCGCCGCCGTCAATCAGCCCCAGGGCCAGCGGTTCTACCGTCCTCGCGGGGCCAATCGACCCACCAACCTGGACGACATTTTGCCCAACCTCAAGGAGACATTCTCGCGGGAGATGTGTAACCGGCTGCTGGCCTGGCTGCCCGAGCGCGTCACCGATGTGATTCTCACCGGCGGCGGCGGCGAGTTCTTCTGGGAAGACATTCAGCGCCTGCTGCGAGAGGCCAAGATCAACGCCCACCTGGCTACCCCCTGCCGCCAGGCCAATGCCCTGGGTCAGTACATCTATGGGGAGGCCCAAGTGGCATCGGCCCGGGCGACTCGAGCTGCTGCCTAGGGTTTAGATGCTGTGGGGTGCGTCCCGCCTGGCGGTGACGCACCCGCGATACTAACGGGTGGCATCATGGTTTCGGGACGAGAAGAATGGTATTGAAGTGGTTACGTCAGACGAAAAGGCTGGTTCTGTTTCGTCAAAATGAGCTTGACCAACATCTCCTGGCGGCTATCAACGCTGAGCTGAGCAGACAGCCGGGCTTGAGCTTTAGCAGCCTTTGCAAGGAAGCCCTCCACCAGCTTTTACTGAGTAACCACCCCTACTCTGGCCCACCACAATCCGCAGACAAGCGCCTTGAGGCCCTTGAAGCTCAGATGCACAGCGTGGAGCAGCGGTTTTTTGCCCAAGAGAAAAATCGGCTAGAGCGGTTGGAAGCTCAGCTGGCACAGTTGTCTCTCCAGGTAGCTGATTTGACAGGCTCAGGCGTCCCTGCCGTAGTGGATTCTTCGCCAGCTCCAGAGGTTGGCCATTATGTTGAGGAAGTCGAAGCGGTTCCCGACGACCCTGTTTTATCTCGCTTGAGTGGCCTGATTGATGATTTTTAGCCCGCTTTGGTTGTTTGAAAAAAAAATAGAATGCCCCCGGTTGGGGGCGGCTGCGATCGCAGCTTATTCATCCGTTTCGATCGGCACTGTCAGGTTGAGTCGGTCTCTGGGGGCGGGCTGTTCCTGACGGATTTCGATGCGATCGCCGTCGAACCGAAAGCGAGTTTCTGGCTGGGGCTGTTCCTGAATTTGAATATTCAGCTGGTTCCCATCGGTGGATAGGCTGGGGCGCAGCTCGGGGTTGCGGTTTCCCCCCAGGTCAAATTCGGCCTGATCCCCCAGTTGGATAACTTGGGCCATGGCTGGGGTTGCCCCTGCGATCGCGGTGCCAACTACGGCAAGACTCAGCAAAGCTTTGCTCAGATGGTTCAAAAGAAACCTCCTTTTGCGAAATATTTCTTTATATAATTTGCCAAATGCAAGCTGGGAGAACGTCCTTCGATCGAGGGAAATTAGCCGCAAACGGTGCCGAAAGCCGATGCGGAACGACTACGAAGCGGCTAGTAATCTACCCCCTGGGTTGATAGGCCTGGCTGCAAAGCCCTCGCTATAGTGATGGAGAGCGGCTGTTGTGAGCATTTGACCATGACCGAACCCCACCGACCCAGCGCTGGCGTGATCCCCTCGGCCGCAGTGCCCACCAGCCCGATCGCGGCTACGGATGACACCATCCATGCCCCCGCCGTGGGGGGCGGATTGCCGGTGATTGAGTACTGGGCCGAAAAAACCCTGTCGATCCAGGGGCCGAAGATCTGGCAGACGCTGGTTCACAAGAGCGCCTGTCTGTCCTGCGCCTGGGGTACCGGGGGGCAAAAGGGCGGCTTTGCCAACGAGCTGGAAGAACCGCTCCAGCGCTGCATGAAAAGCGTGCAGGCGATCGCCTCGGAACTGCAGCCGGGCCTGAGGTGCCATTTCTTCGATCGCCGCACTATCTCAGACCTGCAAGCGCTCACCTCCCGCCAGGCCGATCGCCTGGGTCGCCTTAGCTTTCCGGTGATTCGGCGGGCCGGGTCTGACCACTACGAGCGCATCAGCTGGGAGGAGATCTACCAGATTGCCGCCGCTGGCTTTTCCCTGCCGCCGGAGCGGGTGGCCTCCTACAGCTCGGGTCGATCGTCTAACGAAGCCGCCTTTCTGCTCCAGCTGATGGTGCGGGCCCTGGGCTCCAACAACCTGGCCGACTGCTCTGACCTGTGCCACGCCCCCTCCACGGTCAGCCTCAACAAAGTGTTTGGCACCGGCACGTCCCTAGTCAGCCTGGAGAGCCTGCGCCAGGCCGACTGCGTGGTGCTGGTGGGCTCCAACGCCCCGGCCAACCATCCCCGGCTGATGAATGAGCTGATTGAACTGCGCGATTCGCGAAGCGATCCGTCCCGGAATCGAGGGGGCAAAGTTCTTGTCATCAACCCGGTCAGAGAGGTGGGGCTGGTCAAGTTTGGCTCCCCGGCTCACCCGCTGCGGCTGGTGCAGGGCCAAGAGATTGCCTCGCTGTTTTTGCAGCCCATTCCCGGCAGCGACCTGGCCCTGTTTGTGGGCATTCAAAAGGTGCTGCTGGAGCGGGGCTGGGTGCAGTTTGACTACCTCAAGGCCCACACCGAGAACTGGCAGGCGGTAGTTGACCAGGTGGCGGCTACGGAGTGGGATGCGATCGTCGCCACCTGCGGGTTGCCCCAGGCGGAAATTGTGGCCGCCGCCGAGCTGATTCACAGCAGCCAGAACGTGGTCTTTGCCTGGGCTATGGGCATCACCCACCAGGCCAACAGCGTGGACAACATCTACAGCATCGCCAACACCGCCCTGATGACCGGCAACGTGGGCAAGCCCGGCGCGGGCCTGATGCCGATTCGCGGCCACTCCAACGTGCAAGGGTTTGGCTCGATGGGGGTGACGGCCCACCTCAAGGACAAAATCCGCGAGGCGCTGGAGCAGCTGCTGGGCAGATCGCTGCGGCGCGAACCCGGCTACGACGCCCGCGCCCTGATCGAAGCCGCCGACCGGGGCGAAGTCGATACCCTGCTGTGCCTGGGGGGCAACCTCTACGCCGCCAACCCCGACCTCACCCAGGCCAAACGCGCCCTGGGCAACATCGACACGATCATCTACCTGGCCACCAAGCCCAACCAGGGCCACTTCCACGGCCTAGCCCGGCAAAACACGATCGTCGTGCCGGTCTACGCCCGGTTCGAGAACCCCCACCCTACCACCGTGGAGTCGGGCAATAACTATGTGCGGCTCAACAGTCCGGGCAAAACCCACTTAAAAGACGCTGACCTGGTAACGGAGATCGACTTTCTGGCAGAGTTGGCCCACCGCATCCACGGCGATCGCCCCATTGACTGGCGGCGGCTGCACGACACCCGCTACGTGCGTCAACTCATTGCCCAAACCATTCCCGGCTACGAAAAAATTGGCGAGATTGACGAGACCCAGACCGAGTTCACCATCGGCGGGCGAATTTTTCTAGAGCCCAAATTCCCCACCCCCTCGGGGAAAGCCGCAATGCAGCTCACCCCCCTGCCCCAGCTGAGGCTGCCGACGCTGCAAGAGTTTGGCCTATCTGATGCCCAGCATCCCGCTATGGTGCTGGCGCTGATCACGGGGCGCAGCTACGGGCAGCACAACACCGTGGTCTACAAAGAGGCCGATGAGTATCGGGGTATGCCCCACCGCCACTGCATTTTGATCAACCCCGCCGATGCTCAGCGGGCGGGCTTTTGCCAGCACCAGCGGGTGAGCGTGCGCGGGGATGCGGGCCAGCTCGACGGCATCGAGATTATCTACGGAGAGGTGCGATCGGGGGCGGCGCTGATGTTTTACCCCGAGGCCAATGTGCTGATGAAGGCGCGGATCGAGCCCCGAGCGGGCACCCCGGCCTACAAGCGGGTGCCTGTAGCGGTTTTTGCTGAGGCAGCGTAGAAGCTGCCCAGATCCGAGGGTTTTGCTGACCTTTGCTCAAGAGATGTGGCCCAAGCTAAGCAAAACCCTGGGTTCTGATCGGTTGGATCCCTACAGGCGGTCTTTGTTTTTGCTGCGAACGCGATCGTAGAGAGCTTCCATTGCTTCTATAAAAGAGTTGTCGCGATTCCAGAAGGCGGGAAAGTCGCCCTGCTTTTTGACCAGAATGGCCGGGACTGCCGAGGGCGTGGCCACTTCAATGGTCTGGGGCAAGCGCTTCTCCCCCTGCCAAAAGTCTTTCAGGCTGAGGGCCGATGCCTCAACGGGTTGGGGTTGGGTGTAGTACTGCTCGAGCGGTTCTGGCGATCGCTGCTGGGCCGAGAGTTCTGTTGAGAGGGCCTGCCCCAGGGGCGATTTGGCCAGCTCGGCTTTGAGGGCTGCCCGCGAAAGGCCGCGCAGCTCAAACAGCAGAAACGGGTCGCGATCCAGCTCGGCGGCGATCAGGTAGTAGACCCCGGCGATGTGTTTGCAGGGGTTGCTGTAGTCGGGGCAGGAGCACTGGGTCTTAAAGTCTTTGCCGCTGGCGGGCAGCAGGGTTAGCCCCAGGGTTTGGAAGCTGTCTTCGATGGTGTCGGGCATTTCGTTCAGCAACAGCCGGGAGATCAGGCTGGCTTTGGAGGCGACCAGGGCGATCGCAGCGGCCCACTGGACTTTGCTAATCGGCGTAAAGTTGATGGTGGTGGTGTACGTCGGTTCCTTGGTCACCCCAAAGTAGGGGTTCACCGACCCGCGCACCTTGGCTGTAACCAGGCTGCCGTCGATCTCAAAGCTCTTGACCTTGCCGCCTCGGGCGTAGGAGCGCCCCCGCTGCAATCGGCCCGAGTCGGTCAACCGCTCGATCGCCTCGATGAAGTTCTTGCCCCACCAGGTGCGGCTAAAGTCTGCCATCACTGGTCTCCTGTGCTGGTTCCATGGTAAGTGAGTCAGGCAGGGGCGTTGTAATGGTTCCGTTTGCCGATGCTTGGGCCAGGGTCACACCGGATGACGGCCCCTAGGCCACTCCGGCGAACAGGGCTTCGTAGGGCTGAGGGTTGGCGTTTTCCTGGGCGACAATTTCGACAATTTTGTCGCGGGCCTGGGGCAGGTACAGCGCCTCTACACAGGTTTGGGCCACCTTTTGACGCGACACGCTGCCCTCAAACAGGGTATCGGCTGGGGCCATAATCAGCGCTCGGCCGTCGGTGTCATCCTCCTTCAGGCCGCCGGGGCGAACGATGGTATAGGTAAGGCCGCTGGCCTGCAGGTAGGCTTCGGCCTGGTGCTTCCAGTAGAGGATCAAAAAGAACAGGTTGAGGGGATGGAAAAAGCGGGAGACACACAGGGACGACACCATGACGACGTGCTCAATGCCGATCTCCTTGGCGACATCGACCAGGTTTTTGGTGCCTTCAAAATCGACCTGGTAGGGGGCGGTGGGGTCAAAGCCGGGACGGGCTCCGGTGGCAGAGAGCAGCACCGTGCAGCCTGCCATGGCCCTGCGAATGCTGTCTTTATCGGTCACATCGCCCTCCGCCAGGGTGACTTCGGGGGGCAGTTGAGAGCGAGCCGCAGCGGCATTGCGGACGAATGCGACGACCGGCACGCCGCGACTGACGAGTTGCTTCACAATTTTTGAGCCAGTCGCGCCGGTCGCACCGGCCACAAATGCTTTCACCGCTACTTCCCCAGTACAGGTAACTGGCCTGATTCTACGGAATAGGGCCTGAAAAATAAACTAGTCCTAGGGATGGTTCCCTGGCAGGGCCAGGCAAACCGTGATCGGCATGACAGTTCTGGGGGGCACACTTGAGATACTAAGGCTTACGATAGGTTAAAGCTTTGGCGCAACGATCCTGTCCAATGTCGTTTCAGCATATGGTTGCACCGTGACTCTGAACTCCACGCCGTCGGCTCAAAATACGGGTGCCCTACCGCTCACCTCCGCCGCTGAAGACGCTGGGGCGGTTGAGCCTGGAACGGCCACCCCCCTGCCCCAGGAGGCGATCGCCGGGGAGCCTTCCCTCGCTCCCCCGACCGGGGAGACGCTGGTGCTGGAGGGGTTTTACGCTGGCAAAATGGACATGGCCGCCGATATCGACACGGTGGGGCGCTACCTGAACAGTCATCGGGGCTGGTTTACCCGCTGTGCCCAGCCGATGCAGGTCGAGCCCATCTCCGATCACGGCTATGCGCTGGTGGTCGGTCACTTTTCGGTGCTGGGCTACGAGGTAGAGCCGAAGGTGGGGCTTTACCTGTCACCCCTTGACCACCAGGTTTACCGCATCGACACCATGCCGGTGCCCGGCTACGTACCGCCCGGCTATGACGTCGATTTCCACGCCGTCATGTGGTTGCAGCCCGGTCCAGAGGCCACGCCGCCAGCGATCGCGCTGACTCAGGTGGATTGGGATTTGAGCCTGGCGGTCAAAATTCACATGCCGCGCCTGCTCAACTCGGTGCCGCGATCGCTGCTGAAGTCCTCCGGCGATCGCCTGCTCAACCAGGTGGTGCGCCAGGTCTCCAAGCGGCTCACCCGCAAAGTGCAGGAGGACTTTCACCACAGCCACCACCTGCCCCTGCCCGAGAGCTACCGGGGTCACTATTTCTGGTCAAACTGGGGCCGCAGAGCCGGTCACGGGCCTCAGGATAACCAGTCCCAGTGATCTGTCGAGCTAAATAATGACGGGTCAGTAGGGTTTCAGGTACACGGTTTCAGGTGCACGGTTGGCCTTGAACCGCAGACCTCAAACCGTGAACCCCAGGCTTTGGATTCCGCCACTATCAGCAAGGCGTTAACACCTGACGGCCCCCACGGGGGCCTTGCCATACAAGCGCGTATCAGGATCCAGCGGTGCTCTGCAGGTCCGACAGCAGCCGCTGCACAATCTGCATGCCGGTCAGCGCCTGCCAACCAAACAGCCCCACCAGCACAATGTTGAGGCTGATGTGGGTGAGCCGAGCCGTTTCGCTGCCCTTTTGCATGAACGGCACCAGCGCCGCCGAAGCCGCAATCAGCGTGGCCATACCCAGGCCCACCAGCAGGTGAGGCCCCACAAACAGCTTGCCCGCCTCCAGGTAGGTAGCCCCCATGCCGCCCACGGTGCCAATCACCATAAACGCCAGCAAGACAGAGCCCACCTTGTGGTGCTTGAGGGCAAACTTACCTTTGATCAGTTCTTTGCGGGTTTCGGCATCGGCCAGGCGCGTGCGGCGAGCCTGAATCCCAAGGTAGAGGGCGTAAAGGGTGATGGCCAGCAGCAGCCACATGGTGATGGGATGAACAAAGTTGAGCCAGGGCTGAATAGTGTCTAGGGTCATGGGGCTCCGGGGTCACAGGTTTGGCGTTACATTTATTTAACAAAATTATAAGATCACCGATTCTGGCTTGGCAAAGCTTTGGTCAGAATGGAAGGGCTGGGCGGGAACCTGGCGACGGCCCCAGCGTCGTGCAATATGCCCCCATACCTCCATTTTCAAGCGACCAGAGCATCGATTTAGGGAGAAGCTATGCGGCGATCAAGGCGTTTTCTGACGGTATTGCTGGCCAGCATTTTGGGGGCGGTGCTGCTGAGCCAGGGGCTGGGGCTACGGCCAGGGTTGGCCGCCGACCCTGGCGTAGGGGGCGATACCCTGGTCAACGACACCCTCCAGGTGGACCCCGCCTCCCGGCCCCCGCACACGCTACCTACCGGTGACGGGGAGCAACCCGACGGCACCCTCAAGCTGCCGCCCAAAGAACCCGATATTCCGGCCCTAGTGCCCGAGGCCGAGGGGGCCAGTACTGCGGAGCTGGACATCAATACCCCGGTGGGTCGGGCCCTGCTGCTGGCGGGGCTTTCGCCGGAGCAGGCCAAGCGCAGCGAGGTGCTGATGGAGGCCGATCGCCTCTACCAGGGGGGCGATCGCGCCGATGCCACCCTGCTCTACCGGGCCGCCAAGGACCCTCAGTGGCTGGCCGAGACTGGCCCAGAGGAGGCGATCGCCCCCCTGACGGACCCCGCCGAGCTGCCCCCCGCCGGGCAGGTCTACTGGCGCGAGGCCCAGACCGGAGCCGAGTCGGGCTTTCCCAACCGGGTGCTGGTCCCCCTGGAGCTGCTGGTTAAAAACTACCCTGAGTTTTTGCCGGGGCAGGCTCTCTACGCCCGCTACCTGGTGCAGAACGATCGCGCTGACGAGGCACTGAGGGTGCTGGAGGCGGCGGTCGCCCGCTACCCCTTCAACCCAGACCTGCTCAAGGCCCAGGCCGAAGTGCAGATGGCCCGCCAGCAGTGGATTGAGGCCGCCATCACCGCCAACCAGTTCGCCATTCTCAACCCCGAGCACCCTGAAGCGGAGGCCATGAGCGCCCTAGCCCGCCAAAACCTCGATCGCTTCCGGGGGGCCATGAACCAGACCCTGACCCGCAACCTGGTGTCGAACATCATCACCGGGGCGGCGGGGTACATTCTGACCGGGGGGCTGCTGGGGCCATTTAGCGCCCTCAACTCCGGCATTTTGATGATGCAGGGGGAAAGTGGCCTGGGCCACCAGGTGGCGGAGCAGGTAAAGCGCCAGCTACCCATTGTCGACGATCCCGAAATTCGGGCCTACGTCAACGATATGGGCCAGCGGCTGGCGGCTCTGGCGGGGCGCGACGAGTTTGACTACAGCTTTGAGGTGATCATGGACGACAGCCTCAATGCCTTTGCCCTGCCCGGCGGCAAGATCTTCATCCACGCCGGAGCTATTACCAGAAGCCATTCGGAAGCTGAGCTGGCGGGGCTGCTGGGCCACGAAATTGCCCATGCGGTGCTCTCCCACGGCTTCCAAATGGTGACCCAGGGCAACCTCACCGCCAGCCTGGCCTCGTTTATTCCCATTCCTGAGGTGGCCAACATTGCCGCTGGTCTGATTGTCTCCAGCTACTCCCGCGACATGGAGCGCCAGTCCGACATTCTGGGCACCAAGCTGCTGGCCAACAACCGCTACGCCGCCGACGGTCTGCACAACCTGATGGTCACCCTGGAGGCGGAGTACGGCAACCGGGGCGTGACCTGGTTTGCGTCGCACCCCAACCCGGGCGATCGGGTCAACTACCTGAGGCAGCTGATCGACCAGGGCGGCTTCAACCGCTACGCCTACGAGGGGGTAGCAACTCACCTCAAAATGCGCCACAAAATGAACCAGCTGATCACCCAGTACAAGCTAGAGCAAGGCATTGAGGCCGATCGGCCAATCCGCGATCGCCGCTAATTCCTCATCGCTCTGGGCTAGTGCAGCGTCAAGGCTAAAAATTAGGGTTCTCGTAGGTTGGGTGGAACGAAGTGAAACCCAACAGCAGCCAGCCTTGTTGGGTTCTGCTAGCGCGCCACCCAGCCTACAAAATAAGTCTTGACAGACCATTAGGGGTTGTTCTCAATTAGCTGCCAAACGTCCCAAAATTAAGGGTTATAGCCCCTAGCCTGTCGTAAATTGATGACATGGCCTAGGGCTTTTCGGGGCTGACTGGCTCCTCGGGCAGGGCTTCGTTCAAGGCGCGACGGGCCAGGCGGGTAATGTAGAGGGTCACGACCACCGTGGCTACCAACCCCACCACCCGAACAATCCACTGGACTGTGGCGGCCTGGGGGGATTGGCTACCGTCGCTGGTGCCCACGGTGGCCAGGTTGCCCACCAGCGACCCCAGGTAAACGTACAGAATGGTGCCGGGCAGAATACCCACCGAGCCAATGACATAATCTTTGAGCGAGATCTGGCTCAGCCCCAGGGAATAGTTGAGCAGGTTAAAGGGAAAGACCGGCGACAGCCGCAGCAAAAAGATGATTTTGCGCCCCTCCCTGGCGATCGCGTCGTCGATGGCTTGAAATCGGGGGCTGTGGGCAATTTTGCTGGCCACCCAGTCGCGCGCCAGGTAGCGACCGACCCAAAAGGCCGCCGTTGCCCCCAGCATGGCCCCCACAAAGACCAGGAGGGAGCCCTTAACGACCCCAAACACCACCCCGGCCCCCAGGGTCACCACCGAGGCCGGCACAAAGGCCACGGTAATGACGATGTAGAGCAGGATAAAGGCCAGGGGGGCGATCGCCCCCAGCCCGTCAATCCAGGCTAGCGCCTGCACCAGCTGCTGCTGGAGAGAGCCAATCAGGGATAGATCGGTGGTCATCGTAGTCGTCTGGGTGACGGGCATGGGAAGCATGAGCATAAGTGCGATTGTCATGGGCGCAGCGATCATTTCGGCGACCGCCAAAGTTAGAGGAAGCACCGCTCCTATGCCTAGCCCCAGCAAAAAGCGCAGCGTGGTAGCCGACACCGGCCGCGATTTAAGTTTAATTGACATAGCTTCAGGTGGCCTTTGGGTGAAATGAGAGGACGGTAGTTGACTGACGAAAGGCTTGAGGTGACCAAGCCCAAATGCTTTTCCCTGAGTTGACAGTTCCATTCAATCTCGCTCCCCTGAGATCGGCCTGAGAATCGCGTAAGTATGCCTGGAGAGCCATATCAGCCTGTTCTCAGAATGGGCTGCTAGAGTCAATATCAGGTCGTTAAGCGGCGTTTTAGCCTTCCCTGTAGACACGTATTTATGGCGCATTTTGGGCATCAACTGATTGACTCCGTTCGCCACCTGGGCCGCGGGCACACCATCGATCCGGGGTCGCTGCAAACCCGCCTGACCGCTGGGGTGGTGCTGGCCTCGCTGGTAGGGATTGGCGCTCTAGCGGCCTGGATGGGCTGGCGGATGCAGCAGATTCTGCTCAACAGCTACCGCCAGGGAACCGCCCTGATGGCCGATCGCCTGCAGGAAGACGTCCGTTACTACAGCCAGAGAATGCCCCCCCAGGAGGCCCTGGAAAGAGTCGTCAACTACCGGGCCACGGGCGACTTAGCGATTTGGGTAGAAACCGCCCCCGGCCTGCGGCTGGTTCAGTCAGAAACCCTGACCATGGGGTCGTGGCAAACCTCGGGGGTGAGCGCAGCCCTGCTCAGCACCGCCATTCCGGCGGGGGTGAAACTTATGACGGTGCAGGGTTGGCGGCTGGTGGTGTGCGCCAGCCCCCTGGATGTTCCTGGGCTGGCCCCGGCCACCCTGTACATTGCCGCCGATGTCACCGCCGAGTACCAGGGCCTACAGCAGCTGGTGCGGATGCTGCTGCTCACCAGCCTGGGGCTGATTAGCCTGCTGTCCATCGCCTTTGCCCTCTACATTCGCCGCACCCTCAGCCCTATTCGGCGTCTGAACCGGCTGGCGGGCCAGGTCACCGCCGACACCCTCGATCGGCCCCTCAACCTGGAGTCGGCCCCCACCGAGCTGCAGGAACTGGTGCGCAGCTATAACCTGATGCTGGCTCGCCTGGACAAAGCCTGGGGCCAGCAAAAGCGCCTGGTCAACGATGTTTCCCACGAGCTGCGTACGCCGCTGTCGCTGGTGCAGGGCTATCTGGAGAGCACGCTGCGGCGGGGGCAAAATCTCACTGCCGCCCAGCGGGAGGGGCTGGAGATCGCCGCCGCCGAGGCCAGCCGCACCACCCGCATGCTGAGCGAAATTCTCGATCTGGCCCGACTGACCAACGGTCCGGGCGTGCTAAATCTGGAGCCCACTCCCCTGCAGGATGTGGTCCACCGGGCTGTGGCGATCGCCGCCGCCACCCAGCCCAGCGCGGTAGACCGCCTGAGGGTTGCCGCCTGGACCCCCGTTGTTGCCCGGGTCGATCGCCAGAAGCTCCACACGGCCCTGGTGGAGCTAATCGACAACGCCCTCCGCTACGGCGATCCGCAGCAGCCGGTCCAGGTTTCGCTCACGGCCGAGGCGGGCTGGGCTGCGATTCAGGTGCAGGACCAGGGGGCGGGCATTCCGGCTCCCTGCCAGGGCGATATTTTTGAGCCCTTTTACCGGGTCGATGAGACCCGCTCCCGCAGCAGCGGCGGAACGGGACTGGGGCTCACCCTGGTGCGATCGCTGGTGGAGGCGATGGCCGGCCAGATTAGCGTACAGTCGCAGCCCAACTGCGGCAGTGTATTTACCCTTCGCATCCCCCTGCATGACCAATCCTAGTTCCCCCCGAGTTTGTGTCGAGTAAAATAGAGGGAAAGCGCTCAGGAGGCCAACCCGATGGCCAAGCAACGACGGAAGCGTGGAACCGCAGGCGATAAAGGTTTGGGCCACCTTTTGACGCGACACGCTGCCCTCAAACAGGGTATCGGCTGGGGCCATAATCAGCGCTCGGCCGTCGGTGTCATCCTCCTTCAGGCCGCCGGGGCGAACGATGGTATAGGTAAGGCCGCTGGCCTGCAGGTAGGCTTCGGCCTGGTGCTTCCAGTAGAGGATCAAAAAGAACAGGTTGAGGGGATGGAAAAAGCGGGAGACACACAGGGACGACACCATGACGACGTGCTCAATGCCGATCTCCTTGGCGACATCGACCAGGTTTTTGGTGCCTTCAAAATCGACCTGGTAGGGGGCGGTGGGGTCAAAGCCGGGACGGGCTCCGGTGGCAGAGAGCAGCACCGTGCAGCCTGCCATGGCCCTGCGAATGCTGTCTTTATCGGTCACATCGCCCTCCGCCAGGGTGACTTCGGGGGGCAGTTGAGAGCGAGCCGCAGCGGCATTGCGGACGAATGCGACGACCGGCACGCCGCGACTGACGAGTTGCTTCACAATTTTTGAGCCAGTCGCGCCGGTCGCACCGGCCACAAATGCTTTCACCGCTACTTCCCCAGTACAGGTAACTGGCCTGATTCTACGGAATAGGGCCTGAAAAATAAACTAGTCCTAGGGATGGTTCCCTGGCAGGGCCAGGCAAACCGTGATCGGCATGACAGTTCTGGGGGGCACACTTGAGATACTAAGGCTTACGATAGGTTAAAGCTTTGGCGCAACGATCCTGTCCAATGTCGTTTCAGCATATGGTTGCACCGTGACTCTGAACTCCACGCCGTCGGCTCAAAATACGGGTGCCCTACCGCTCACCTCCGCCGCTGAAGACGCTGGGGCGGTTGAGCCTGGAACGGCCACCCTTCTCCCTCCACCATCCAGATGGGTTGACCCATAGCGATCGCATTCTGGACATCCCGGTAGCGGTAAATCGGCACCTGGGCTCTAATCTCAGGGGTTAACCCCTTGATCCACTGCTGCCCGTTCCAGTGGTACTGCACAAAAAACTTCGCGCCGTTGCCCCGATCTACCCGCGTCACCTTTACCAGAGGCTGTCCGGTTCGGCTGGGATAGAAATAATCCTGCCGCTGCTGGGGTCGAACGGGCTTCTCAGGGGAGGCGGTGGCTGCAAAGTATTGCCCCCACATGCCATCGGCTGTTGCGCCCCGGTAGACGTAGCCGTCTACCGCCCCATCCTGGTCTACATGGCACCTTATATGCCATGCAAAATTTCCACGGGAAATGGGGCTCCGCCGAGCAATCCAGTCGAGCCATGGCATTACTCTGGAACTTTCATCCATTTTGTCGCAAAACTCGGACAGCGATGGATGGCTGCTTATGCCCCTTTGAACAACTCAACGGTTTCCGCTATCACAATAACTGGGTGCGCAATCTGCTGATTGCCTCATCGTTGAATGGCAGAAGGCCGTTGCCCAAGAAAGCTGACACAAAATAAGTTGGAACTAGGACCAATCGTTACCCGTTTGATTTGGAGACACCATGGGCGCTCGTATTTTGATTGTCGAAGATGAGGAAAAGCTGGCCAAATTTGTGCAGCTGGAGCTGTCCTACGAAGGGTACGAGGTCACGGTAGCCCACGACGGCCTCTCGGGCCTAATGGCCGCCCGCGACCAGACCCCTGACTTGATTCTGCTCGACTGGATGTTGCCGGGGCTGAGCGGGGTCGAGGTCTGTCGTCGCCTGCGCCAGACCGGCACCGCTACCCCGGTGATTTTGCTTACCGCCAAGGATGACGTCAGCGATCGCGTGGAGGGTCTCGATGCCGGGGCCGACGACTACGTGGTCAAGCCCTTCAGCATTGAGGAACTGCTGGCCCGGGTGCGTGCCCACCTGCGCCGCACCGAGCCCCAGGATGCCGAAGTGCTGGTGTTTGGCGACCTCACCCTCGATCGCCGTAGCCGGGAGGTGCGCCGGGGGGCGCGGTCCATCGAACTCACCGCCAAGGAATTTGACCTACTCGACTATCTGATGACCAACCCGCGCCAGGTGCTTACCCGCGATCGCATCCTCGAACAGGTGTGGGGCTACGACTTTATGGGCGACTCCAACATCATTGAGGTCTACGTGCGCTACCTGCGCCTCAAGCTCGAAGCCGAAGGCGAAAGCCGCGTGATCCAAACCATGCGCGGGGTCGGCTATGTGCTGCGCGATTAGGCCAGTCCAAAAGCGATGGCAAGGAGAGGCTGGGGCAGGCCTCAAGGCATAGTGTGATGTTGCTCAACCCAGCTATGCATTAACTATGCATTAACAGTTAATCTCTCCTGTCGGGACCAACAGCCGATTGCCCCGGCGAGGTATCCATTAAATGCGAGGGCTCGGATCTGAACGCGGCAGGCATCCCCTGCCGAGGCCAGCCGCAAAAAAGCCCGACCTGAGTCGGGCTGGTGGATGTGAGTCAGGTGCGAACCGCATTTCTACAGAAACGCTTCGATGGTTCATGCTTCATCATGGCCACTGGGGGCACGCCTGGGGTTAATGCCAGATTAATTTATCGAGCTTTTTCGGGTCAGCAGCTCAAACCGGCCTAGAGCAGAGTCTCAGGGGGCAGCACCTCTTTGGTCGAGCGCTCCAGCATGGTGGCGCGGCGGTTCTGCTGCTGCTGACGATTGCGAACCAGCAGACGACGAGCCCGATCTTGAGTAGAAGTCATAGGAAGTCTCCGAAAAATTCTGTATCTAAAGTTACCGAATACTACTTCAGAATACCCTTTATTTTGTCGCCCAAGGTTAAGATGCCTCTATAAAACCGTTAATTTTTTGAACATCTCTGTCCAGGGACAGAGCGCCGCCGTCCTCAACGGCCAAACCGTAACAGCCTGGTAGGATCTAGGGGCTGTCATCAATTAGCTGCCAAACACCGAAACATTGCGGGTTACAGCCCCTAGCCTGTCGTTTGGGCCGGGCCTGGCCAAGCTTGATATATAGCGACGGCCATTTCGCTTAGGACATCGGCCTCGGCTTCGGTTGAGAACTGGGGCGGCGCAATGGCGTATAGCCATCGCTTCAGGAGTATCGGTCATGTCCTCACGGTTCTGGCGATGGCTATGCCAAGCTTTTAGCCACAATTGATGACACGCCCTAAGCCAGTTGAGAAACTCCCTATGCTGAAACGAGCGCTTAAAATCTCCCGGGTCATGCTGTCGGTGTACTATGCCTACATGGTGGAGTACCGGGCAGAGCTGGTGTTTTGGGTGCTCTCGGGCACGTTTCCGCTGATTTTGATGGGGCTGTGGGTAGAGGCGGCCCAGGGCGACCAGTTCGACCTCAGTCCGACGGATCTGGTGCGGTACTTCTTGGCGGTGTTTTTGGTGCGCCAGTTCACCGTGGTCTGGGTGATCTGGGAGTTTGAGCGCGAGGTGGTGGAGGGGCGACTTTCGCCCTACCTGTTGCAGCCCGTGGACCCGGCCTGGCGGCATTTCTTTAGCCACGTTTCGGAGCGGTTTGCTCGGCTACCCTTTGCCTTTTTGCTGGTGGGGCTGTTTTTGCTGCTCTACCCCTACGCCGCCTGGTGGCCCCGGCTCGACAACCTGCTGCTGGGGCTGCTGGCGATCGCGCTGGCCTTTTGCCTGCGATTTCTCATGCAGTACACCTTTGCCCTGGCCGCCTTCTGGACGGAGCGGGCCAGCGCCCTGGAGCAGTTCTGGTTTTTGCTCTACACCTTTCTGTCGGGCATGGTGGCCCCGCTGTCGCTGTTTCCCGACGCGGTGCGCGAGGTGGTGCTGTGGACGCCCTTCCCCTACCTGATTTACTTTCCGGCCAGCCTGTTGATCGATCGGCCAGAGCATGTGGCGCGAGGATTTATGGCCATGGTGCTGTGGTCGGCACTGTTTTGGGGGCTGAATCGCTGGCTATGGCGGCGGGGGCTGCGGCAGTACTCAGGGATGGGGGCCTGATGGAACGCTACTTCAAGGTGCTGAGGTTGTTCTGGAGCACGGCGATCGCCGCTGAGCTGGAGTATCGACTCAATTTTTTGGTCACCGCGCTGATCAGCCTGGGCGGGCTGGCGGGCAGTCTGTTTGGCCTGTTTTTGTTCTACCGCACCGGCTACGAGTTCGAGGGCTGGAGCTGGGAGGCGGCGCTGCTGGTGCTGGGCCTGTTCACCGTGCTGCAGGGGTTCTCGGCTATGGTGCTGATCCCTAACCTGAACAAAATCGTCAACCAGGTGCAGCAGGGCACCCTCGACTTTGTGCTGCTCAAGCCGATCAGCTCGCAGTTCTGGCTCTCGACCCGAATTATTTCGCCCTGGGGGCTACCCGACGTGATCTTCGGCCTGGTGATGATCGGCTATGGCGGCAGTCGCCTGGGGCTGGGCTGGGCCGACTACGGGCTGGCGATTTTACCCCTGGCCCTAGGGGCGGTCACCCTCTACAGCCTGTGGTTTATGCTGGGGGCCACCAGCATCTGGTTTGTCAAAATCTACAACGTCACCGAGGTGCTGCGGGGGCTGCTGGAGGCCGGTCGGTTCCCGATCGCGGCCTACCCGGTGGCCTATCGGGTGTTCTTTACCTTTGTGGTGCCGGTGGCGTTTCTCACCACGGTGCCCGCCCAGACCATGCTAGGCCAGGGCGGACGCGGCTGGTTGCTGGCCTCGACCCTGCTGGCCCTGGTGCTGCTGGTGGTAGCGAACCGCTTTTGGCGCTTTGCCCTGCGGTTTTACACCAGCGCGTCGAGCTAGGGAGCTAGGCTAGCCAGCGCTGGATCCAGCCTATCCCCTGGCGGATGCCATTGGTGCGATCGCCCCCGTTGCAGGCGCTTTCAGCGACATACAGAGTCTGTAGCCGCAGGGGTTGGTAGCGCGATCGCTGGTTGGCCTCAACTAGCCAGTGCTGAAAACCTGTCAGGTCTTCTCCCTGCAGGAGCAGCGCTGAGTCGCGACTCAGCCGCTCCCACTGGAGCGCTTTGACCAGAAGCTGAGTGTGGGCGCGGTGGTAGTTGGCCTCGTGGTGCAGGGTTTGCAGCAGCTGTTGGCCACTAGCGGTGTCTGCCAGAGGGGGCACGCCGGTACGCAGGTCGATGGTGTCTAAGGTTTGCAGCGGCTCTGGCAGGTGCTCGGCGGGGACTGTTTTGGCTAGCACCGGCACAATTCGCTTGTTGAGGCTGAGGGCAAACAGCAACCCCTGTAGACAGAGCGCATCGGTCAGGGAGTGAGGAGTAAGGACCAGCAGATAGTTGTCGCAGGACTCCACAGCACGGGATATGGCCACCTCGGGGTGCAGGGCGATGGAGTAGACCTGGGGGTACTCCCAGCAGGTGATCTGGGCCTCGCTGAGCAACTGGCGCAAGGCCTGAACGGCAGCAGCCCCTGGCCGTACTGCGGCTTGAGCGACTGGCTGCTCTAGCGGTTCGCCATCGGGCCAGTCTGCGGTCGCGTAGGCCAAAAACACCTGAGCGGTCAGGTTACTGTAGGTCTGGCCATCGCCAGCGGCATTCAAATTGCTCAAAACTTGCACCCCTGCTAGCCGTGCAACCCCACTGGGCTAGTCCCCTCTGCCTCTCAACCTGAGCCAACGCTTCCTAGCCCTGGGCTTGAGAATACCCATTCAGGCCTTGGCAAACACTATCCCTGCTTATCTATGCCCGCCAGGGCAGATGTTTGATTCAATTCCTAGCGGCGGGTTAGAACGCCCTAAGCGCTGCCAAAATGTCCTTAAAGCTGGGGCGGGCCAGAACGTCGGGCTGTAGGCAGGCGGCCTGGATCTGGCGCAGGGTGGCCGGGGGAGCGGGGGTGCGATCGCACAAGTCCTCCAGCAGACAGCCAAAGGCTCTTACCTCCAGGCGCTCCAGGGCCGGGGCGTGGGCACTGGCGGGGTCGTAGAAGCTGGCCGCCCCAAAGTCGCTGAGGCGGGCCTCTCCCGCTGGATTGACCAGGGTGTTGTGGGGGTACAGGTCGCCGTGGAGAATGCCGCGATCGTGCAGGTGGGCGGCGGCGGCGGCCACCCCCCGGGCAATGGTCAGGGTAGCGGTCAGCGAAAACTCGGTGTCGTCCGGGTAGGTATCGCGGGTACAGCTCTCCAGGCTGGGCGGGCCGCCCAGCACCCGGTAGCTAGGCGGCACCAGGGGCAGCACCAGGCCCTGCTTGTGGTCGGGATGCTGGGCCACCTGGCCCAGGGGGGCAATCAGGTGCGGGTGTGTGCCCGCCGCAATGCAGGCCCGCAGTTCGTCCTCGGGCAGGCCGTCGCTGGTGATGGCTCCCTTAAACAGCTTGACCGCCACCGGCTGTTGGCCCTGGGGCTGTCGCCACAGCCCCCGTGAAATCACTCCCGACGCCCCCTGGCCCAGCACCTCTTCCAGGCTGAGGTCGCGCCAGGGAATCGTCGGTAGGGGGTCTGGATGAACTGGAGTACCCCCCCGGCAAAACGGGTTGCCGGCGTAGGCCAGCCAGCTGAGGCGCGGCAGCCTGACCAACCACGGCGGCAGCTGGTCGAGTTGGTTGGCGGCAATTCGAATCAGCTCCAGGTTTTGGCAGTTGGTCAGGGTTTCGGGCAGGGCGTGGAGTCGGTTGCCTGCCAGCATCAGCTTTTGCAGGTGGGGCAGGTGGCCGATCGCCTCGGGCAGCGATCGCAGGCGGTTGTCGGTCAGAATCAGCCAGCGGGTCTTGGGCGGTAGCGCCTCGGCGGGCACCGTGGCAATCCGGTTGGCCTTAAACCCAATCATCGAGAGGTTGGGGCACTGGGCCAGTACCTCGGGCACCCGCTCAAAGCGGTTGTTGTTGAAAAAGACAATCCGCAGATTCTGGAGCCTGGCAAAGCTGTCGGGCAGGGTGGTGAGAGCGTTGTGGGAGAGATCGAGAATTTCCAGGCTGTCGGCCAGATCGAGAATCTCTTCGGGAAAGGTGGTCAGGTTTGCGGCCAACGTCAGCCGCCGATTGTCGATGGGCGGTTGCGATCGCAGCATCTCCAGATTGAGCATGGGTGGCCTTGGGGTGATCAGGTGCTACGGCCCAATGTGGCACCAATCGGGCGCTATCCCCATAAAACTTCGGTGTAGTTTAGCCGCGATGGCCCTGGGGGCCGGTCTCTGACCATCGCCCCAGCGCCTCTGCGCGGCTAGCCATCGACGAACAGGTTCAGCCGGCCCCGCCACACCAGGTAGGCCGTGATCACCGCCCCCAGGGTCAGCACCGTGCCCAACACCAGAAACAGCAGCCCCAGCCAGCGCGCCGTCAACTGCTCGCGATCGAGGGACTCCAGGTAGCTCAGCTTGGTTTCAAAGCCGATCTGGGCCTCGCTGACGATGGGCCTGTCACCAGCCCTGGTCAGGGTGCCCAGCACCAGCACCGGATCGTCCACCTGAAACCCGTCGTAGCGGCGGGCGCGGCCCTCCTCCACCCGCGACCGCGTAGAGCGCAGGGTGTACCCCACTTCAATTTCCACCACGCCGCCGGGGATCTCCACCCAGAGGATGGGAGTGTAGCTGCGCACCCGATCCCACTCCAACTCGCCCTCGCGGCGCACCTGGTGGTACTCGTTGTAGGCCACCAGGGGGGGGCGATCGCTGGGCGGGGTGCGATTGCTCACCCAGCCTTCCAACAGCACCCGTACCCCCCGCTCGTTGAGGGTCTCAGCGGTGGCCACCCGCAGGCGGGCCACCTCCTGGGCATGACTGGCGATGGTCTGGGGCAACACCATCCGGATGACGCCCCCAGCGATCAAAAAAGGAACTCCGACAGCGGCCAATATGCCTGGCAACAGCCAGTGCTCCCATCTGCTCATAGCTCTCCCTCATTGACCCCGATTGCGTTAGCGACCAGCTGGTGTGGGTCTGGACTAGGGACAATTAACACCGTCAGGAATTTTGCAGGGCCTGGGGTTCTGGGGCCGCACCCAGGGCTTCTTTTTCTTTATCTAACCGCCGCTTGCGGGCGTAGAGCTGAATGGTTGCCGCCATAAACACCACCAGCCCCACCATCAGCCAGGTTGTCACCCCAGTGGGAAAGCTGTTCTTAAAGATCACCAGCATGACGATCGCCACCAGCAGCAGAGTTGGGGCTTCGTTGAGCGCCCGCAGCTGCTGACTCGACCACCCACACTCGCCCCGGTGCAGCTGCCGCATCAGGCGACCACAGTAGTGGTGGTACACCAGCAGCAGGGCCACCAGGCCGAGCTTGGCGTGCATCCAGCCGTCCTTGAGGTACTCAGGCATCTGCACCAGCAGCCCCACCGCCATTGCTACCGTCACCACCATGCCAGGGGTGGTGATGATGTTGTAGAGGCGCTTCTCCATGATGGTGTACTGCTTTTTAAGAATGCCCCGGGCCGGTTCTGGCTCCGCTTCGGCCTCCACGTGGTAGATAAACAGGCGCACCAGGTAAAACAGCCCGGCGAACCAGACCACCACCCCAATAATGTGAAACGCTTTGAACCAGTAGTAGGCCATAGTCTTTCCTTCAGCCCCACGAAAGCAATGCTCTGGCGGGATGTTGCAAACCGTTAAGTACGTTTCCCATTGTTATGCACGGGTTTGCCCTTGAGAAGCCAGGCGCGACGGTTCTTAATGATTTTGGATTTTGTATTTTAGATTCTGAGCTGACGCCCTTGCCACCACCCTCTTATACTGAATCCGCCTGGGCTGCCCCCGGTTGGGCTGGGCAAACACCGTAAAGCCTCTGGCTTGGCTTCGCCTATGCCCCTACGCAATCCTCCTGTTTGGAATCGGGGTGAAGCGATTTGGATTTGCTCTGAAAATAGCCCTGGCAATGGTGCATCGCTGCGCGGATGCACCCTAAGGTTTTCATCGTTGGGGGTGCCGCGTCAGCGGCATGGTCAATTGGTATCACTCTCCCACCCTCCCACTCACCCACCTCCCCTACAGCCGCCGCAACACCTGAGGCAACAACTCCCCCGGCAGCTGCGAGAGCACCGCCTGCTGCCCCGCAATCCCAAACAGGTCGTAGGTCAGGTGGGCGTTGTATACCATCGCCGTGATCAGCACCTCCAGCTGGGGCGGGCTGTCGCGCCAGCCTTCGTAGGCCAGCAGGTAGTAGCGCAGGGCCGCATCCAGGTGGTGCTGGCGGGCTTCCGTTTCGGCGCTGGGCAGAGCCTGGGCCAGCTGGTCGTGGACGACGCCGGCACTGTGGCAGGTGGCCCACAGGTCAAACCCCAGGGCGGCGGTGGGCGACTCTTGCAGGGCGGTTTCGGCGGCGACCAGGGCCATTTCGTAGGCAGCTACGGCCTGCTGCAGGGCGTTCAGGCGGCGGTCCTCCTGCTTTTCGGAGGCTTGGCCCTCGCTGTCGGCAGGATCGGCCTCGTCTTTGGCAACAAGGGGCTGCCGTTTACCGGAGGCTTCTACCTGCTGGGCCAGGTCCCAGTAGGCGGTGCCCAGGTTGTTGGCAGTGGCGGCACAGCCGGCGGGGGCGGCGGGGGCGGTGCGGTACTGGAGTGCTGCCCGGTAGGCGGCGATCGCCCGTTCGAGCAAAACCATGGGCTGCTGGTGCTGGGCCAGGCTCCAGTAGGCAATGCCCAGGTTGTTCTGGATCATGGCGTATTCCAGGGGGGCTGCGGCGGCGGTGCGGTGGGCCAGGGCCTCGCTATAGGCCGCGATCGCCAGGGGTAGGTGGTGCCGGGGGTCCTGGTGCTGGGCCAGCCGCCAGTGAATTGCCCCCAGGCTGTTTTGCAGGTTGGCGTAGTCGATGGGCGACTGTGCCGCCGGACTGTGCTCCAGGGCGGTTTGGTAGGCCGCCACTGCCTTTTCGAGACAGGGCACCGGATCCTCCAGATTGGCCAGCAGCCCGTAGACGGTGCCCAGGTTGCCGGAAATGCGCCCTAGGGTGTCGGCGGGAATTCCCTGCTGGCCGCCCTGGAGGGCTTTTTCGTAGGTCTGGGCACTGCGCCGCAGCCAGGGGGCGGGGTCGAGCATGCCCTCCTGCTGCCCCTGGAGCCAGTAGAGGCTGGCCAGGTCGTTGAGGGCGTCGCACCAGTCGGTGCTGCCTGGGGTGAGGCCCACGATCGCGCGATCGTACAGGGCCATGGCAAAGTCCACCAGGCTGGCGCTCGGGGCCTCCACCGTGAGGCGATCGCGCGATCGCTGCCCCAGGGCCAGGTAGGCCCGCGCCAGGGTCAATGGCCCGGCCTGCTGGTCAATCAGCCCCTGAACGTAGCGCCACAGGTTTACCAATTCAGCATCCTGGGCCAGGTCGGGAGGCAGTTGCAGGGTGTCCCGTTCCCTGTCGGCGCCAGTGGCCTCGGCCTCAGCGGTTGGGCCGGGCCGGGCCGGGGCAGGCGGGGGCGAGACCGGCTCGGCCAGCTGGAGCGCCGCCAGGGTCTCAGCGGCGGTAGCCCCCACAGGCGGCAAAATGACGCTGGAAAATAGGCCCTGATCGGCACCGGGTGCCAGGACGGTATAGCTCGGGGGAGCCGACTGGGGGCGATCGAACACGTTGGCCGCTGCCCGGTCCATGAGCGCGGGCAAATCGACGGGGGGCTGAGGCGGCGCAGGCGGTTGGGTGGGGGCAGCGGCGTTTTCTGGGGCCGCCGCCACCGGGGGCAACGGCGACGACGTGACCCCCCCAGGCTCGGGAGACTGCTCAAAGGTTGCCAGGTCGTCGCGCAGCACCTGCCAGAGGGGGGGCTGGGGGGCCGCACTGGTCTGGGCCGGCCCGGTCTGGGGCGGGGCCGTCTGGGGCGGGGCCGTCTGGGCTGGGGGCGCATCGAACTGGGCTGGAGCCGGGGCAGCCGACTGCGGTCTGGGCTCTCCCACAAACTCAAACAGGCCGCTGCGCGATCGCCAGAACCTCGGTACCGACTGGCGAATTTTGCCCAGCCAGGGGCGCGGCACCCACACCACCAGTCGGCATTCGAGCTGGGTGAGCAGCGCATCGACGCGAATCAGCGAGGCCAGAAACCGATTTTGCACCGTGGGCGACTGGCCCGTAAGCCGATCGATGCCCACAATTTGGAACACGGGGGCGCTGGGCAGGCTGTCCTGGAGGCGGCGCTGCTGCTTCAGCCACAGCAGCACCTCCCGCACCAGATCGGGGCGATCGCCGCCCAGCCGCAGCGTCACCAGGGTAAACTGCCGCGCCCGCACCTCTGGGGACAGGGGTACTGTCTCGGGCAAGGGGCTAAAGTTAGCCTCCAGTCGTTGGGCCAACTGCTCCTGCAAGGCCACATCGTCACACACCGCAATCAGCAGCTGCCGTCGCAGGTTGAGCTGAAGGGCCAGGCGCAGCTCCTGATAGGCTTCCTGGTTATGCCCCAGGTAGGTTTGAGAATTCAAAGACACAGCAGCGGTCACAGTAAGTAAGATGCAGGCGGCACGGTAAAACTAGTTATTATGAACTAGCGAGTTGCCAGGCCAGAGGGCACAGGTTAGGGATACACGGTTTACGGTTGCAGGCAAGT
The DNA here is from genome assembly GCF_000763385.1 of Leptolyngbya sp. KIOST-1. Lineage (NCBI taxonomy): Bacteria > Bacillati > Cyanobacteriota > Cyanophyceae > Leptolyngbyales > Leptolyngbyaceae > Leptolyngbya > Leptolyngbya sp. KIOST-1. Next base: position 3,446,602 of record NZ_JQFA01000002.1, read on the forward strand.
TTGAACCGCGCACCGTAAACCCAGGCTACTCACCCCTGCCAGCATTAGCCTGGTCAAGTCCTAGTTCCAACCAACTCTATTCATTACACTTCACCCTTGGGCCAACCGTTTCAGGACAACAGAACCATGGCCGCCCCCATGACCGCCCCCCAGCCTCTGCCGAATCCCCCAACCCCTCTCGAACGGGACATTCTCGGTCAGCTCCAGGCTGCTGGCGGCACCTGCACCACCCTGTCGGCGCTGCCCGTGGCGGTCAAAAGTTCGCTCCGTAAGCGTACTTACGCATGCCAACAACTGCAAGCCAGGGGCTGGCTTGACTACGATTTCGAAATTGCCCAGTTTGGTCTCAGCCTCACGGGCAAAACCCTGCTTGGCCTCCATCTGTCGGTGTGGCCCGTCACCCCCGACGAGCGGCTGATTCTCAAATCCTGCCTGAGCGGCAGAATTCACCCTGAACGGATCCATCGCCGGGTGCCGGTGTACGATCGCCAGCGCCTGCTGGAGCGACTGGCCGACCAGGGATCAATTGTGGTGTATGGACGAGCGATCGCCAACCTGCGCCTCACCACGCTGGGCGAACACAACCTGGGGCGACTCCTGTAGCCTCCGAAAAGCCCATGGTTGGACTAGCCGCTGGGCGGAGCCTGAACGGGCCCTATCCTGGCACTCGCGCAGGGCATACGTAACGCCGTCCGTGTTTCCCAGGGCTTGGCTGCTGCGAAGCACCTCCACCCTTTCACCCATCTACCCCCCACCCTTTCACCCATCTACCCCCCACCCATCCCCCCGCCCACTCACCCACCCGCCCACCCACCCACCCCTACCCCGCCTTCGACGGTTCGGTATCCCCTCCTTCAGGGAAAGGGGCTTTGCCAGCACTATAGATATAGCTGTCAAGCCGGAGTAAAGAAAAAACCTATGGGTAAAGTAGTTGGAATTGACTTGGGAACGACCAACTCTGTGGTCGCGGTTATGGAAGGGGGCAAACCCACCGTAATCGCCAACGCTGAAGGCTTTCGCACCACGCCCTCGGTGGTGGCCTATGCCAAAAACGGCGATCGCCTCGTTGGTCAGATCGCCAAGCGCCAGGCGGTGATGAACACCGAAAACACCTTTTATTCGGTCAAGCGCTTCATTGGCCGTCGCTACGACGAAGTGGGCACCGAGTCCACCGAAGTGGCCTACAAAGTGCTGAACGTGGGCAACAACGTCAAGATTGACTGTCCCCAGGCGGGTCAGCAGTTTTCCCCCGAAGAAATTTCAGCGCAGGTGCTGCGCAAGCTGGCCGACGATGCCGGTAAGTACCTGGGCGAAAAGGTCACCCAGGCGGTGATCACCGTGCCCGCCTACTTCAACGACTCCCAGCGCCAGGCCACCAAGGACGCGGGCAAAATTGCCGGTCTAGAAGTGCTGCGGATCATCAACGAGCCTACGGCGGCCTCGCTGGCCTATGGGCTAGACCGCAAGAGCAACGAAACCATTCTGGTATTTGACCTCGGCGGCGGTACCTTCGACGTCTCCATTCTCGAAGTCGGCGACGGCGTGTTTGAAGTGCTGGCCACCTCTGGCGACACCCACCTGGGCGGCGATGACTTCGACAAAAAGATTGTGGACTACCTGGCCGGTGAGTTCCAGAAGCTGGAAGGCATCGACCTGCGCAAAGACAAGCAGGCCCTCCAGCGCCTGACCGAGGCCGCTGAGAAAGCCAAAATTGAGCTGTCCAGTGTTACCCAGGCCGAAGTCAACCTGCCCTTTATCACTGCCACCCAGGACGGCCCCAAGCACCTGGAAATGACCCTGACCCGGGCCAAGTTCGAAGAACTCTGCGCCGATCTGATCGATCGCTGCCGGATTCCGGTGGAGCAGGCGCTGAAGGATGCCAAGATCGCCAAGACCGCCATCGACGAGGTGGTGCTGGTGGGCGGCTCTACCCGCATTCCCGCCATTAAGGATGTGGTGAAGCGCACCCTCGACAAAGAGCCCAACGAAACCGTCAACCCCGACGAGGTGGTTGCGGTGGGTGCCGCCATTCAGGGCGGTGTGCTGGCCGGTGAGGTGAAGGACATTCTGCTGCTGGATGTCACCCCCCTGTCCCTGGGTGTGGAAACCCTGGGCGGCGTGATGACCAAGCTCATCCCCCGCAACACCACCATTCCCACCAAGAAGTCGGAGGTGTTCTCGACTGCCCAGGATGGCCAGACCAACGTGGAGATCAAGGTGCTCCAGGGCGAGCGCGAGATGGCTAGCGACAACAAGAGCCTGGGAACCTTCCAGCTCTCTGGCATTCCGGCCGCGCCCCGCGGTGTGCCCCAGATCGAGGTGATCTTCGACATCGATGCCAACGGCATTCTCAATGTCACCGCCAAGGACAAGGGCACCGGTAAAGAGCAGACCATCACCATCTCTGGGGCCTCTACCCTGGACGACAACGAAGTCGAGCGCATGGTGAAGGATGCCGAAGCCAACGCCGCCGCCGACAAAGAGCGGCGTGAGAACATCGACCTCAAGAACCAGGCTGACTCGCTGGCCTACCAGGCCGAGAAGCAGCTGAGCGACATGGGCGACAAGGTGCCCGCCGCCGACAAGGAGAAGGCCGAGGGACAGATCAAGTCTCTTCGCGATGCGATCGCCGCCGAGGACTTTGGCACCATCAAAACCCTCACGGGCGAGCTACAGCAGACCCTGTACAGCATCAGCAGCAACCTGTACCAGCAGGCGGGTGGCGATGCCGGTGCCGCTCCCGGTCCCGATGCTACCCCCGGCGATAGCTCCGGTGGCGGTGACGATGTCATCGATGCCGAGTTCTCTGAGCCTGGCTCGAACTAACTGGGCCACTTAGCCCACGGCTTTGCTCTGGCTAGCTAGAAAGGCGGATAGCGAAAATGCTATCCGCCTTTTTTTGGTTTTATACCCTATTCTGAACGAATGCCCCCAATTTCTGTGCCCTATCCAATACTCCAGGGTCAAAGACGAGGCTTTTTGCAGCTTTGAGTTAGCTAATCTCGCAGGTTGCCCCGCTGGGCTTTGAGCTGGCTGCGTTTGGTTTTGCTGTCAAGGCGCTTTTTCTGGGCGCTTTTGGAGGGTTTGGTGGGTTTGCGCTTTTTGGGGGTTACGGTGACGCTCTGAATTAGCGTCTTGAGGCGGTTGAGGGCGTCGTCTTTGTTTTGCTCCTGGGTGCGGTGCTGCTGAGCCTTGATCACAATCACGCCGTCCTGGGTGATGCGGCTGTCGTTGAGGGCCAGCAGGCGCTCTTTGTAGAGCGGCGACAGGGAGGAGGCGTGAATGTCAAAGCGCAGGTGAATGGCGGTGGCCACCTTGTTCACGTTTTGGCCCCCCGCCCCCTGGGAGCGAACGGCGCTCAGCTCGATTTCGCTGAGGGGAATAGCGGTGCGGGGCGTGATTTGCAGCATGGGAGACAGCGGGCATCTATCTCCACCATAGCCCCATCCCCAGCGGAAAGGAACCGAGCCGGGAGGCAGACTGCGCTGGCTGGGGAATGCTTGAACCAGTCGTTCGCTGAGTATCCTGGTATGTGGATCAAGTCTGTCACTGACCGATCGCTTTGGAGAGTGGGGCCAGGGCGATCGCGCTATTGGCTACTGGGGCTAGTGAGCGCGATCGCCCTGTTGCTGCTTGCGCTCGCGGGTCCAGCCCAGGCGGCTTATCCTGCTTTTTTAGATGCCTATGTCAACGACTATGGCCAGGTGCTCAGCGACGGCGAAAAGAGCTTGGCCAGGGCTCAGCTAGACCAGTTTCGCCGTCGCACTGGAGTCCACGCGGTGCTGCTGACGGTAAACTCGATCTACGACTACGGCACGGGCGATGCCGCCCTCGAACCCTTTGCCACCAACCTGTTCAATACCTGGGGGATTGGCGATGCCGGACGCAACGACGGCATTTTGCTGCTGGTGGCCCCCGGCGATCGCCAGGTCCGCATCGAGCTGGGCATGGGCTACGATCGCAGCTACGACCGGGTCGCCCAGGCCATCGTAGACGACGCCATGCTGCCCCAGTTCAGGCAGGGCAATATTGGCCAGGGCACGCTGATCGGCGTCAACCAAATTGTCCAGAAGTTTGACCCCAGCAGTCCGCCAGCGGTCAACCCGGTGCTGGCCTACCTGCCTCCCGAACTAACCGAATGGGTGTCGCCCCAGGTTGCAATTGGCGGCGGCCTGGCGGCGGGCGGAGTCGGCCTATTTGCGGGAGGGTTGGCCCTCAAGCGGCTACAGCGATACCGCCCGCGCCACTGCCCCAAGTGCCGCGTCGCCCTCCAGCGCCTGGACGAGCAGGCGGACGATCGCTACCTCAGCCGTGGCCAGCGCAAGGAAGAATCGCTCCAGTCGGTGGACTACGACGTCTGGCTTTGCCGCAGCTGCGGGCACCACGATGTGCTTTCCTACGGCAACCTGTTCTCGGGCTACCAAAAATGCCCTGGCTGCCGTCACCGGACCATGACCGTGACCAGCCGCACCCTGGTTGCCGCAACCGAGCACCGTACCGGTACAGCGGAGGTCCACGAAGTGTGTCAGTTCTGCGATCGCAATCGCCGCAGTACCCGTACATTACCTCGCCGGGATCCTCCCAGCGGGGGCAGATCGGGCGGCGGGCGCTCCTCGGGGGGTGGAGCCTCGGGCCGCTGGTAAGGGCTGGATCAGGTTATTCCAAGCCTGAGGATTGGCAGAATACGTCATATCTGGATGCGGATTGTAGGTTGCTTGGAGGCTGGCAGAACAAACGTATACCAAATTCGGTTTGAAAAAAGAAGGAGACTTTCTGCGCTTGTGAGTCGTCGAAGTAATCCCGGTTTTCTCAACAAGCTGGTGTTTGAACTGGCTTATTGAAAAATACGAGGATGAGTTTAGATTGCAATACCTGCTTGGCAATTTAATGCTGATTAATCGACTCAATCTCTTGTGCTTGCGATCGCTTATACAGCCCTCATTCCCAGGAGTGGGCAATTGCAACTATGCGATGGCCAAACTGTTATCACAGGCTGCTGTGGCTAAGTGACTGAGCGTGTTTTTTTATTCGGAAAGCATTAATCCGATCGTTAAGAGTGTTGTCATTGGTTGATTCTTCTTCCTCAAAACATTAGGGTGACCCTATTAGCCGTTGTACGGTTCGCTAAATTTGAAGATGCACTCGGCATTTCCCTGACCGATGCTTAGAAGTAAAGAGCCAAACGTTTTGACCCATTCACATGTTCCTGGCTGGGAATATGTTACCGGCGTGCCAACGCCTGGCTTGCGGTCTTCGATTGGTTTTTACAGTGGCTACTACCAAAATGCAGACCAACCAGTGCGCCGTTTACAAGCACCGAGTGCCCGGGTAATGCTTGTTTTGGGATTTGGCGCTGATATGAGCATTCGCCAGATTGACTCTGATATCAATTCTGAAGTCAATCAATCCTTTGTGGCTGGACTGGATGCCCAGCCCCTGTTGAGGGAGCACAACGGGGAGCGATATTGCATTGCGATCGCGTTGCCCCCCTGGGCCGCTTATCGACTGTTTCAAGGTGCAGCGACTGAGTTTGTTCAAGACGTCGTTGCCCTGGAGGACATTTGGGGCGATGTTAATCTGTATATGGAACAACTGAGTGAACAATCGTCCTGGCAACAACGGTTTGCAGTAGTCGATCGACTACTGCAAGAAAAATTCAAAACTTCTAAGTACCGCGTTCGTTCCGAGATTTGCTGGGCGTGGGATCAACTGGCGGCCCGAGGCGGTTGTATCTTGATCCGACAGTTGGCGCGAACGATTGGCTGGAGCGATCGCTACTTTATCAAGCGCTTTCAGGAGCAAACGGGGATAACCCCCAAGGCAGCGGCCCGCCAAATGCGATTTACCCAGGCTTACAAACTGCTCAGGACTTCCCATGACCACACCCTTAGCGAGATTGCGCTAGCGTGCGGGTACAGTGACCAGAGCCACCTCACGCGAGAGTTTCATACTTTCTGCGGCTGTTTGCCCACCGCTTTTCAGAAAGCTAAAGCTGCGGAAGCTGACTTTCCTGGCCTGCCAGGAGAGCCTGGGATTCCAGGCGATTTGGGTGGAGATTTTGATCGATAACTTGTGACTGATGGTGAAGGTGGTGACAATGGCGATCGCTATTGATCTGCCCCTCGGGCGAACGGAAAATCCTGATAAAAACTTCTGCCTACCCGGACTGGAATTCCTTGATTCGCTTGATTCAACCGTTACCTGAGCCCCGATCTCATTGCAGGCCAGTCGCAGACAGGAGACTCACCCAGGAGAAAACCCATGTCCCAGCAATCTAACGCGCCAGTCAATCTGCACCAGGAAGAGCAGTCCATTCGGCAAGCCGGAACCCTGTCGCTGCTGCTCTGCGCCTTCTGTTTTGCGATCGGCTATGTCACCTTGCCTCGGGTGTTTGAGTTCCCCACACTGCTGATGAATCGGCTAGCCTTCGCTTTGCAGGCCAGTGTGTTTGCGCTGCTGTGGGTGCTGATCGGGGTGATGATGGTGTCCGCTGGACGGCGCAAATCCGTCGAAGATGTTGGGGGAGCCGCTTCTGGTCCCCCCAGTGGCAAGATTGCCGTTTCGGTGGCCTTTCTGCAAAATACTCTGGAGCAAGCGGTGCTGGCGGTAGGAGCCTACCTGGCCCTGGCTACTCTGCTCAGCGGTCCCTGGCTGTCGCTGATTGTGACGGCGGTGGTGCTGTTTGGGGTGGGGCGGCTGCTTTTCTTGAGGGGCTACCGCCGCGACCAGCGGGGGGCAAAGGGGCGAGCCTTCGGCATGACCCTGACGATATGGCCGACCCTGGCCGGGTATCTGCTGGCGATCGCCCTGATCGTCATTCCTGCATAACTTCGCCAATCCCCATTTTTGGCTTTGCTAAATATAGGGATGACTTAAAAAAAGTCAATGCTTCTCGTAGAGACAAACGGTCGTTTGTCCCGTTTTCCTCTAGCCAAACTCATTTCTCAATTCAGCCAGGCCCGATTTTTTTGCCCATTTTTCCTGGTACGTATCCCTAGAATTCCGCTGGCTAGGCGGAGGCGTTCGCTCTGTGGCTCTCCCGACTACTACCGGAGCGAAAACGCCGTCAGGAGGTCAATTTTTTTCAAGACTGTACAGAGCCTATAGCGCTACGATGCTTGAACTAGACTTCAGTCAATCCTGATCCTTCGTGGTGAAGGTAATCCAGAAGATGATCTCCCATCTCTATAAAGATTGTCAGAGGTCACCGGAAAAATTCAGGGAGGAAAACGAATGGTCACTCAAGCACCAGAAACACCCGCCCAAAACAAACGGCCCAGAAAATGGTTTAGAGTTCTGGCATTTATCTATGGTCTGGTTTGTTACGGAGTCTTTTTTGTCACAATTCTGTACGCGATCGGGTTTGTCGGCAATCTGTTCGTGCCGAAGTCAATTGACTCTGATCCCGTTAACTCCCTGAGTCAGGCAATTATTGTAGATATTGGCCTGCTCGGCTTCTTTGGCTTACAACACAGCGGCATGGCCCGCCAAGAATTCAAATCTCGGTGGACTCGTATCGTGCCCAGGCCGATTGAACGCAGCACCTACGTTCTGTTTTCCAGCCTTTGCTTACTGACCCTCTTTTACTTCTGGCAACCGCTCAGTATCACGATCTGGCATGTGGACAATCCCCTTGCGCGCCAGGTGCTCTATGGCTTGTTTGGGATGGGCTGGTTGACCGTATTTGCCAGCACTTTCTTAATCGATCATTTTGATTTGTTTGGCTTGCGCCAGGTGTACTCTTATCTGCGGAAAAAGGAGTATACACCGCCTGAATTTGTCACCCCTGGCCCTTACAAATACGTTCGCCATCCGCTCTATGTCGGTTTTTTCATTGCCTTCTGGGCAACACCGACGATGACGGCTGCCCATCTGGTGTTTGCCGTTGTCACCAGCCTTTATATTTTGACCGCCATTCAACTGGAAGAGCGCGATCTCGTCAGGCTCCATGGCGAAGACTATGCAGAGTACCGTCGGCAAGTGCCGATGCTGATTCCATTTAGCCGCACTGGAGAGGAGGTGAACAAACAGCTTTGATAATGGCCAAGGCAATTTTTCGAGAATATTCTTTTAAGAGGACGGTCTCGTTGCTGTAATTGTTCAGTTGAATCTGTTCAATTTACAAACAGTATTGCTGTCTCTGAGCACAAATTTCAATTTTCATTATTCATTTACGAGAAAATTAGCCATGTCTGTTAATAAGGAAGAACTTGACAAAGCTGTTAATGCTGCATTGAATGGTCTCGAACTCCGAGATGTGCGCTTTTCGCAATATCGATTTAACGTCAAGCCTGCTAAGATCACGCGCTCTGGCGGCACCGTGACTGTGGTGGGTGGTGAAGAAAGTTGATTGCCACATCTTGTTGATTTTGGAAATAGAGCCATGTTATCGACACGCTTTTTTGTCAAACGATGGGTTAAGGCTGTGGTCCTGTCATTTGTGGCCCTAGCCGTTATTGCCGCCTGTGCTTTAGCTGTTGCGCCAGCAAGGCCAATTCTCTGGGCCGTCAATGATCCGCAGTTAGAGTGGGGAGCCTGTCCCGATTTCTTTCCAACGGGCTGTGAATTGGCGGTGCTTCAGGGTGATCCGGCTGAGAACAACTCAGATATTTTCTTCAGGGTGCCGCCCAATTCTGCCTTACCACTCCACTATCACACCTCAGCCGAACGCATGACCCTGGTATCGGGCAATCTGCAACTGACCTTTGCGGACCAGGAACCCATGCAAATCGCACCGGGCAACTACATTTATGGCCCGGCAGAATTGCCCCACGCAGGCTTCTGTGCGGCAGGGGACCCCTGTGTGCTGTTTATCGCCTTTGAATTGCCGATCGATGCCATTCCAGTTGAACCGTTGGAGCAAGCTTGATGCCTTGGATTTGGGGTATCCAGAATTCTACAAATTCATCGTAAAAAGGAGGAAATATGGTTAGTCAAACTCAATCTGCCGCCACAGCATCGCCCCAACCCGCAGATATCGTCATGCAAATGGTGATGGGTGCATGGGTGTCCCAGGCCATTTCGACTCTGACCCGACTGGATGTACCCGATCGCCTCAAAGACCACGGCCCACAATCGGTTCAGGCATTGACCCAAAACCTGGGCGTTGATGCCAAACCGGAATTTTTAGAACGGGTGCTGAGGGCCTGTGCCAGCATTGGACTGTTCAGCGAGAGTGCAGACGGACGGTTTGGCATCACTCCCCTCTCGGAGGTATTAACCAGTGATTCCCCCATGTCCCTCAAGAAGCTGACGGAGGTTTTTGGAGCCAGTTGGTGGCAGCTCTGGGGGGGACTGGAGAATGCCCTGAGAACCGGACAATCGCAGCCGATCGCCCGGTTTGGCATGAACTATTGGGAGTACTGCCTGTCCAACCCCAGGGAAATGGCCGACTTTGCCGCCGCTATGAAAGCCAACAGCCTCAACTCTATGCGGGGCGTGCTGGGCCATTGCGACTTTTCCCAGGCCAAAACAGTGGTGGATGTGGGCGGGGGTGCGGGGCATCTGGCGATCGCCCTCCTCAAGCAATACCCACACCTGCAAGCGGTGGTTCTCGACCTGCCGGAGCTGATTTCCATCGCCCAGCAAAACATGCAAGGGCAGGACGAGACGATTACCCAAAGGGTGAAATTTGTCGGTGGCGATATGTTCCGGGCCGTGCCTGAAGCCGATGTCTACATCCTCAAGCACATCATGCACGATTGGGACGATGCCCAATGCCTTCAGATCCTCAAAAACTGTCGGCAAAGCATGACAGGCGATGGCCGTTTACTGTGTGTCGATGCGGTGCTTCCCCCCCTGGGCGATACCCAGGGGACACCCGCTAAGTTTCTGGATGTGAATATGATCGTTTTTGGCGGCGGGAACGAACGAACGGAGGAGCAGTGGCGAGAACTGTACGCAGCGGCAGGCTTCGAGCTAATTGCGATTACCCCGCTGCAAGATAACTTTGGCACCAGTATTGTTGAAGGCAAGAAGGCTAAGTCTAGTTCCCCCCGAGTTTGTGTCGAGTAAAATAGAGGGAAAGCGCTCAGGAGGCCAACCCGATGGCCAAGCAACGACGGAAGCGTGGAACCGCAGGCATCGCGCTATTGGCTACTGGGGCTAGTGAGCGCGATCGCCCTGTTGCTGCTTGCGCTCGCGGGTCCAGCCCAGGCGGCTTATCCTGCTTTTTTAGATGCCTATGTCAACGACTATGGCCAGGTGCTCAGCGACGGCGAAAAGAGCTTGGCCAGGGCTCAGCTAGACCAGTTTCGCCGTCGCACTGGAGTCCACGCGGTGCTGCTGACGGTAAACTCGATCTACGACTACGGCACGGGCGATGCCGCCCTCGAACCCTTTGCCACCAACCTGTTCAATACCTGGGGGATTGGCGATGCCGGACGCAACGACGGCATTTTGCTGCTGGTGGCCCCCGGCGATCGCCAGGTCCGCATCGAGCTGGGCATGGGCTACGATCGCAGCTACGACCGGGTCGCCCAGGCCATCGTAGACGACGCCATGCTGCCCCAGTTCAGGCAGGGCAATATTGGCCAGGGCACGCTGATCGGCGTCAACCAAATTGTCCAGAAGTTTGACCCCAGCAGTCCGCCAGCGGTCAACCCGGTGCTGGCCTACCTGCCTCCCGAACTAACCGAATGGGTGTCGCCCCAGGTTGCAATTGGCGGCGGCCTGGCGGCGGGCGGAGTCGGCCTATTTGCGGGAGGGTTGGCCCTCAAGCGGCTACAGCGATACCGCCCGCGCCACTGCGGCCTGCTGCAGGGCGTTCAGGCGGCGGTCCTCCTGCTTTTCGGAGGCTTGGCCCTCGCTGTCGGCAGGATCGGCCTCGTCTTTGGCAACAAGGGGCTGCCGTTTACCGGAGGCTTCTACCTGCTGGGCCAGGTCCCAGTAGGCGGTGCCCAGGTTGTTGGCAGTGGCGGCACAGCCGGCGGGGGCGGCGGGGGCGGTGCGGTACTGGAGTGCTGCCCGGTAGGCGGCGATCGCCCGTTCGAGCAAAACCATGGGCTGCTGGTGCTGGGCCAGGCTCCAGTAGGCAATGCCCAGGTTGTTCTGGATCATGGCGTATTCCAGGGGGGCTGCGGCGGCGGTGCGGTGGGCCAGGGCCTCGCTATAGGCCGCGATCGCCAGGGGTAGGTGGTGCCGGGGGTCCTGGTGCTGGGCCAGCCGCCAGTGAATTGCCCCCAGGCTGTTTTGCAGGTTGGCGTAGTCGATGGGCGACTGTGCCGCCGGACTGTGCTCCAGGGCGGTTTGGTAGGCCGCCACTGCCTTTTCGAGACAGGGCACCGGATCCTCCAGATTGGCCAGCAGCCCGTAGACGGTGCCCAGGTTGCCGGAAATGCGCCCTAGGGTGTCGGCGGGAATTCCCTGCTGGCCGCCCTGGAGGGCTTTTTCGTAGGTCTGGGCACTGCGCCGCAGCCAGGGGGCGGGGTCGAGCATGCCCTCCTGCTGCCCCTGGAGGCTATCACAATAACTGGGTGCGCAATCTGCTGATTGCCTCATCGTTGAATGGCAGAAGGCCGTTGCCCAAGAAAGCTGACACAAAATAAGTTGGAACTAGGGCTAAGTAACCAGGGCATTCAAATCCTCCTCATCCATCGAAAGACCGTAGGAGCACCAGCCCCGATCCATCCACCCACCAGGGCGTACCGCCCATAGCGCAAGCCGTAGGCAATGGGTGTTCTTCCTGAGGGAAATACGGCAGCTAAGCCAGCCCAAAGAGCAACCGCAACAACGATGCCAATCAGGTACTGAATAATTCGAGTTTGCCAAGTACCTGTTGGCTGCCAGGGTTGTCGCTGGGCGAGCCAGATTAGGCCCACAGCCAGCCCCAACCAGGTGCCTGCAACGGAAACCGGCATTTCCAGGGAAAAGGGAGGTGGGGTAGCTTCTGGGTTAATTTGTTGCAGCGTTTCCAGCCAGGGCAAAGGAAATTGGCCCATATCTCGCAACTCCGCGATCGCAATACTGGGCAGTAATAGGGCCAGGGAAGACAGGAGGGCGATCGCCATCTGAAGCGCCAATGGATAGCACAAAAACCATTGCGCCATCGGTTGAACCCACCGGTTGAACAGGAAAAGTACCACAGCCCCTGCCAACCATCCGGTCAGGACATCAATGACAAAGTGAACATCTAAATAAATTCGGGATAGACCAATGAGAAAGATCAGCAGCAATGCCCCGATTTTGATCAGGGGATGCCGTCGTTGCTGAGAAATAAGCCCCCAAACCACCACGGCATTTTGAGCGTGGGCAGAGGGCAAGCCAAACGAAACCTCAATGGCCCTTACTTCGGCGGGAGACTTGAACCAGTAGGGGCGGGGGGTGGCAAAAGCGAGCTTCAGTGCGCTATTGATGCTGGTACTGAGCAACAACAGCAGGGCAACCTGAATCCCGAGTCGGGCGTTCACACACCAGTAGAGCAGGGACACAAACATCAGAAAGAACACTTCTGACCCTAGCTGGGTAATCAACTGCATTGGCAGCTCCAGCCAGACATGGGACTGGAATAATTCAATCAACCCAGGCAGTTCTGGCGCATAATTCAAACGAAGTCAGACTCCTTAGGTGGCAAGCCCCACCCCTAAAACTACCATCACAAACAGGATCAGCGCTATCACCAGGAAAACGCCAAACAGAAGACGGGCAATGGTGGCGGCTCCCCTAGCCACACCACTGAACCCCAGGGCTCCAGCGATAATCGCAATTACGGCTGCAATGATCGCCCAGGTCAGCAAATCCATGTGACCTATCTCCAGAGAAACTACGGCTTCAACTTATGGGTTTAGGTGAAACCGATCCTCCCCCTTTTGACTGAGAAATGAATTCCTTTGGAAACAAGATTTAGCCAACTCTGGGGGATACATCTTAAACCTAAAATTGCTATTAAACGTCCTATGTCTTTTACGCCCGCCGCCATTCTGGCCCTGGCCCGCCGCCACGGCTTAGTCCTAAATTCAGACACGCTAAAACTCAATGAGTCGGGGCTAGATTTTCAGGTGGCGATCGCCCACACCCACGCCAACGCCCCCTGGCTGCTGCGAATTCCTCGGCGGCCCGATGTGCTGGCCTCTGCTCATAGGGAGCAGACCGTTCTCGCCCTGGTGCGGCCCCACCTGCCCGTACAGGTGCCCGACTGGCAGATTCACACCCCCGAGCTGATTGCCTACCCCCTGCTTCGGGGCAAACCCGCCGCCACCATTGACCTAGAGCAGCAGGCCTATCGCTGGGCAATTGACGCCCAAAATTTGCCCGACGCCTACCTTCTATCCCTGGGGCAAGCTCTGGCAGCACTTCATACTATTGAGCCCCAGACCTTGGCTGAAGCCGGGTTAGACAATCCCTCCATCGCCACGATCAGAACCACCTGGGCCGATCGCATCGCCAGGGTGAAGGCCGATTACCCGGTGAACCCGCAGCTCTGGCACCGCTGGCAGCGCTGGCTGGATAACGATGCCCTCTGGCCCGAGTGCACGGTGCTTATCCACGGCGATCTGCACCCCGGCCACACTCTGGTAAACGACCAGGCCCAGGTCACCGGGTTGATCGACTGGACCGAGGCCCGAGTAGACGATCCGGCTCCAGACTTTGCCGCCCACTACCGGGTCTTTGGCCGCGATTCGCTGGAGGTGCTGCTGGACTACTATGGGCAGAACGGCGGTACTGTCTGGCCAACCATGGCCGACCAAGTTGTGGAATATGAGAGCGCCTTTGGGGTAGAAATCGCTGAGTTTGCCGAGCGATCGGGGTTGGAGGACTATAGGGAAATGGCCAGGCCGGCTCTTAGCAGCGAGCCCAAGGTACCGTCCTAGGCCTTGATCATTGCCCCTATCAACTTGATTGAGTAGTTTTTTTGTACTATTATGGGCGCTAGGGAGAGGATGGGCCGCACATGTCTCTCCCGCTGGCCTAGAGCCGTTGACCGTATTTGGCCGAGTTCTTCACTAGCGATCGCCATGGCCTCTTCCTACAAACCCCCCAGCTATTCCTCCGTATCGCCCTACCTGGTAGTAAATGGAGCCGATCGCACCATCCAATTTCTCACCGAGGTCTTTGGGGCCACCGAACTGCGCCGCTTCACCGACGCCCAGGGCCAGGTGATCCACGCCGAAGTGCGCCTCGACGACAGCGTGATCATGCTGGGGGATCAGGCTGAGGGCTGGCCCGCCCGCCCCGCCCATGTCCACATTTACGTGCCCGACGTGGACGCCACCTATCAGAGCGCCCTGGCCTGGGGGGCCACCTCGGTGCAGGTGCCCAGCCAAAAGGATGACGACGACAAACGCGGTGGGGTGAGCGACCCCGGCGGCACCACCTGGTGGATTGCCACCCTAATTGAGTAATGGCCAAGCTACCATGGCATCCCTAGTACCCTGAGGCATAAGTCAGCCAACCGTTCCTGACACCTGACACCCGAGACCTGACTCCCTCAACAACGGTGGCAATATTTCTGCCAGGCAGTACCAGTCTTATTTTCCCCCCTGTCCCTGGGCAACAGCGGCCTGTAGGCTTTTCCACCCAGACCAGTGGGCTTCCAGGGGCTCAAGACCCCTGGAAGCTTGCCAATCGTCATCCCATCTGGTTTTCCATATCGGCAATTTCCAGCCGCGTTTTGATCACCGTGTCGGGGTTGAGGCTAATGGAGTCAATGCCCTGTTCCACCAGGAAGCGGGCAAACTCGGGGTAGTCGCTCGGCCCCTGGCCACAGATGCCGATTTTGCGGTGGTTTTCCCGGGCGGTTTGAATGGCCATCTGCACCATCCGCTTAACGCCGGTACTGCGCTCGTCAAACAGGTGGGCCACCAGGGCCGAGTCGCGGTCCAGCCCCAGGGTGAGCTGGGTGAGGTCGTTGGAGCCAATGGAGAACCCGTCGAACACCTGGCTAAACTCGTCCGCCAGCACTACGTTGTTGGGCAGTTCGCACATGACGTAGACCTGGAGCCCGTTCTCACCGCGCACCAGGCCGTGTTGGGCCATCTCCTCCAGCACCCGGCGGCCCTCGTCGGGGGTGCGGCAGAAGGGTACCATCAAAATCACGTTGGTCAGGCCCATGTCGTCGCGCACTCGCTTCAGCGCCTGGCATTCCAGGGCAAAGCCGTCGCGGTAGCGATCGTCGTAGTAGCGCGAGGCTCCGCGCCAGCCGATCATGGGGTTTTCTTCGGCGGGTTCAAAGGTGCTGCCCCCCAGCAGGTGGGCATACTCGTTGCTCTTGAAGTCTGACAGGCGCACGACGACGGGTTTGGGATAGAAGGCGGCAGCCAGGGTGCCTACCCCCTGGGCCAGCTTGTCGACGAAATAGTTGGGCTTGTGGTCGTAGAGGGCGGTGAGCTGGGCAATTTGGCGCTTCTCGGCCCCGTCGGGCAGCTGCTCAAAATTGAGCAGAGCCAGGGGATGTACCTGAATGTGGTTGGCGATGATAAACTCCAGCCGGGCCAGACCTACGCCATCGCTGGGCAGGGCGGCCAGGGTAAAGGCCAGCTCGGGGTTGCCCACGTTCATCATAATTTTGGTGCGGGTTTCGGGCAGGCTGTCAATCTGGGTGGTTTCCACCCGGTAGGGAATTTCACCCCGGTAGATCAGCCCCTCTTCGCCTTCGGCACAGGTGACGGTGACGGGTTCGCCCGTCGTGAGCCGCTGGGTGGCGTTGTCGCAGCCGACGATCGCCGGAATACCCAGCTCCCGCGCAATGATGGCGGCGTGGCAGGTGCGCCCCCCCTGGTCCGTGACGATCGCGCTGGCCTGCTTCATGATGGGCTCCCAGTCGGGGTCGGTGCGGCTGGTAATCAGCACTTCGCCAGGCCGGAACTGGGCAATCTGGTTGACATCGAGAATCACACAGGCGCTGCCCTGGCCGATCAGGTCGCCCACGGCGCGGCCTCTGGCGACGGGGTCTACGCCCTCGGGTACCTCCAGAATGTACGATCGCAGCTCGGTCTGCGATTTCTGCGACTGCACCGTCTCGGGTCGGGCCTGGACAATAAACAGCTCCCCCGTCAGGCCGTCCTTGGCCCACTCGATGTCCATGGGGCTTTTGGTGCCCCGCAGCTGGGTGTAGTGGTCTTCGATGGTGCAGGCCCAGCGGGCCAGTTGCAGAATGTCGTTGTCATCGATCGCAAAGCGGCCCTGGTCGCTCAGGGGCACGGGCTCGTTTTTGGTCAGCTCGGTGCCGCTGGTGTCGTAGACCATCCGCAGGGCCTTGGTGCCCAGCCGCTTGCTCAAAATGGGCGCATGACCGCTCTGGAGGGTGGGTTTAAACACCACGTACTCGTCGGGGTTGACGCTGCCCTGCACCACATTCTCGCCCAGGCCATAGGCGGCGGTGATCAGCACAGCGTTCTCAAAGCCCGTCTCGGTGTCGATGGAGAACATCACCCCGGAGGTGGCCAAATCCGATCGCACCATGCGCTGAATGCACACCGACAGCGCTACTTCGAAGTGGTCAAAGTGCTTTGTGGTGCGGTAGGAAATGGCGCGATCGGTAAACAGCGACGCATAGCATTTCTTGCAGGCAATCAGCACCGCCTGGTCGCCGTAGACATTCAGGTAGGTTTCCTGCTGCCCAGCAAAGCTGGCGTCGGGCAGGTCTTCGGCGGTAGCGCTGGAGCGCACGGCTACATCCACTTCGGTGTGGGCGTTGCCCGCCAGGCAAGACTCATCGCCAAAACCGAGGTTCTGGCCCGCCGTTTCGCACATGTGGTGGTAGGCGTCGAGAATGGCGGTTTTGAGATCCTCTGGAAACGTGGCGTTGAGAATCAGCGATCGCGCCTTGCGGCCCCGCCGCCGCAGTTCGGTCACATCGTTGATGTCGAAACCGCTCAGCACCTCCCGGAGCTGCGCATCGAGGCCGGTTTTCTCAATGAAGTGGCGGTAGGCATGGGAGGTGGTGGCAAAGCCCCCCGGCACCCGAATGCCCCGGGGGGTCAGCTGTTGAATCATTTCGCCCAGGGAGGCATTTTTGCCGCCCACAATTGGCACATCCTCCAGCCGCAGCTCATCTAACCAAAGCACCAGCTGCTGATCGCGCTGTCCAGAAGACTGCTGAACCACAGACGTAGCTACCATGTTGCCACCTCAAAGGAGTACTCACACAGGGTTGGCGACCGATCCGATCGCCGCCGTTGACTTGCCGTAGTGGGTCAAACAGCCAGCGATCGGGCGCGTCTTTGGACTACAAACGCGCCAATCTGCCGCATACTTCCATGCTAGAAAGCCAGGGATCAGCCCACAAGCTTGTCTAACTTTTCGTGTCTTTAACGCAACGGATATATACAGTTGCCGCTTCTATACCCTGCGATCGCTTTCTTTGGGACTAGTCAGGGCGTAAGCTAGAGACAGGCTATTAAGAAACATTGCAGGAGCCGCCCCTTGACCAACACACTCTCTCGTCCCGGCCAGAAGCAGATCGCCTCGCTGCCTCTCCGCACCCTCTGGGCCGACATGTTCACGGTGTTTTGGGGCGACTGGCTCGATCTGCGGGTTCGCATTCCCCAGGTGGCGGCTTCGGGGCTGGTGTCGCCGCTGATCTACATCTTGGCCTTTGGCCTGGGACTGGGCAGCGCCATCGACCAGGTGACCACGCCCCCGGCAGGGGACACCTACCTGGAGTTTATCCTGCCGGGTATGGTGGCCCTGTCGTCGATGGTAATCAGCTTTGGCGGCACCACGTTTTCAATCTGCGGCGATCGCCTGTTCACCAAAACCTTTGAAGAAATGCTGCTCTACCCGGTGCACCCCCTGGCCCTGCACCTGGGCAAAATGCTGGCGGGCATTGTGCGCGGCCTGATGACGGCCGGGTCGGTCATTCTGGTGGCGATTATTTTCACCGGGCGGTTTTGGAGCTTCATCAACCCGCTGTTTTTGCTGCTGGTAGTACTCAACTGCGCCGTGTTCGCGGGCTTGGGGGTAATCGTGGGGCTAAACGTGAAGTCCCTGGAGAGCGTGGGCCTGTTCAACAACTTTTTGATCGTGCCAATGTCGTTTTTGGGCGGCACTTTCTTTGATCCGTCCACCCTGCCCGTGGCGCTGAAGGTGATTGTCTACCTGTTGCCCCTCACCTATACCACCGTGGGCCTGCGGGCAGCCGCCTACCAGCCCCTGGCGGAGTTTCCCTGGTACTCGATTCCGATTTTAATTGTGGTGGCTGGGGTGTTGGCGGCGATCGGTGCCCGCCAGTTCTCCACTCAACAAGATTAGATGTCATGTATCGCCTTTACGACTACTCGCCTTCCGGCAATGGCTACAAGGTCAGACTGTTGCTCTCTCAGCTGGCCATCCCTTTTTCATACGTCGAACTCGACATTCTCAAAGGCGAAACCCGCACCCCAGACTTTTTGGCCAAAAATCCCAATGGGCGCATTCCCCTGCTTGAGATTGAACCCGACCGCTACCTGGCCGAATCGAACGCGATCCTTTTCTACCTTGCCCAGGGAACTGCATTCTGGCCAGCGGACAAACTGGCGCAAGCTGAGGTGCTCCACTGGCTGTTTTTTGAGCAGTACAGCCATGAGCCCAACATCGCTACACCTCGGTTTTGGCTTTGCCACGTCCCCGAACTCAATGCCTATCAAACAACGGCTTTGCCCTACAAGCAAGAGCAGGGTTACCAGGCTTTAGGGGTCATGGATCAGCATTTAGCCCACCATCAATACTTTGTCGAAGACCGCTACACGATCGCAGACATCGCCCTCTATGCCTACACCCACGTGGCCACCGAAGGCGGCTTTGACCTGGAGCGCTTCGCTAATGTCCGTCGCTGGTTGGCCGACGTGGCGCGTCAGCCCAACCATATTCCAATTACCCAAACGGTCTTTGAGTTCTGAGTCTCGAAGCTTTAGGGCGTGTCATCAATTGTGGCCAAAAGCTCGGTTATATCAAGCTTTGCCACGCCCGGCCCAAAGGACAGGCTAGGGGCTGCAACCCTTGATCTTTGTGCGTTGAGCGGCTAATTGATGACAGCCCCTAAAGGTCTTCATCAAAACTTTTTGCTAGGGCTTAGTCCCCATCTCCGGACAGGGGCACTCTCAAAAGGAAGAGATTAGTGCTGCTGTGTTTAAGAGGGTGTCTGCAAATGACAGGAATGCGACGGTCTGACAGGCGTACCTCCTCCGACGACAATGCCAGCAGATACCCCCAGGCAAAACGGGCTGAGCCAGCATCGTCAAGGGAACTGAAACAGCTTTTGAGCACCGCCCGATCGCAGCGGGATGAGGCGAAGGATCAGGTTGTCGAGAAGGCGCGACAGCTCGAGGAAACCCAGACGCGTTACCAGGAGCAAGCGGAAGAGCTGCAATCAACCCTGGTTCTCTACCGCGAGCAAGCGGAAGAGCTGCAATCAACCATCGTTCTCTACCGGGAAAGCCAGGAGCAGGCCAGCTCCTATCTGGCACTGTATACCGAGGAGCAGGCTAGGAGCAGCGAGCTTGAGGTCAAGTACAATCAAGTCTGCCAGGAGTCTCAGAACTACCTGACCCTGTATAAGCAGATTGAGCAAGAGCTGAAGGTCGAGCGGCGCTCAAAGGCAGGAATAAAAGGTTGGGAGACTCGACGCAAGCGGGAAAATGAGCGGCTGAAGCAGGAAATTGGCGAAATGGCGATGGTGCTGCGGGAGTCGCTGACCAAGAAAGATCAGGCAATTAAGAGCCTGGAAGAAGTGGCGGCTCGGATGGATCGAATTCAGAGTTTGGTCGATTCCGTCGACGGGGAAGGGGTCAACAACCCCGTCGGGATGCTGCAAAAGTTTCAGCGCATATGGGCAGCTGTGAAAGAAATTCTGGCGGAGTAAGGAGCGGCTCACCCATGGGCAACGATTCAGCATCGGCAATGTCAGCTTCAAAACCGGCAACCCTGGGCGATCGCCTGCGCGGCATTGCCGCAGAACTGCGCCAGGAGACGGATACGCAAATTAAGGCGACCTCCCGCATTCTGGGGGCGGCGGCTCAGATGGCCCAGAACCATGATCGACTGGTGGACGAGGTCGTGGAGATGGTCGAGGAGGATCTGGAGCGGCTGGAGCCGGGTGAGGCTGTAGCTTATGCTGTAGCCTCCTATGGCGTGGCTCAGCTGAAGCAGGACTTTAAGACTCTCAAGGCGGCGAAGGCCCATTTTGGGATTAAGGCAGGGAGCTGGGATGCTCTGGCGACCAAGCTGAATCAGGCAAGCGGCAGCTCTACCAGCCCTGGAACTGGGAGCCCAAACACGACCCAAGAGTCAGTGCTAGAGCGGCTGAGCGCGATCGAGCAAGAGATGGTGTCTCTGCGGGGCAGCATGGAGCAGGTGTTGGGCCTGCTGCAAGAGTTGGTAAAGCAGAGCTAGGGGCTGTCATTGAGGTAGATGCAAGCCCAACTGGTTAGCAGGTGAATGCGTTGGCCTTGGGGCGATCGCTCCGCTTCCAATCTTCAAATGCGATAATGACATTTTCCTCTCGTATGGCCAGCTCATGGTGCCCAGCTTTCCTGGCATGAACCCCTACCTGGAGGCCCCTGACCTCTGGCCGGAGGTGCATGCCTGGCTGATTGTGCAGCTGGCCCGTACCCTCAACCCCCGCTTGCGCCCCAAGTACCGGGCTGCCATAGAGCAGCGGGTCTACACCGACTCGCTGCTGGTGGGCATTCCCGATGTCTCGGTGGTAGAGCAGCCCCGCCCCCAGCCTGCCGCCCCCAAACCTACGGCGACTCTCAGGCAGCCCATTACTGTCAGCTTGCCCATGCCCGAAGAAGTGCGGGAGACCTATGTGGAAATTCGCCAGATCGGCACTGGCCAGGTGGTGACTGTTGTGGAAGTGCTGTCGCCCAAAAACAAGCGCCCTGGTGAAGGTCTGGCTCAGTACGGCACCAAGCGCCTGAAGGTGCTGGAGAGCCAGAGCCACCTGGTGGAGATTGACCTGCTGCGGGGGAGCGACCCGCTGCCCATGTCTGGCGGCGTAGCCTCTGACTACCGTATTTTGGTCAGCCGTGCCCAGCGACGGCCGTGGGCTGAGCTGTACCCCTTCAACCTGAGCGATGCTATTCCCCAGTTTCCCCTGCCGCTTCAACCGGGGGACGACGAACCGGTGGTTGATCTGCATCAGATCTTGCAGGATATCTATACCGCCGCCGCCCTGGAGTTCGTAATTGACTACAGCCAGCAGCCCATTCCGCCCCTGAGTTTAGCGGACTTGCAGTGGGTGCAAACCCTCGTAGAGCCATAACCCATTGCCGTCGTCTGAGGGGCAACCCCAAAGCAACGTAGCCAGTTTACAGGCCCTACTCTTCTTTTGCCTTCAGCAGCGCCATCGATCGCGCCAGCCGGGCCTGGGTTTGGGTCATCACGGGACCGCTGAGTCGAGCCCTGGCCGAGATTAAAAATCCCAGCCCCAGCACCAGGTTGACCCCGGCTACTGCGCCAATGGCCTGGAGCCACGACAGCCCCAGCGCCTGAGCAAAGACCACGCCAGCCACCTCGGCCAGCACCCCCACCGTCGCCAGCATGCCAAGGCCCAACGCCAGCATGATCAAACCGCCCAGTAGCCGCTGCCGTTCGTAACTGGCCTCCTGCAGGGCGACATCGAGATGGATATCGACTAGCAGAGACCCCAAGCGCAGTAGTCGCCGGATGTAGTCCTCAATCTGATCCCAGGTGGAGGTCGAACTAGCCACGCTTGCCTCCCAACAGCAGGCCCAAAATGAATCCCAGCCCCAGGGCGACGAGCAGGCTGGTGCCCAGATTGCTGCGGGCTTTTTTCTCCAGCTCCGGCAGCATTTCGGCCTTAAATTCTGCGATTAAATGCTCGGTGCGCGACTCCAGGTCATCCAGCAGGTGATCGAGGGTGGCGGGCAGGGCACTGTCGGAGTTATCTGAGCTGTCGGCGCTAGGGAGAGAGAGCTTGGCAACTGCCGTTTGGGCCGGTTCAATCAGGCTGGCTAGCTCGTCGAGGTGGCGGCGAATGCGGGTTTTGGTGTGGTCCAGCTCGCCACTGATGTAGTCGACGGCCTGCTCCAGGTTCCCCTCCGTGGCCAGCAGATTTTCTTCAACTAGCTGGGGCCACTCGGACAAAATCAGTGGCACCATAGCGTTGAACTGATGCTTAAAGGCTTTCTTAGCGTGGGTAAGGGCGGTTTTTTTGGCCATGGCTCAAGGCGATTCCCGTGGGTGGGTAGACATTGGGCGCGTTGGCTGAGATCGGGATCAGGAGATTCGCCGTCGTCTACGACCTCGCTGCCGAAAGACCAGGTACAGCAACACGCCTACTACCAGCAGTACCAGAATGGGCACTGCGATCGCCAGTACCGAAAGGATGGTTGAGCTGGCTAGTTCAGTGGTAGACACAGCAATGTTGCCCACCGGACCACCGGCAGCGGTGGAGGCCAGTCGGGCCAGCCCAGTGAAGGCCTGGGTGCTACTGGCCACCCCGCCCCCAGCGATCAGCGCCAGACTCCACTGCAAGAATGGATTCATATCGCCGCCTGTAACGGCCAGGGTGAGCACAGTACCGGCGATCGCCGCCGCCGGCAGCTCCACCGCATCCATCAGATTGTCAACGATGGGCACAAAGTAGATCAGTATCTCCAGAGCCGTCGCCGCCGCCAGGGCCACTAGCGCTGGGGTTGTGCCCATCCAGGCCATATTGGGCGACAGCGTGAGGTAGCCCTGCTGCGCGGCCAGGCCAGCGACTAAAAACGGCACCAAAATTCTGAACCCGGCGGCAGCGCTGAGCCCAATACCGATGGCAATGTGCAGCAGTACGTCCATAGGGTCTACTCGCCGGTCCCAGCGGCGACTGGCTCGACCGAGTCCTGGCCCAGGGAAAACACCTGTCCATCAATCAGCAGCCGGGTAATACCCTTGGCCTGTAGGTAGGGGCTGGTGGTCTGCAGCAGCGAGCCGTCGGGCACCTTGACCACCCGCTGGTTACGGCGCGAAAAGCGGCGGGCCACGTTGTGGTTTTCAAAGACGGGCAGGGTGCGCGAATCGCCCTCGGCCTCGGGAATCTGGCCCAGTTCGGCAAAGGTGCGCAGGGGCAGCACCACCAGCTCCGAAGAGGTGCGCTCTACCACCACGTAGCACAGAGACGGCAGCGCCTCGGCGGTCAGCGGCGCAATTTCAATGGGCTCCCCTGGAGCTGCATCGGCGCTCGGGCGAGGCTTGTCTCCAGCGGTGTCTCCGCCTTCCCAGGGGTACCCATCGTCGTCGTCGTCGTCATCGTCGCCGTAGTCGTCACCCAGCAGGGCGTCGTCGTCGTCATCCCAGTCGTCGTCGAGATCGACGCTGGCCTCAGCAGCATCGTTCGGCTCATCGGCGGGGGGAGAGCTGGGAGCCGCCGCCTGAGCGGACTTCAGCACCGGTCGGGCGGGCTTTTCGGGGGCCGGGGGTGGGTCGGGTAGCGACAGTTGGGCGGGCTCTGGGCTCTCCTCAGCAGCGGGCTCAGCGATGGGCTCGGCTGCTTGCGATCGCCGCTTGCGAGTGGGCTTGGGCGGCGGTGGGGCGGCCTCAGGGGTCTCCTCTGGGGGACCCGTCGGGGCCTCAGGCAGGGTCACCTCAACGACCGGGGCCGATACCTCAGGGTCGGGATCCGCATTTGTCTGGCGGCGGGGCTTGGCCGGAGCTGGGTCCGGGGCTGGCGCGGTGACGGCTTTGTCGGCTCCACGCTTCTGCTGAATGAGGACGCTGTACTCGGCTTCAGGCAGACTGGCCTTGAGCAGACGGCTAATAGTGCTGTTGCTAACCCCATAGCGCTCCGCCAGGGTTGAGGTTGTCTCCTGGGGCTGGCGGTACAGGCTCAAGATGGATGTCTTGTCAGCCTCAGTCAGCTTCTTGGGTGCCATGCCGTGGGTTCCGTAACAATGCCATCTAACATCTTAAAGCCAATATCTGCGGAGGATGTCCGGAAGATGTTTTGGGAGATTCTACCCGCGCCGTCGCCGAGGGCTGCGGCGAGAGGTGACAGACACCGCATGTTCAACCACAGCTCCCAGCCCAAAAAAGACGGCTGAAAAGGTCCAGAAGACCTCCCACAGGCTGCCTTCTACGTAGGTGCCGGTGTTGACGGCATAGGCAAAAAACATGTCGGCAATGTAGAGACAGAAGGCCGCGATCGCAATTAGCTTCCACGATTGGGAGTAGCGCCCGCCCCAAAACGCTACCAGTAGCGTGCTGGCAATAATCAGCAGCACAATATCCCCAATCAGGTACATCAGACCCACCCCGTCTGACAGGGGCTCCAGCCTCTGGTCCATCTCAAGCACCCAGGCCGGGGCATTTGACGGATCTTCTGACGTTTCAGGGGCCACCACAAGGGCGATATCAGCCTTTGCCATGGTTTCGGCCTGGGCCACATAAACGGTTGGAGCTGTGGTAACGGTTGGGGCTGTGGTCACTACCGCTGCCTCCAACGCCACTACCTTGACAAAAATCGCCAGCAAAACACCGCCCAAGCCAACCCCAAGCACTATCAGCCACTGGGGCATCTCCAGATTGAGCCGACGGGGCAGTACCGCCTTGAACATACCAGCGGCCAGAAAGACATAGCTAAAAATGTAAAAGAAATCCCCCAGGGATACCGCCGGGTCGAGGCCCCAAATGGTGCCCCAGAGAAAGAACATCACGTTGCCCAGCACGTAGAACAGCAGCCCCAGGCCAATCCAGAACCAGACATTGCGTCCGCTGGCAATTTGGGTACTGCGCCAGTTGCGAAAGCACAAAATTGAGGCCAGTAGAAAGGCCCCCGTTTCAAACACGTTAATGCCCAGCAGAAACCAGCCTGGCTGGGCACCATCTTCCCCCGGAGCCGTAAACAACAAGAAAAACAGAAGCGTAGCTATACCCCAGGCCAGGCATACTCCCACCAGCAGCGGGGTAGACGAGGAACTGGTGGAAGCGGGGGTTGATGACTTGCTCAAGGGTCCACTCCTATGGAACTCAACAGCATGAGTGCTGACCAAAAGACAGCGATGGCCCCTTGAGGGTCGGTCGTTGACCATCGCCACGGTTGCGCCGTTGGGGCAAAGCGCCTGGCGCAACGCCTGAATTGTACCGGCTTCCTTTAATGATGGGCGTCAAGCCTGCCAGAATAGAGCGAATTGGTCGTGCAGAGCAATATTTCTTTAACTCGAATCCTACTCCCTGTTCTAGGGGCGGGTTGGTTACGTCCATATCTTGCCCGTCGGCGACTGCTGCAACCATCGCCGAAACAGCGCCTGCTCGTTGCTAGTCAAGTCCTCGATGGCTTCAAAGGCGCGATCGGCGAAGTTGGCGTTGCCAAAATAGTCTCTGCCAATGCGGTGGGTTTCTTCGAGCAAGCGATGCAGATGATGGTCCTGCCAGGGCGGCAGCTGGGGCATCGCCAACGGGTCTACCGTCAGAATACTTTTGACCGCGTCGGGGGTGGTCGCCTGGGGGAACTTCCAGGCGGCAAAGACTTTAGCAATGTCGCCTTCAAACTGGCGGGCCTGCTTGACCCCCAGCAGGTCTTCCACATCCATGTAGAGCACCTGTAGCATCAGCAGGCAGGCTTTGATGTAGGTCGCTTCTGCCGGCGGGGTGCCGGTATCGCCGCTAGTATCGGGCTCAAATTGGTCAAGGCGAATCTTACCCCAAATGCTAAAGCGCTCCGGTTCTTCTAGGAGCACGCAGGCCTTGCCCCGGTTATCGGTCAGGTCGCGCCAGAGCGCTCTGGCATCGTCCTCCTGGGCAGCGGTAAACACGCTCAGCAGCCGAAAGGTTTGCCCCTGGTACGACAGAATTGGAATCTGTTGATCTTTTTGAGGATGGTGCATCGTTTTGATGTCAACATCCTGCCGCTTGAGGATAAACATGTTATGGCCTGCTGACTCCTAGCTGAGGTGATTACCTGCAGTAGGCGGCGGCTGCAACAATAAACCGCACCCTTGGTACTGCGTCATTGATGATGGATAAAGCCTTGCAAACCCTCGCAAACGCTACGATCTGTTTAAGAGATTTATTTTAGCGGCCCTGGCTGCCTTGGCACAGTCCTTTGCTGCTGTTTTTCCAACATTCTATTCGCCTTGGGCTGTCCTGAGCGCATACGCCACCCTCTAAGATAGAGTGATGTTGAGTTGGGGCCATTAGCTCAGCGGATAGAGCAACCGCCTTCTAAGCGGTCGGTCGCTGGTTCGAGTCCAGCATGGCCCGTTTGGATCGGGTCGGGGCTGCCGCCCTGGCCAGTGCTGATAAGGGCAGCATACCCCCACGGTGGGGGTAACCCGTCACCCAGACCGCCTAGGGTTGGGCACTGGGCAACGGTGAGGCGAAAACGCTAATCTGGCTGTAGTTCCCGATCTTGGCAGGCTACTCCTTTGGACGATTCAGAGCTACAGGCCAAACTCAAGCAGCTAGAGGCAGACCTCAATTCGTCTTCCCCTCCGCCTACCCCTCATCGGACGGAGAAGCCGGTGTCACAACCGCAGAGCTGGGGGCAGCGGCTCAAGGGCAACGCGCTATTGCCCGTCTATCTGGTGGCGATTCCCTGGGCTCAGGAAATCGTTGACCAGGCGGTGTTTGGCGGGACCTGGAACCTGCCGCTGCACCCCCGCAGCGTGGCCGGAATTCCCGGCATTTTTCTGTCGGCCATTTCCCACTCTGGCTTTGCCCACCTGATCGGCAACACGATTGGATTTTTAATCTTTAGCTGGCTGATTTTGGCCAAAAGCCGCCGCGACTACTGGATTACACTGCTGATTGGCTGGCTGGGCGGTGGGGTGGTGGCCTGGCTGTTGGGCCCCAGCAGCGTCCACGGCCTGAGCGGAGTGGTTTACACCCTGTTTGGCTACTTGCTATGCATTGGCTGGCTGGAGCGGCGGGTGGTGCCCCTGTTGATTTCGGTGTTTGTGCTGATCAACTACAGCTACTTTATCTTTGGCATGTTCCCCACCCAGCCGATGGTGGCCTGGTGGGGGCATTTGTTTGGCTTCTTCCTGGGGATTCTGGCGGCCTACGGGGTATATCGGGAGCCGGGGAAGAGGGGGTAGGTGGGTAGGCGGGTGGATGGGTAGATGGGTAGGTGGGTAGGTGGGTAGGTGGGTGGATGGGTGGCGGATGCCAGAGATTAAATATTCCAGGGTTTTAAGAGCGTGTGGCGGGGGACGTAGAGGGGGTGACGGGGCTGGCCGGTGCGGTTGAGGCCCAGGCAGTGGCAGTAAGCAGAGAAGGGGGCCAGCAGGGCGAGGACGGCGCGATCGCGCCCCTGCCAGCTACCTCCGTTTCCCCAGGCCAGCAGAATACGCTCGGCCTGGTTGGCGGCGGCGAGTAGAGCGGCGTCGTTGTCTGGACCGATGGGATCGGCAACCTGGCGCAGCACCTGGGGCCTAGGGCTGCGGTAGGCAAACAGATTGACCACTGCGATCGCCCCAAAGCCCCAGCCCATCGCCAGCCCTGTGCAGCGGCGCAGGGTGGGGTCGTCTATGCTACTGTCGGCCCGACTGGGATTGAGCATGATGATGGCCAGGGTGGGAGCATCGCTCCACCGTCGCCCCAGGCTGTATCGATAGTGGCCTGTGGGGTCAAAGGTGGCGGTGCGCTCCATAGCCGAAGGCTGCAACATTTGTTTACATTGGGAGGTGGGCGCAGCGGTTCTCGCCGTAGCGACGCCAGGGCATGAACCCAGGGGATGGCCCCGGGCGCTCAGCACCCAGCAATCTACCGGAGACCGATTGTTTTGACTATTTTCTCAACCTTTAGCCCCTCGGTGCGCACCAATTTGACGGTGCTGTTTGCGGCGGGGCTGTGTTTTTGGGCCGGGCTGGCCGGACTGTTGCCCACGCTGCCCTTGTTTATTGAGACCCTGGGGGGCAGCGGCCAGCAGATCGGCATTGTGATGGCGTCGTTTGCGATTGGGCTGCTGCTGGCGCGGCCCTACCTGTCGCGGTTGGCCGACGAGCGGGGTCGCAAGGTGGTGCTGATGGTGGGGCTGAGCGCGATCGCCCTGGCCCCCTTTGGCTACCTGCTGGTGCAGTTTCTGCCCCGCGCGATTGTCCCCCTCTCTTTAGCGGGCTATCCCCTCACCCTCGACACCGCCATTCTGGCGATGATCGCCATTCGCGCCTTTCACGGGCTCAGCATTGCCGCCTTTGTGGTGGCTTACAGCGCCCTGGTGCTGGATCTGGCCCCACCCGCCAACCGGGGTGAGCTGATCGGCTACATGACCCTGGTCAATCCCATCGGACTGGCCCTGGGTCCGGCCCTGGGCGGCTTTCTCTACGAGGCCACAGGCTTCACCACGGCGTTTTTGGTCATGGGGCTGCTGGGACTGGCTGGGCTGGGGTTGGTGGCGCGGCTACACGAGCCCTACCAGGCCCCCAGCGCCCTAGACGAGGCTGGCTCGACGGTCTTTTGGGGGCAGCTGTGGAGCGGTCGGGTGCGGACGCCCGCTATTATTTTGCTGCTGGTGGGCCTGGCCTTTGGCACCATCAGTACCTTTGTGCCGCTGTACGTGCGAGAGACGGGGCTGGCGCTGAACGTGGGGTTGATCTACACCGCCTCGGCCCTGGCCAGCTTTATGTCGCGGCTGGTGGCCGGGCGGGCCAGCGATCGCTACGGGCGGGGCCGGTTTATCACCGTCAGTCTGCTGGCCTACAGTGTGGGCATGGGTGTGTTCTGGCTGGCCCGCAGCGCCCCGATGTTTTTGCTGGCGGGGTTCATTCAGGGATTTGCCGGGGGCACTCTGATTCCTATGATTGCGGCCCTGATGGGCGATCGCTCGACGGCCAGCGATCGCGGTCGCACCTTTGGTTTGGCCATGGTGGGCTTTGACGTGGGCATTGCCCTGGCTGGCCCTATCTTTGGCACCATTGCCGATCAGCTGGGCTACCGAGGTATCTTTGGCCTCTCCGGCGTCATGACCCTGGTGGGGCTGGTGATTTTTGCCACCGCCAACAGCAAAGATCTGGGCCACTCCCTGCGCTTTGCCCTGGGGCACGGCAAGGATGTCTACGCCGTAGACCTGACGCAGCCAGGAAACCCCAGACTGAGTTAACCAATCGCTAACCGATGGATTGAGTAAAACGGGCGAGGAGGGATTCGAACCCCCGACACCGTGGTCCGTAGCCACGTGCTCTAGTCCACTGAGCTACACGCCCCTGTGCAGGCTTCTTATACTAGCATGGTCTGCTGCCATATTGTACCCATGACAAATAATCCTTCCAGTTTTCCTGCTGGGGTGGCCCTGACCCACCTCGATGGCCAGGGCGAGGCCCACATGGTGGATGTTGCCGCCAAGGCCTCAACCGTGCGAGAAGCGGTCGCCGAGGCCCTGGTGGCCATGCAGCCCCAGACCCTGACCAGCCTGGAGGCGGGCAACGCCCCCAAGGGCGACGTGCTGGGCACCGCCCGGATTGCGGGCATCATGGCCGCCAAGCAAACCGCACACCTGATTCCCCTCTGCCACCCGCTGCCGATTCAAAAGGTGGAGGTGCAGATTGTCCCCGATGCGGCCCTGCCCGGCTACCGCATTCAGGCCAGGGTTAAAACCAAGGCCGAGACCGGGGTTGAGATGGAGGCCCTGACCGCTGCCAGTGTGGCCGCCCTCACCCTCTACGACATGGCCAAGGGGCTGGAAAAATCGATTGAAATTCGCAGCGTGCGGCTGCTGAGCAAAACCGGCGGCAAATCGGGCGACTATCGAGCCGAGGTTTGACTGACGCCGTCGCCGTCATGGGGAGTGCGGGCGTTGTCGAATGCAGGTATGATATGCCCCCCACCCCCCAAATTCTGGGGGGAGTCGAACTCTCAAAGTCTCCCAAAATTGCGAGATTTAGGAGGCGGTAAAAGGATGTCAAGTTTACAGATTCATCACTTAATTCAGCAATGCCCGCGGAGTGCGAAGTGCAAAGTTCAAAATGGAAAATTCTCAGGGTGATTTGATGCCGATTTTGTATTAGCACCCCAACAGCAGGCCGCCTGCCCGTCGATCGTTTCATCCTCCTGCTCCAGTCCGGCTCCTTCGCCTATGGTTATTGCTCTGATTACCGACTTTGGCCTCCAGGATAGCTATGTGGGGGTGATGAAGGGCGTGATTGCGGCGATCGCCCCGACTGCCCAATGCCTCGATCTCACCCACGCCATTCCACCCCAGGACCTCCACGCCGCTCGCTTTACCCTGCTGAGTGCCTACCCCTACCTGCCCGCGGACACCATTTACCTGGTCGTTGTCGATCCGGGGGTGGGAACGGAGCGACGGGGGGTGGCGGTCCAGACGGCGCGGGGGATGTTGGTGGGTCCGGACAACGGCCTGTTCGGCGGCGGGTGGGACGGCAGCCCAGTGCTCAAGGCCGTAGCGCTTACCAACTCTGCCTACTGGCGATCGCCCCAGCCCAGCGCCACCTTCCACGGGCGCGACATTTTTGCGCCGGTGGCGGCCCACCTGGCCAGCGGCGTACCCATCGACCGCCTGGGGCCAGCGATCGACCCCCAATCCCTGGTGAGGTTGTCGCCGGAGGCTCCAGCGGCCAGTGTCAGCGACCGGGAGGGCACAGTGCAGTACATCGACCGCTTCGGCAACGCCGTCACCACAATCCCGGCGGAGTCCTTGCCTGCCGGTCCCTGGCAGATCAGGGTGGGCACCATCACCCTGGCCGGAGTCGGCACCTACGGCGATGTTTCCGCAGGTGAGGGGCTGGCCCTGGTGGGCAGCCACGGGTTTGTCGAGCTGGCGGTGAACCAGGGCAGCGCCGAGGCGAGGTTTGGGCTGGCGGTGGGCGATCGCGTCTCTGTTAACGCCTGATGGGTAACGCCCACCCACCCACTTACTCACCCACCCCTTTACCCCTCCACAGCCCGACCGCGCAGCGACCCCTGATCGGTCCCTTCGCCATGGGTGAGGGTTGCCGTCACCCAGGCCCGGTAGTCCTCCACCAGCTGGCGCTCGATGCGGTGCTTGATGGTGCTGAGAATGCCGCTGAGAAACGTCCGCCCGGCGCGATCGAGCACGGGGTCGGGCATGAAGCGAAGCGGGGGCGGCAGCTCGATGTGAATGTGCAGGTCGGCGCGGCCCTGGAGTTCGGTGTAGTGGTCGCGGCGGTGGGGGATGAGAGTGCCCTGCAGCGCCATCCCAAAGGAATCGTTGACGAAGCTGAGGTAGTCGGGGCCTTTGACCTGGCAGCCTACTGACTCCAGCTGAAGGGTGCCATCGGCCTGCGATCGCACCCGCAGATCCGCCGTGGGTTCAATGCTGACGCCCAGAAATTGCAGCGGCCGCAGGCTGAGTCGATACACCCCGTCGCCCAGCACTTCGATCCGGCGCGGGTCGGTAATGGCCTGCACCAGGCGCTGGGGCTGCCGCAGGTAGTGCTCGATGGGCACGGTCTCGTTGGGCACCCGCAGGCGCAAATCTTGGCTGGCGTAGAAGTTCTGCATAGAAAAACGCTACCTGAAAACGGCGTACTACCCAGGGCAGATGAAGTTTTGTAACCTATGTTTAACAATTTAATACGTCTTTCAGGTTCGTGGGGTTCGCCAGGCACTATTGGGCACCCTAGGCAGCTTTGTCGAGTTGGAGATTAGGGAGATCCTCCCCTTGCCTATTCGGCTCCTACGATTTCAGCTTTTTCTGAGAGGGCGTTACATGGAGTTACTACGTATTCAGGGTCTGTACCCAAGGACATCACCATGACATTTACTCCCACACATGTTTTAATTTCCCGCACTAAAGAAACGCCGGTGCAGCTGGTGGCCGGACCGAAGGGCTACTGGCTCTATACCGAAGCCGAGGCGAAAAAAGGCGGCACCCCTGCCTTTGAGGTCCGCCCCAAGCTGGGCTTTTACTGTCTGGGACAGCCGGTCGTAGGCTTTAGCCTACAGCCGCTCACGGCTGACACTGCTGTCGCCCAACCCCAGGCCGCTCAGGTGGCTCAGTAGTGATGGAACGACAGGCTAGGGGCTGTAACCCTTGATTTTTGAGCGTTGAGCAGCCAAGTGATGACAGCCCCTAGCCCTATCGGTGCAGCACTACTTTTTGAATTAAATCCGCCAGCCGAGTAGCGCTGTTGGCCACCGCTAGCTGCCCCGCTGCTGCGGCCATGGCCTGGAGCTGGGCAGAATTTTCCAGTAGCCCCAGCCCCAGCCGTTGCAGATCGTCCGCTGTGGTCTGGCTCTGTGGACACAGAATGGCAGCCTGGGCCTGCTCAAACGCCCTGGCATTCACCGTCTGGTGGTCTTCGGCGGCGTAGGGGTAGGGAATCAGAATTGAGGGGGTGTGGGAGATGGCCAGCTCCGTCAGGGTGCCCGCCCCGGCCCGGCCAATGGCCAGGGTTGCTCGGTGCATAAGCGCCGCCATCTCGCCAAAGAAGGGGCGGTGAATGTAGTGCGGATGGCTGAAGCTGTCGGCTTCGGGGTCACTGCTGCCGGTCTGGTGGACAATCCAGGCCCCTGCGTCAATCCAGGCGGGGGCGGCCGATCGCACCAGTTTGTTGACCGCCACGGCCCCCTGGCTGCCGCCCACCACCACAATCAGCGGCACGCCCTCGGGAATGGCAGGATCGCTCAAAACGGGTGGCTCTGGGGTTAGAAACTGCTCGCGCACGGGGGTGCCCACCACGATGGTTTTCGCCCTGGGCAGGCGATCGCGGGTCTCTGCAAACCCCAGGGCCACCGTGGTACACCAGGGACTGAGCCAGCGCGTCACCTTGCCCGGCAGCGCGTTTGACTCGTGCAGCACGGCGGGGAGTCCCAGCGATCGGGCCGCAATGATGGCCGGAGCGGCAATGTAGCCGCCCGTGGTAAATACACCGTCAAAATGGCCCTGGTCGAGCAGGGTCCGCACCTGCACAACTGCCTGGGCAAAGCGGCCCAGGGTTTTGGCAGTGCCCAGGCCGGGCCGCCCCTGGAAGCCCGCCATGCGAACGGTGTGGAGCGGGAAATGGCTGGGGACCAGGGAGGTTTCGAGCCGATCGGGCACCCCCAACCAGTCGATGGCGTAGCCCTCCCGCACCAGGGCTTCGGCGGTGGCGATCGCCGGGAACAAATGCCCGCCAGTACCGCTGGCGGCCACCAGCAGCCGGGGAGACGCAGCGGTGGTAGCGTCCGCTGAACTCGATGCTTGGGACAAGGGAGCACCCTCGACACTGAAAACGCCTCTAACTATACCAACTCCCTGCCAGTTGATATAAGGTAGAACGGAGTATTTCTGGCGTAGGGGAAACGAGCGTGGCTAACCTTTTGGCAGGACGGCGGCGGCTGGGGCTGATGGCCATGGTGGCTCTGGGGTTGGGCGCGGGTGCGATCGCCCCCCCGGCCCACTCCAGTCCGCTGGTGGTGGCCCAGGCCGCCCCCGCCGAGGTGCAGCGGGTGCTGAGCGAGCTGGAGACGGCGGCCAGCGATCGCAACCTCGACGCCGTCATGGCCTTCTACAGCGAGTCGTTCTCCAGCGATACAGGCTTCGACTACGCCCAGCTGCGCCAAACCCTGGAAACCCTCTGGCAGCGATACCCCGACATCACCTACGACATCGAGCTGCTGAGCTGGCAGGCCAGTGGTCCCGGCCGCTACCTGATCGAAACCCGCACCACCGTTACCGGCCAGCAGACCCGCCCCGAACGCACCCTTACCCTTACCGCCGACATCACCTCGCGCCAGCGGCTGGAGGACGGGCAGATTGTCTCCCAGGAAATTTTGACGGAGACCAGTCGGCTGGTGTCGGGCACCAACCCGCCCACGGTGCGGGTGCAGCTGCCCCAAACTATGACCCCAGGTCAGACCTACAGCTTTGACACGATTGTTGTGGAGCCGCTGGAGGGGCGATCGCTGATGGGGGTCGCCGTGGAGGAGGGCGTCACCGCCACCGACTTTTTCGAGCCCCGCCCGGTGGTGTTTGACCTGCTCAGCTCCGGGGGGCTATACAAAGTGGGCACCGCCCCCGCCGAACCCGACCGCCGCTGGGTTTCTACGGTGATTATTCGCGAAGACGGCATGGTGGTTGAAACCCGCCGGGTTCGCGTTGAGTAACCATGGTCACCCACAACTTGGTCAACCACAACTGGCTGGTCGAGGCAGACGGTAGCCATCGCCCCTTTGGCAATCCTGAAACCCTGGAGCCGGGGCGGTACTACCGCCTGTATCGGTTTTTGACAGAGCTAGAAGATATTCTGGAAATCTTCCACGACGATGTCAGCCGCCTGGAGGCGATCGCGCCCCTGGTGCGGAAGCTGCTGGTCAGCTCCTACTGGCTCCAGCTGGAGTACAGCGTTCCCGATCCAAGCGTGGGCTGGAGCGTCAACTATCTCTTTCGCGAGCACGAATTTCCCCTCACGGTGCAAATGGTGTCGTGGCTGCCGGGGCAAACCTCCAGCATTCACAACCACGGCAGCTGGGGCATTGTGGCGCTGGTGGCCGGGCAGGAGCGCAACCGGCTCTGGCGTCGAGCCCCCCAGCCTGACCAGCCCGATCGCATCGAGCTGGTGGACGAAGTCATTCTCAACCCCGGCGACGTGGTGGCGCTGACCGCCGATGCTATCCACAGTATCGAAGCCCTGGGCCAGGAACCCACGGTGTCATTTAACCTCTACGGCGTGACCCGGTTTGACCAGCGCTACGAGTTTGACCCCGCCACCCACACCGCCAAGCCCTTTTAGCCAGAGCATTTTGCATTTTTTATCTGGCATTTTGCGCTTTGCCCTGCGCGCGCCCGCAAAAGCAAGCGTCTGCTCACGGCGCCAGGTTTTAGCGCCAGATTACAATGCTTAACACTGCGGGGGGTCCTCTAACCTTTACCCTAATTGAGGGTTTCGCCCTGGGGGCGTTAACCCTGTGCTGCTAGTCAGACCTGCCATGCAAATTGATTTTCACCACGGAGTCACTTATGTCTGTGCCCGTCTGGCTGGGTTTGACCATGGCGAAGCCAGCATTGTGGCCCACAGCGCCCAGTATGTGGACGACTCAACCCAGGCCGGGCTCATTCGCTTTGACAACGGGGCCATGTTTGATCGCATCAGCTCGGCCCACAAAATGCTCGACTACCGCAACTTCAAAGAGCTGGCCAACTGCAAGGTGTGGATTCCGTTTCATTTTTTGCCCGGTAATGGCGGTCTGCCGGCGGGGCAAGACCCACCGGGCAGCTTCATCGAAAAGCTCATCTGCCGTCCCAATAGCCCGGTGGCCCAGGCCATGGTGCGCGAGTGCATTGAGCAGCGCTACCGCAGCTACGGCCTGCACCGCCTAGGCATCACCCTGCACGTGTTTGCCGATACCTGGGCCCACCAGGGCTTTGCCGGGGTCAGCCACGAGATCAACAGTGCCCGCGACCTGGTGGATGGCAACAACCAACCCGACCAGAGTCTGATGAACCGCTTGAAGGGCTTTTTCATTGGTGGAGCGCTGCCGCTGGGTCACGGCACCGTGCTGAGCAATCCGGACAGGCCCTACCTGCGCTGGGGCTACACCAACGGTCGGGGTGAAAAAATTTACCGCGACAACCCCAAGGACTATCTCGAAGCCGCCGACGAAATGTGCCGAGCCATGCAGCGCTATCGGGCGGGCGACCCCAATGCCGCTGTGTCCGGGTTGCCCGAGGCCGACCGGGCGAAAATTGCGGCGCTGCTGGAAACCACCTATGGCGAAGGTGACAGCCGCCACCGGCAGTGGATAGCCCACATTGCCAGGGGCAGCTTTAGCTTTGGTGCCGCCGAGATCGGCTACATTGCCCGCGGCGTCGGGTCCTGGAAGCAGCAGGCGCTGGGAGCGATGGGAGAGAGCGATGGTCAACGACCGGCCTTAGGCCAACGCAAGGAATCGCGCCTGGCCTACTCGCCCAAGTTTTTAACCAGCAACTGGAAGCTGTTTCACGATGCGCTGCGGGCCCACCACTTTTACATCATTCATGACCTGCTGCCGCAGTATGGCATTTGCGTGGCGTAGGGAGTGGGAGTGGGGGGTAGGTGGGTGGATGGGTGGGGGGTGCGGAAGGTAATAACAGGCTGGTCCGGGTTGTCAGAAATAGGGCAACCATTGCTGAGGGTTTCAGGGGCTGGGTTTCAGGTTTCAGGAACAGTTGGCTGACCTGTGCCGCAGGGTGCTAGGGGCTGTCATCAATTAGCTGCCAAACGCCCAAAAATTAAGGGTTACAGCCCCTAACCTGTCGTGTGGGTCGGGCGTGGCAAAGCTTGATATACCGAGCTTTTGCCCACAATTGATGACACGCCCTGGGGGAAGATTGGGACAGCCTTTAGTTTTCCTGCAAAAAGGTGCCTAAGATTAGGGGGCGGGCTATGCTAAGGGCTGTCATCAATAGGCCTCTGCTGCCCCTAATCGACGGTTGCAGCCCCTGGCCTGCGGCCAGGCACCGCTGATGGGAATAGGGTTTTAGCCAGAATTGATGACACGCCCTCAGCCTTGGTTCACGCTGCCTGTTTGTAACGGTCTACCTGTAAGAGATTCCTGTGGTTTCCCCTGTCATTTCCCGTCCCGCTCTAGATGTCTCGCCGCCGCTCCCCTCACGCCCTAAACCGGCACCCCTGCGGCCAGGATGGCGGCAATCGCTACCGCTCAAGCATCCGCGGGTGTGGGGCCTGGGCCTGGGCAGCTTAGCTCTGGGCCTGGTCAACGGGGCTTTGGTGATCTCCGCTGGCATTGGTCTGGTGGCCTATCAGCAGATCTTGCAGCTATCGCCGCGCCAGCGCAAAGGGCTGATGCAGCGCTTGCAGAAGGGGTTGCCGCTGCCCAAATCCCCCCAGCAGCAGGCATTGATATTGGCCGGGGTGGCGGGGGTGAGTACCTACACCTTTACGGCCCTGTGGCACAGCACCCACTCGCTGCTGATGGCGCTACTGCTCACCGGGCAGGGGGCGCTGGCGCTGTTTGCGGTGGGGGCGCTGCTGCGGTCCTCCCGCGCGGCAGACCCCAGCGATGACCTGTGGAATGCCGCCCCCGTGGCTCAGGTGGAGCACAATCTGAGCTTGCTCAGCCACCCCGACCCGCTGAAGCGCCTGGTGGCGGTGCGGCGGCTGGTGCGCTTGGCCCACACCGATGAAGAGTATCTGGTGGGGATGTCGGTGCGATCGCACCTGATTGACTGCTTTCAACTGCGGCTGAACCAGGAAAGCGATGCGACCGTGCGATCGGCCCTTGAAGACGGACAAAGGCTGCTGCGCCAGGATAACCGGCTACCGCCCAGCTCGGTCACCCCATTTTCAGCTGTGGTTACCGCAGACCCAGCTCTCCAGGTTACTGAGTTGAGCCAGCCATCGTTGGAGACTCCATCCCTATCCACAGCGGCACCGTCCCCGTCCCTAAAGGCACCGTCCCTAGAGGCACCGTCCCTAGAGGCACCGTCCCTAGAGGCACCGTCCCTAGAGGCACCGTCCCCAGGGGTTGTCGTGCCAAAGGACGCTGAACCTGTGGCCATGGCGCAAGGCACGGTAGAGTCAGTGGCATCTACAACGACATCACCTGAAGGCTCTGCTCCCACTCTCAAAGGGCGGCGGGGCACAGTTGAGTACGTCGAATATTTAGACATTTAATTACCCTAGAAAATCTGAGCTATGGATCGCTTCACCGTTGAGGTTATTTCCCAGACCCCAAACCCTCAGCAGACCATGTACGCCGCCATGCACCAGGACTATGCCGAGGGCTTTGTGGCGCACGATCGCAACACCTGGCCCAGCGAGGAGCGCTGCGGCGAAATTTTGGTCACCAGCCTGCTGAAGGGCGGGCGCGGCCACTACGGCCCCCTGGAGCACCCGCAGATTGTATTTAACGTGGGCTGGTTTCCCCACAGCACTATGCAGCAGATCCGAACTCACAGAGTCGGCGTCAGTTTCGATGTTCAGTCTTTCCGTTATACAGGCCAGCGCATTCTGGACGTGGTGGAGGGCAAGCGGGAGGTGGAAGAGGTGTTTTACCTGCGGCCCCTGGGCTACTACAGCGATCGCCAGGGCAAGAAGTACGAGTACACCGCCGAGGCCCGCCAGCAGGATCTCGACTGGTGCCGGTCGGCCAGCCGCCGCTACAAAGAGCGCATCGACCAGGGTTTTGCCGAGGAGCACGCCCGGGGGTTGATTCCCTTTGACATTCGCCAGCACTGGGTGATGTCGGCCAATGTGCGATCGGTGATGCACCTGCTGGATCTGCGCTGGAAGGCCGATGCCCAGCTGGAGGCCCAAAAAATGTGTGAAGAAATCTGGCCCCACTTTGCCGCCTGGGTTCCAGCGATCGCCGCCTGGTACGAAGAAAACCGGCTCAAAAAAGCGCGGCTGGCACCCTAATACCGAATCCTATTCGGCTACCCCCGATTGATAGGGGCGTAGCATGCTACGCCCCTACGGGGTTGCTGGTCGTGAATCGGGGTTTTGTGACACGGATTTGATATATAGCTATAGCCAGCCTGATTAGGACATAATTTAGAGGTAACGCCATCTCCCCCTGCATGCCATGGCCAAACCCTACAGCCTCGATTTGCGACAAAAGGTCATCAACGCCATCGAACGGGACCAACGCGATCGCGCAACGGTCCAGCCCACTGGGGATTAAAACAGATTTCTGGACGCAGACACAGTGGCCCCTTGGCAATGCGCTGTGCCCCAGGACGGGTGGCAGCTTTTGTTTGGCCGTCTAAGCGCGGTATACACCCCTACTTTCCGCAGGATTTACTTAGAATTTGTTGCAAAACCTCACGATGTTCCGGACGAACTGGCAGCCGATCAGAACCGAGGTTCAGCCCTGGGACGCGATCGTCTGTCTGTTGGCCGCTGGTGTCCCAGGGGCTGTTATCAATTATAGCTATAGCCAGCCTGATTAGGACATAATTTAGAGGTAACGCCATCTCCCCCTGCATGCCATGGCCAAACCCTACAGCCTCGATTTGCGACAAAAGGTCATCAACGCCATCGAACTGGATGGGATGAAGAAGAGCGAAGCCAGTGTTGTTTTTGGGATCAGTCGCAACACCATCGACTTGTGGCTCAAGCGTAAAGCCGCCACTGGCAGCCTAGCGCCTCAGGTCACCTCAAGGGCCCGCCGCCAAGGGCGAATTACCGATTGGGACGGGTTTCGCGCTTTTGCCGAGCAGCATCGTCATAAGACCCAGACGGAGATGGCGGAGTGTTGGCCCGGCCCGATGAGTCAACGCACCATCTCACGGGCCTTAGGCGCCATCGGCTGGACTCGAAAAAAAAGACCTACGGCTACCGTCAGCGAGACGAGCACAAGCGACAGGCGTTCATAGCCAAAGTTCCTGAGTCTAGGGCTCGGCATCTGGTCTACGTGGATGAGTCGGGAATGGATGAGCGTGATGCCTACGGATACGGCTATGCCCCAGCAGGAGCGCGGTGCTATGACCTTAAATCCGGGCAACGCGGTAGGCGCGTCAACATGATCGCCGGGTATCGGGGGCATCAACTCATCGCGCCGTTTACCGTCGAAGGGGCGTGTAACCGCACCGTCTTTGAAACCTGGTTGGAGACCTGCTTGATTCCAGAGTTGTGTCCTGGAGACTGGGTGGTGCTGGATAATGCCACCTTTCATCATGGCGGGCGCATTGCCGAATTGATTGAATCGGCAGGCTGTGAGGTGGTTTATCTCCCACCGTACTCCCCTGACCTAAATCGCATTGAAAAGTGCTGGGGGTGGTTGAAAAGCCGGATCCGAAAAGCCCTCCCCCACGACGATGGCCTGCGGGCCGCTATTGAGGCTGTCCTCAAGCAAGCGGTGTCCTAACCTAAGTGGCTATAGCTATAAAACCTCAGAAAGGGGAGACAGTGCTGTCTCCCCTTTCTTGTTTGCCAAATTTTACCCCTTGGAACGGGTTGTCTCGACCCACAATTACGTAGAGATCCTGTGGTTTCAATCCTAGCGTTTCCTCTAGCCCTGCTTAGGATTCAAGATTCGATACGATAACGTGGGATAGTCTTCGGCTGCCTACAGGGATTGAAGAAGTTGGGCCAAAGCAAATGTTACGCTATAGGCTGAATTTGCCCAACTGACCGTATTCCCTCTGCGCCCCTATGTTAGAACCTTCGCTGCTGCGCGCCCTTGTGTGGACCGACTACCGCCTTGCCGTCCTGTTTACGGTATAGTGCTGGGGGTGGTTGAAAAGCCGGATCCGAAAAGCCCTCCCCCACGACGATGGCCTGCGGGCCGCTATTGAGGCTGTCCTCAAGCAAGCGGTGTCCTAACCTAAGTGGCTATAGCTATAAAACCTCAGAAAGGGGAGACAGTGCTGTCTCCCCTTTCTTGTTTGCCAAATTTTAGAGGGTTTTGAACACTCCAGGCCCAGTGGGGGGCTGGGGTAGGGCTTAGGACCAGCATTGCCCCCAAGCCCTTTGCCCCAAACCCAGGCCGTTAGCGGTAGCGGAAGTTGCGGTAGACCAGGCGAGAGTTGAGCCCGCGCCCTCGCAGGAAGCTGACCACGGCACCGGCGTCATTGCGATCGGTGCACTCCGCCGCATTGATAAAGCGGCCCTGGGGGGCGTTCTCAAACTGAGGGTTGATGACGCAGGTGAGGCCGCCTACACCTCGACCGCCGGTGGGCGTGAGCACCTGGCGCACCTGTTGGAGCTCAGCCTCGCCCCCAAACACGGCGGCGACGAAGGGAGCTAGAGCCCCACTGCTGACGGTGCCGCTGTCGCCAAAGCAGGCGGGGCGATCGGCCTGGGGAATGTTCGTCACCAGCGGTGCCGTTGTCACCCGTGGTTCTGACAGCAGCACCGCGCCGTTCGCCGCGATCGCCTCTAGCAGGGCCTGCCCATCACCGCTGACCCGAATAAAGTAGCGGGCCGCTGCCCCGGCAAACCCCTGTCCGCCAAAGTAAGTCACCCAGCACTCGTAGGGGGGGGTGCCAGGTATCTCGGCGGTTGCGGGCTGGCCGTTTACCACCTGCTGCCTCGAAATTTTGTTGTAGACGTTCATCTTGGTCACCCCAGCATCGGTAAAGACGCGCACTGAGTAGTTTTGGGTGTCAAAACCAACCAGCGTACGGGCCAAAATATTGTCCTGGCCGGTCTGTCCGGCGGGGATGTTGAAGGCGACAATTCGGGTGCTGTTCTGGCTGATCAGCACTGAATCGCTGGCGGCATCAATAATTTCGAGTCTGGCCTGAAAGGCATTGCGATTGGCGCTGGCCCGATAGATAACATTGCGCCCATTGCGCGATCCGAAGCTGTCGTAGGCAATCCAGCCCTCCTGAACGGTGCCCCGGAAGATAACGGGGGCACCCAGCTGCTCAGACTGTCGCGTATCCCGGTTGTAGACATTCATGCTCAGAAACTGGGTGTCTCTGGGGTGCACGCTTATGGTGAATGTCGGTGTTTCAAAGTAGAGAGTGGCGTTGTTCGAGGTGTTGGGATCCTGGGCCAGCCAGTTATCCCACTCCGCCTCGGCCGCAGGGGCGGGAGCTAGATCTGTGGTCTGAAGGACCCCAGTTTGAAGGACCCCAGCTTGAAGCGCACTATGCCCCGGCACCGCCAGGCCAGTGACCAGAAAAACCGAGGCAATAAACAGCGAAAAGGTCTTGAGCAGCCGCTTTGACCAGCGGTTAAGGGGGATGTTGGGCCAGTCTGGTTGCATGGAAAATTAGCTCCCTATACTCCTCATTTGAGAAACCCCCAGGCCGCCAGTACGGGGAATCTGTGGGCATAGAACCCCGGTTTCTCTACAAATACGGCTGTAATTTTAGCTAACTTTCCCTAAAGCGCTCTTTTTTTTAGTTAGTAGCTTGTTGTCGTTAACATCCCATTCAAGGGAAGGCGGAGCGCTAGGGCGTCGCCTTGTTTAGGCTTACAGGTCGCCCCAGGCCTGTTTTTGGGAACAGGCCTGGCCAGGCTTGAAATGCAGGGCTTCTGGCCAGAATTGATCACACGCCTTGCCCCCCTGCCGGCGTTAGCGCTTTAAGCCTGAAACGCTTCCCCTCTGAGGATTTTGTATTTTGGAATTTTCTATTTTGAACCCTGCAAAGCGGTCCTAGGGCTCGTCGGTCCTACCGTTTAGATGTCGCAGTAACTCCTGCACCTCAGGCGAAAGCTCAAGCGGTAGATAGCTGGAGCGCAGGTGCAAATCGCGCTGGGGAAAGGGTACTTCTAGTTCGTGGCGACGCAGACTGGCTTCGATCGCAAAGTACAGGTCGCTCTTAATTACCAGCTGACGGCTGGGCTGGGCTATCCACACCAGCAGCTCAAATCTGAGGGCGCTGTCGCCAAAGCCCAGGAAAAAAACCTGGGGCGATGGGGCCGAGAGAATTTCCTGGTTTTTTTGGCAGGCTTCGAGCAGGGCGACTTTGACCATTTGGGGGTCGCTCTTGTAGGACACCCCTACCGGCAGGCGAATGCGCGACACCGGATTGCC
Organism: Leptolyngbya sp. KIOST-1; assembly: GCF_000763385.1. Lineage (NCBI taxonomy): Bacteria > Bacillati > Cyanobacteriota > Cyanophyceae > Leptolyngbyales > Leptolyngbyaceae > Leptolyngbya > Leptolyngbya sp. KIOST-1. Next base: position 3,488,851 of record NZ_JQFA01000002.1, read on the forward strand.
GTGACTCCAGTTGACCACTTCGGTTTCTAAAAAGCGGGAGTTGGGCACAATCATCGACACCTGATCTAGGGTGCGAATTTCGGTGCTGCGCGAACCAATGCGGGCGACGGTGCCTTTGATCTCACCAAAGTCAACAAAGTCGCCCACCTGCACTGGCCGCTCAAACACCAGTACCAGTCCGCTGACGAAGTCTTTGACCAGCCCCTGGAGACCCAGGCCCACCCCAATCCCCAGACCGCTGGCGATCAGGGCAATGGAGCTGAGGTCGATGCCCCAGAGTTGGAGAACGACCACGGTGCCCAGCAAGATCAGGGTGTACTTAGAGAGCACCGCGATCGCCTCCTGGGCCGCCAGGCTGATGCCCGTAGCCCGCAGCAGCCGCAGCCGCAGCACATTGGTCAGGGCGCTGGCCACAACGATCATGGTCAGCAGCACCGCCACCAGCAGCAGCAGCCCCAGCAGTGAGTAGGAGCGGTTGCCCAACATCACACTCTGATCCAGCAGCCCCTCGCGCAGGCTCTGGGTGACTCGAAAGCTAATCCGGCGCGTGAGTGGGAACAGGTTGGCAATGTAGGCTACTGCCGCAAACAGGATGGCGCAGCGCACCAAAAACAGCGACACTCGAAACAGCAGGTTGAGCCCGGAGGTCTGGTGCTCGGGGTTGTCTGGGTCGATGGCGGAGATGGCAAATCGATTTAAAAAAGGCCCTAGCCAGCACTGCCAGAGCCATCCAGTCAGCCAGTACAGCGCCAGGGCCGCGGCCAGGGCGGCCAGGGATTTGGCTAGCGCCCGCCCCAAAAAGCCCTCCTGGCGATCGCGGTAGGCCTGGGTCAGGGCGGCATCGATGGCGTTAACCCATTGCTCAGCCTGGGCCTCGGGACTGCTGGCTCCCCCCACCTGGGCATCGGCACTGGTCACCGTCATGATGTAGCGATCGCCTGCGAAAATCACTGGATTGCTGCTCTGGGCCACGCCGTTACCGCCCTCTACGCGGCGAATTTCGGCCTGCACCGCGACCAGCTCAGGACTGTCGATCAGCGGATCCAAGTTGGTTTGGATGGCCAGGGCGCGCTCTACCGCCGTCAGATCACCAGCGGCGGGTACGTTGAACAGAAACAGCCCGTCGAGGAGCACCGGTTCGGTTGCGTTGGCCTGGGCCAATCCTGGGGCTGCCCCCCATCCATGCAGCACCGCCGCCAGGACCAGACCGCAGACGAAGCGGGCTAACCAGCGTGGAAAGGACACTCCTGGAGGCATGGAGGGGGGGGCTTAGACGTCGTGATCAGCATAGCGCTTGGGGTGGGGGGTGAGGGGGATTAGCTGAGCAGGGCGGCCAGCAGCAGCACTGCTCCCAGCCCAAAGCAGGCCACCATAGACCAGAGGGCGATTTGGGCACTCTGGCCCACGCTCTTGGCCAGGGCGTCGTGGGATCGGGTGGTGATGATGTAGGGCTGGTCGGGCTGGGTGGGCTGCTCAATGGCGACGCTGCCGATGCGGTCGCTGGCGGTGCCCACAACCAGCACCGGGCGATCGAGGGGCAGCACGGATTCTCTGTAGCGGTAGCCCAGGGTTCGTCGGGAGCCGCCGCCATCGCCGCCCAGCACCAGCGAAAACGGCCCGTAGGAGAGCATGCCCCCGGCGGGAGCCCCAGGGCGAAAGTCGTTGAGCACCTCTACCGATTCAATGTTGGCTCCTTCAGGATTCACCTGCACCTGTCCAGCCGCATCCACCAGCTCAAAGGGAATCCGCTGCTGGTGATCGCTGACGGTCTCTGAACCGCGCTGGGTGCGGGTGGTCACGTTGCCGCTGCTGTCTTTTTCGCGCACGGTTTCTTCGTACTCGCGCACCACGGTGCTGGTATAGCTGACGCAGGGCACCTGCTTAAATTCTGAGAGCAGCGGGGTCGAGGGTTTGGGGGTGCCCCACAGCCACACGTAGTCGCGCCAGTCACCGCCACCAATTTCCTTGGAAATAGCGGTGGCCATAGCCTCCAGGTCGGTGCTCTTGGAGGCACGGGCCAGCTTGATCTGGTTACAGCGGCGCTGCTGGCGGTTTTGCACCCACCAGAGCACGGCCCCAGCGACAATAAAAATAATGCCTGCGATCGCCATATGTCGTGCTCCCGAACCGATGACTCATTCTGGCTCTCAGCATGCCCAGGTGAGCCCCACGAGTGGCCCCGACTTAACGAATTTGAACGAAACGGTGAAGGGAAACCGGGTTGCTCGCGTTACCTGCCGAAAGGTTTTGTTGCAAAACTTAAAGCGCTGCCGACTGTCCCAAAAGCCCTGATACACTGGCATGTAGCGATTTGGTTAGGCAGCTGCATTTTTACTGCCCAAACCGGACGTCATCGTGATGTCTGGGAGGGCTTTGCCCTATGCCATCTCCACCGGGCGATCCCCCGGCCCACGTTCACCGCGCCATCTAAGGACTCATGGTAGATTCCCTTAAAAAACCTGAATTTCAAGAGATTCGCCCAGGGGTAAAGGCTCCCGCCAAAGACACCATTCTCACCCCTCGGTTCTACACCACCGACTTCGACGAGATGGCCGCCATGGACATCTCCGTCAACGAAGACGAGCTGCTCGCCATTCTGGAAGAGTTCCGGGCCGACTACAACCGCCACCACTTCGTGCGCAGTGATGTCTTTGAAAAGTCCTGGGACTCCATCAGCGGTGAAACCCGGCAGTTGTTCGTGGAATTTCTGGAGCGCTCCTGCACCGCCGAGTTCTCTGGCTTTTTGCTCTATAAAGAGCTGGGTCGTCGCCTCAAGGGCAAAAACCCGGTGCTGGCCGAGTGCTTTGATCTGATGTCCCGCGACGAAGCGCGTCACGCGGGCTTCCTCAACAAAGCCATGTCGGACTTCAACCTGCAGCTCGACCTGGGCTTTTTGACCAAGAGCAAGGACTACACCTTCTTCAAGCCCAAGTTCATCTTCTACGCCACCTACCTCTCCGAGAAGATTGGCTACTGGCGCTACATCACCATCTTCCGCCACCTCGAATCCCACCCCGAGAACGAGATCTACCCGATCTTCCGCTTCTTTGAGAACTGGTGCCAGGACGAAAACCGCCACGGCGACTTCTTCTCCGCCCTGATGAAGGCCCAGCCGGAAATTCTCAACGATTGGAAGGCCAAGCTGTGGTGCCGCTTCTTCCTGCTGTCGGTGTTTGCCACCATGTACCTTAACGACCTCCAGCGCAGCGGCTTCTACGCCTCGCTGGGTCTAGATGCGCGGCAGTACGACATCGAAGTGATTGAGAAAACCAACGAAACCGCGGGCCGGGTGTTCCCCGTCACGCTCAACGTTGACCACCCCAGCTTCTTCCAGCGGCTGGATGCGGCCGCCGCGGCCAACGCCAAGCTGACCAAAATTGCCGAGTCGAACCAGCCCAAACCGCTGAAGACCCTGCAAAAACTGCCCCACATTGCCGCCATCGGCTGGCAGCTGGTGCAGCTCTACTTCCTCAAGCCCATCGACACCACCGCAGTGCGGGGTCAGGTGCGCTAGGGGCCGGAGTCATTTACCTAAGCCATTCACCGGAACGCTATCCTCGTTTCCCCCAGCGGCTCTACTGTTGTAGTAGGGCCGCTTTTTTGGGCGGTCTACGCCTGGCTTGCAGGACGGGTGAAGGCGGTAAGATGCATAGGACTATGGCGTGAACTGGGAGCCGCTGCGTAGTGTCATCAACCTTTCAACGGAGCATTGGAGGCGGCCTGGTGGCTGTTGGGCTGGGGCTGGGTGCCCCGGCGTTGGCTAACCCACCCGATCTTTCTGTAGTCTCTGACCTGGAGGCGATCGCAGCACCGGTCGAGTTCTCTGTCCCCTGTCCCCAGGCCGCCGCCGAACTGAACGAGGCCTGTGCCGTTTCCTTTGCCCCCCTACCCAGCGCTGACGGTGACCCAGCGGCGGTCGTTGGCACAGCTGCCCCAGGGGGGCTAGACCTGGCCCAGAGGACACCTGCCGCCCTGGCCCTCGACCCGGAGGCTGTCGCCCCCGCCCTCGACCTCGACCCCGCCGTGATTGAGGGCAGCCCCACTCTGCGGCGCTGGCTGAATGACATTCCCGATGTGGCCAGCGACATTCGACACCAGCCCAGCTTTCGCCCCCGGCTGCGGGTGAGCTATGCCCAGTTTCCCTCCAGTGGGCAGGTGGGCGGTTTTGGGGCGGCGGTAGAGGACCTGTTTGTAGTACCGGGCACCGGGCTCACCGCCAGCGCCGACTATAGCCGCAGCTGGAACGGCGATCGCGAGTCCTACGGCGCCGAGGCCCGCTACTACCTGCTGCCCCTGGGCGGCTACGTGAATATTGCCCCCACCGTGGGCTACCGCACCCTCAGCACCCCCGCCTACCAGACCGATGGCCTGGATGTGGGCCTGCGCCTGCTGCTGGTGCCCTCCCGTGGCGGCGGCGCCGACCTGGCCCTGAGCCAGCGGTGGGTCGCCCCCGGCAGCGAGAATGAGGTGGGGATAACCAGTTTGGCGATCGGCTACGCCGTCACCCGGCAGCTGCGGCTGGGCACCGACTTTCAGCTACAAAACTCCCGCTTTGGCCAGGACAGCCGCGTGGGGCTCTCTCTGGAACTGCTGCTGTAGAGATGGCCTATCAATTTTCCCTAAAGGGTAATGCCCTATCTCGTCGCTGCTCCCGTTGCCAGGTTACGGGGTCGGGAATGTCCTCAAATGGACGAACTGCGGCTAGTTGAGCCAAAAGAGTCGCTACTTTTTGCTGCTGCTCCGCTTTAGATGGTGCAGCCAATGACCTGACAACGACAATATCTACTTCCTCAGCCTCACTCAAGTTAGGGCGATCGCCCAGCCAAGTGATCTGATTATTTTTGAGAATGGCCCGATAGGTCTGTGTCATGGGATTAGAGATCCTGTGGTTTCAATCCTAGCGTTTCCTCTAGCCCTGCTTAGGATTCAAGATTCGATACGATAACGTGGGATAGTCTTCGGCTGCCTACAGGGATTGAAGAAGTTGGGCCAAAGCAAATGTTACGCTATAGGCTGAATTTGCCCAACTGACCGTATTCCCTCTGCGCCCCTATGTTAGAACCTTCGCTGCTGCGCGCCCTTGTGTGGACCGACTACCGCCTTGCCGTCCTGTTTACGGTATTTCTGCCGCTGGTGCTGTTGATCTGGGCCTTTGTGCAAAAGAACGAAGCCATTCAGCACCTGCTGACGATCTACTGGAAGGTGGCGAGTCTGCTGATGATCACCGTCTACCTGATGATTGGCGGCTTTAGCATTAGCTTTGTGGCCGGGCTGATGGCGCGGGTGCTGATTCCGCTATCGCTGTGGTTTTGGGTTGACCTCAACGAAGAAATTCGCGAGCAGCCGGGGTCGGTGCTCAAGCTCCTCTTTAGCGCCTGGCGCTGGGCGGTGACGCTGTATAACATCATTGGCGGGGCGATTTTGCTGGGCTTTGTGCCCTGCGCCTTCTCGGCGGCGCGGTTTGGAGCCGCCGATTGCCAGGTGTGGCTGGAGCCGCCGCTGCTGTACAGGGAGTACTTTCACGCTGGCTATACCAGCGGCTTTTTGGGTTTCTTTGGCATTTTGGGCCTGGCTATCTACGTGGCTTCGCTGGCCTGGTTTGTGTTTGTGCGCCTGGGCAAGCAGGGGCGGCAGGCGATTAACTAGGGCGGTAGATGAGGGGTGGTGATGGCTATGAGTCCTGGGTCGCGGCTAGAGCAGTACACCCTGAGGCGTCCCGAGTTGGTGCTGCTGGTCAGGGCCGACATTGATGGCGAGGAAGACGAGGTGCTGATTTTTCGCGGCTTTTCCAGCTCACTAATGCACCCCACCGCCGCCGATCCGGAAGTGCCGGTACTGCCCGAAGCCGCAGAGATTCAGGCGATCGACATTATGGCTGGTCCCTATAACCCCATCAGTCCTCGATACCTGCAGCGGGGGCTGGCTTGGGCCGACATGCTGCCTTTGTTGGAGGATATGGGGGTTTAGAGCTTAGACCCTCAATGGTGCATTGCTGCGCGTTGGCGTTCGCGCAGCGTTCCGAAGGAAAGCCCCGCCTTAGCGTTATGCACCCTACGGTAGGACTGTCCCCCTCATTACCCTATCCCCTCACCTTCCTCATCTCCACTCTGCAGAAGGCAGCTCAGCGTCTTACCCCTACTTCTCCCCTTCCCTCAGGTGCCTGGGCTGCCAGCCCTCATGGTTTTTCTGCGGGGCGCGGGATACCACCAGGCAGTTGTCGGGGGCGTCCTTGCGCACGACGGACCCGGCGGCGATGGTGACGTCGTTGCCGATGGTAACGGGGGCGACCAGAACGCTGTTGGAGCCGGTTTTGGTGCGATCGCCAATCACAGTCTGGTGCTTCTTAAACCCGTCATAGTTGGCCGTAATGGTGCCTGCCCCCACATTGACCTTGGTGCCCAGGGTGGCATCGCCCAGGTAGGACAGGTGGGCAACGTTGGTGCCTGCTCCCAGGGTGGATTTTTTGATTTCGACAAAGTTGCCAATGCGGCAGTTGTCGCCCACGATCGCTGCGCCGCGCAGGTGAGCGTAGGGGCCGACCCGCGCGCCGCTGCCCACCGTGCTCTCGCTCACCACCGAGAACGCCACGGTGGCGTTGGCCCCAATCTGGCTGTCTTCGATCAGGCTACCGGGGCCGATGCGGCTGCCCGCCCCCACCGCGGTGTTGCCCCGCAGGTGAGTTTGCGGCTCGATCACCACGTCGGGTTCGAGCCGTACGGTGGTGTCGATGGTGGTGCTGTCGGGGTCAATCAGGGTAACGCCAGCGGCCATCCAGTGATCTTTGATGCGGTCTTGCAGAATGGCGTAGGCTTCGGCCAGTTGCTTGCGGCTGTTGATGCCAAAGATTTCTTGACTGTCGGCCACATCGACGGCCATGGCAGGGCTGAGGTCTTTGACCACGTCGGTGAGGTAGTACTCCTGCTGGTCGTTGTCGGCGCTGAGGTGGGGCAGCACCATCATCAGCTTGGCCCAGTTGAAGCAGTAGACCCCGGCGTTGATGCGCGGGTTCTGGCGCTGGGCCGGGCTACAGTCGCGGTGCTCGACAATTTCGGTAATCAGGTTCTGGTCGGTACAGAAGACCCGCCCGTAGCCGGTGGGATCCTTAAACTGGGCCGTGAGCAGGGTGGCGGCGTTGCTGTTTTGCTGGTGGGTGCTCACCAGGTGTTGAATCGTTTCGGCGCGCAGCAGGGGCACATCGCCGTTGAGCACCAGCAGGTCGCCGTCGAACCCTTCCAGGTAAGGGATCACCTGCTGCACGGCATGGCCAGTGCCAAGCTGCTCTTTCTGCTCCACAAAGGTGAGGCCGGGGATGTGGGCCAGGGCTGCTTTGACCTGATCTTGGCCGAAACCGACCACAATCAGCGTGTGGCTCGGCCTTAGCTCGGCTAGGCCGTCGATCACCCGTTCTACCATCGATTTGCCCCCTACTGAGTGCAGCACCTTGGGCAAACTCGATTTCATACGGGTGCCGCGCCCAGCGGCAAGAATGGCGACAGCGACCATGGGAACGTCCTTCGTGGGTAGTGTGGGCCGAAGGGAGTATATCGCGGTTTGGGGAGGGGAGGGGAGAGGTGGAGGAGTGGATGGGTAGGTGGGTAGGTGGGTGGGTGGGCGAGTGGGGGGCGTTTTAGATTGAGGGATGGGTTGGGGTAGGGGCAAACGGGGTTTGCCCTTATCGGAGGGGTGGAATTGGCAGGATGGGGGCTTTGAGTTTCCCAGGTTACCAATGCTCAGGATTGGCTGGGGGCGGGTTTTTGGGGACGGTCGGTGGCGGGGCTGAGGCTGCGGAAGTAGCTGCTGCCGACGAGGCCGAGAAAGCCCAGATAGGCCAAAATTTGGACTAAATACAGGTGGTCGCGGTAGCCGAGCAGGGTTTTGAGCACAATGCCGGGAAACTGGCGATCGCTCAAAATGGTGCTGCCATCCCACACCAGGGGGCCAAGGACACAGGAGGCCTGGGCAAAGCAGAGGTCGGCGGCGGGGTTGATTTGGCTGAGGTTGCCCAGGGCGGCATCCAGGTTTTTGCACACCGAGATCACCAGGCCACCGACGATCAGCAGCAGCAGCACGCCCATGACCTGAAAAAAGCGCTTGAGGTTGATGCGCAGCCCCCAACCAAACAGGGCGAGGCCAATGAGTACCGCGCCCAGCAGGCCTGCGATCGCCCCTCCCCCCGCCGCCAGGCTGGTTTCCACGTTGGTAAAGACAAACAGCACCGTCTCAAACCCTTCCCGCAGCACGGCAATGCAGACCAGGCTAAAGATGCTCCAGCCAGCGGTCTGGCTGTCGTCCAGGGCCGATCGCACGGTTCCCTCCAACTCGCCTTTGAGGCTGCGGGCCTGGCGGGTCATCCACAGCAGCATCCAGCTCAGCATGATCACGGCGATCGCCCCAAACAGGACGTTGAGCAGCGGTTTGACCACCATTTGTAGCCCCGGCAGCCCCTGCTGAATCTGCTGAAGCCCCATGGCGAGGGCAATCCCCAGCATGATGCTGCCCGCCAGCCCCGCCCCCACCCCGGCGTAGGCCCAGGGGTTGAGGCTTTGGCGGTTGGCCTTGGCCAGGCAGGCCAGCACAATGCCGACAACGAGTGCCGCCTCTACTCCCTCGCGCAGGGTGATCAAAAAGGTCGGCAGAGCGGCGGTGAAATCCATTTTGACTGCGGTGAGGGAACAGGTGCTACAGCTATTGTGTCAAACAACTCCACCCTTTGCAGCCTGTGCCGGTAGCATTCAGCCCTTGCCCCTGAAGGGGCGGTGGCGCTCAGGCGGTGACGGCGGCCACCGCCCCCGACTGGGCGATCGCCTGCCAGTCTCCGGTGGCGCTGAGGTAGCCCACCTCGACTACATAGATGCGATCCCACTGGGGAATGGGCAGGTACCAGTCCTGGGCAAAGTCATCGCGGCAGCGCTGCTCGGCCACCGCTGGGGGCAGCTCCGACTGGGTGGCCTGACCGGTGACGTCGTAGAGGCGCAGGGCCATAGTTTCGCCGCCGCTGTCTCGGGCCTGGGCGCGATCGCTGGCGTCAACCTGCCACACGGCGTAGAAGCGATCGCTCGGGCGGTCGACGGAGAGCCGGATCCAGCTATCGGCGGCGGTTTCGGGGGGGGCGGGGGCGATCGCGGCATCGGTGCTGGCAGGCACCACCCCAAAGCTGTCGGGCGAACCGGGCGGAATGCTGGCCAGGGCCGATACCACCTCTGGCGGCAGATCCTCGAGGATGGGAGGATTGGCCAGTTCCAGATCACCCTCCAGCCCCATGGAATCTTCGTCGGTGGGCATTTCCGGCGGCGGCGGCACGTAGTCCCCCGGCTCTAGCGGTATCGGCGGCGGCACGGGTTCGGGGGCGGGACGCAGGGGCGGCTCGGCGATTCCGACATTGGTGCTGAGGGGGCTGGCGGCAACTCCGCTGCTGCCAAACTCTGCCTGCGACCCTCCATCGCCATTCAGGTCTGTGCCCAAATGCACCTGGCTGAGCAGTTCTTCCTCCAGGCTGTCGGGGGGTAGCGGCCCAGCGCTAATCCAATCGGTGGGCTCCGGCCCCGCCGAGATTGACAGCGACTCGGGCGACTCGGGCGACTCCGCCAATGGCGCGCCCCCGGCAGCCATATCCGCAGCAAAATCTGCGTCTTCAGCCTGGTTGGGCAAATTGGCAATCTCTGCCGCCAGCTCGGGGGGCACATCCGCACCGCTGGAGCTGCTGCTGCCGGCGATTTCCACATCGGCAGAGGGCAGTCCCATGACGATCTGCTGAAGTTCCAACGGCACATCGGGGTCAAAGTCTGCCACAGGAGCCACTTCGGTGGCGCTGCTCCCCGACAGCAGCCCTGAGTCCAGCCCCGGCAGCCCCAGCCCCCCATCGTCGCCCAGCTCAGCCGCTCTATCCAAACAGGGCTGGGCCTCACTCTGACGGCCCAACTGCATCAAGGCCTGCCCCTTACCGGCCCAGGCGGCGGCAGCCGACGGGTCCAACTCCAGGGCGGTATCAAAGCAAAAAATCGCCTCCTCGTGGCGGGCCATGGTGCTGAGCAGGCGGCCTTTGCCAATCCAGGCCTCGATAGTGCTGGTGTCGAGTTCCAGCGCCGCGTTGTAGCTGTCCATGGCTTCGTTGGCCTGACCCAATAGGGCCAGGGCATTGCCCCGCTGAGCCTGGGCTTGGGCGGCAATGGCGTTGAGCCCCTGGGCCGGAATCCCCGTGGCCTCGGCTTTGCTGCGCTCTACCTCGGTGGCCTCTACCGCCCGGTTAAAGTAAATTAGCGCCGCATCGCACTGGCCATCCCGCAGCAGCCGACGGCCCTCGGCCAGGTCAATGCGGGCCTGTTCTAGCTTGCTGGGGGCGATCTCTACCCCGTAGTCGCCTGTCTCTGGCACTAGCTGGGCCTCGGGGGGCAGCTCGGCTGCGGGGGGCAGCGGTTCAACCTCCGGTAGCACCCCTGGGGGCAGCGGCCCAGCGGTGACGGGAGGCTTGCCCACCCCGGAGAAATTCAGGTCCAGCTCGGTCCCGGGCACCAGCTCGGTTTCCAGGGTGTCATCGTCGTCGTCGGGGTCTTTGCGGCCCAGCAGGGCCCCAATAATTCCGGCCAGCAGCAGCAGGGCCGGGATCGCCGCCAGCATCCACCAGGCGCTGGGGGGCAAGTTGCGAATGCGATCCCAAAGCCCCTCCTGGTCGGTGGCGGGATCGTCGGCCTCGGGCTCCGGCTCCGCCACGCCCCCGGTCAGGGGTTCCCCCTGATCACTGAACAGCTCCACGCGATCGCTATTGCCCACCACCAGCTGCCCCGCCGGGGTGTAGCCCAGGGAAGCGGCTGGGGTCTCCAGTTCAATCGGCTCCGACAGGCGGGGGCTGCCGTCGGGCGACCACAACTGCAGCGTGCCGTTTACCGCAGCGGTGGCCAGGGTATTGCCGTCGGGGCTGTAGGCGGCTGCGCTCACCGCCTCCTCGTGGGCGGCAATGGTGTCTCCCCTCGGCTGTAGGGTGGAGCGATCCCAGTTGCGCAGGCTGCCGTCGGCCCCTGCGGTGGTCAACACCTGGCCATCGGGGCTGCTGGTAATGGCTGTAACGCCGCCGGGATGAGCATTGGCCGACTGGCCGGCGGCGGTGCCATCGGCATTCCAAAAGCCCAGGCTGCCGTCGCTGCCGCCGCTGATCAACGCCTGCCCGCCAGCGGGATAGTGGAGGGCTTGCACCGGGCCACTGTGGGCGGTAATCGGCGTGCCTACAGGGGTACCGTCGGCCAGCGACCAGCGCTCGACTAGACCCTCGGCATTGCCGCTGGCGAGGGTCTGACTGTCGGGGGTGAGGGCCAGGGCCAGAATCGGCCCGCCCTCGCCCCCCAGGGGTTCGCCCAGGGGGTTGCCGGTGCGGTCCCAGCGGCGCACGGTACCGTCGGCGCCGCTGGACACCACTGTTTGGCCATCGGGGCTGACGACCACGGCAGAGACTGCCCCCCGGTGGGCATCGGCGATGACGGTTTCGGTGGGGTTGCCGTCGGCATCGAGCCACTGCAGCTGGCCGTCCTCGGTGCCGCGCACCATGAACTGACTGTCTGGGGCCACCGCGACTCCGCCGGGCAGCCTGACAGCCCCCACCGTCACGTTGTCGCTGGCGATCTGTTTGGCCTCCTCAATGGCGGTCTGCCCCTCAGCACTGGTGGCAAAGCCCAAGAAAGCGGCGACGGGCTGACTCGGCTCGCCCTGATAGATGTAGTTACGGGGCTGAGAATAGGGGTAGCGGGGATCGTCGGGCAGCGTGGTGTCCATGCTGACCGGACGCACGGCATCCTGATTCAGCACCTCGGAGGAAATGGCGTAGCTGATGCCGTCTCGCCCCAGCTCTCGCACGATCGCAGCGGTATCGTCCTCCTCCATCTGAATCGCGTTGTCGCCGGTTTCAAAGGGCTGCTGGCTGAAAATCTCGTAGTCGGCCAGGGCCAGGCGAGTATCGCTCTCGTCCGGGCGATCGACGAAGCGGATCGGCAGGTTTGGCCCTCCGACCTCCGACCAGTTGGTGATTTCGCCGCGAAAGATGGCGGCAAAGTCGTCAAAGGTTAAATCCCCTTGGAACGGGTTGTCTCGACCCACAATTACGGCAATTTTCTCCCGCGTCACCGGAATCGAGGTGAGGTTGGGGTCCAGCTCGTCCTCGCTCAGGGCCCGCCCCAGGGCGGCCAGGTCGATGTTTCCCCCTTGCAGTGCCTGGAGGGCTTCCTCATCGCCGTTGGCCTCGTGGGTGACCTCGGTATTCGGATAGCGCTCTTCAAACCCTCGGGCCAGGTTCTGATTGATCTCCGCCATCGACGGATCGCCATCAATGGTGATGGTACTACCGGCGGCTACGCTATCCTGCAGATCAAAGGTGGGGGTGGGTTCCGCCGTAACCTGAGCCACCAGCGCTGGATGGGACCGAAGCGCATTCACCGGCAGCGCAGCCAGGGCGCTGATCAGGGCCAGCAGAGCCAGAGACGGCTTAGAAAGCTGATTCATGGCGGTACCCAGAGGTCAGTAAACGATCTGCTAAAGGATACACGCTGGAGTGGCGGTTGCGCGTTTTTTTACTTCGGAAAGCCGCTGTAAGCGGTGCCAAGAAGGCGCAGCAATCGATCGATGTCGTTGTTCCTGCAGCCCCTGCCGTGAAGTGGTTACAGTGAACCTGTGGCAATCTGAACGGCGATCGGGGAGATCTATGGGCATTGCGGCTTTTCTGCTGGCCGGGGGGTTGGCTTTTGGCCTCGCCTTTTGGCTGACCCGACGGCTACGACAACCGCGAGCAAGGATCGCTCGCGGGCTAGGATCGCACAGACCGGGGCGAGGGACCAGGCGAGGGCGGCGATCGCCCCTGACAACCGCAAATCCCGCTGTTGCCTCCGACCTCGATCGCCAGGTGCAGGACCTCCTCAACCAGGGCAAGCTGATCGATGCCATTCACCACGTCAGCGCGACCAATGGCTGTAGCCTGCGCGACGCCAAGGCCTACGTCGATGAACGGTTGCCCTAGGGGCTGTCATCAATTAGCTGCCAAACACCTAACAATCAAGGGTTGCAGCCCCTAGCCTCTCTTTTGGGTCCGGCATAACAAACCGCTCCCCCGCCCCGGCAAATCGCGATAAGCTGAGAACATCAACCTGGCTGATTTTTGGCAACCATGGCACTACGCAGCATCTTGACCGCTCTCCTCGTCGCTGGCCTCTGGCTGCTGAGCGGCGCAGGGCTGACCGCCCAGGCGCTGACGCCCGTCGACCTGACCGACATTACCTACAGCCCCTGCCCTCCCGACTACGCCGATGGCATGGTGGCCCCTGGGTCGATTCAGGAGGCCAACTGCTTTTTGATCACAGGCAAAGCCATCAACCGTACCGGCAAACCTGTGATCGATGCCGACATTTTTGGCCGCATCTACGACGCCAACGACAACCCCGTCATGCAGAACCGGGGGCGGCTGGGCGGCATTGCGGAAGTGCCCCCGGGCGAGAGCGACTTTGAGCTGCGGATTTCGGTGGCGGCCAACCAGCCCGAGCCGCTGAAGCTGAAGCAGTTTAAGGCGTCGGGCTTTAGTGCTACCGTCCGCAAATTTTCAGAAACCCCCTCAGCTCAGCCCTAGACCAGCTCATTAATCTCTAGGTAGCACCAAAAGCGAATGGTTTCGTCGGCCCCGGCGCTGACCACCATGCGGCTGTCGGGGGTAAAGGCCAGGGCGCGCACGGCCCAGGCCTGGCGCAGCTGAATGGTCTGGGGCTGAGCCCGCAAATCGATCAGGTTGAGCTGGCCGCCTTCGGTGCCGATCGCCAGCCAGCCGCCGTCTGGGCTGATCGTCAGAGCCGTCACCGGGCTGCCAGCGGTATAAATCTTTAGGCCCTGATCGGGGTGGTCGGCGCTCCAGGCCTGCACCTGCCCGGTGGGGTCGCCGCTGACGATGCGACCATCGCTGGGGTGGCAGGCCAGGGCCGTAATCGGCTGCTTGGGGGCGGTAAGGGTCCGCACCAGCCGTCCCGAGGGCAGCGACCAGAGGCGAATGGTGCGATCGCGGCCGCCGCTGACCAGCAGTCTGCCGATCGGCTCCACCGCCAGGGCCGTCACCTGGTCCTGGTGATGGATCAGAGCTTTGGGGGCCTCCCGACGCATAGGCTCCCTATTCAAAGGCCACAGATTAATGCGACCGTCCCCATTGCCCACGGCCAGGGTGGCGTCCGGCAGGATCAGCAGGGCTGCTACCTGCCAGCCCGCCAGGGGCAGTTTTTCGCCGCTGTAGTCGGCCAGGTGCCACTGAATCAGCTGACCGTCTTCCCCACCGCTGACGATCGCGTCTCCTTGGGGGGTAAAGGCCAGGGCGCTGACCGGGCCGCGATGGCCCGGCCCCAGCAGCCCCAGCGGTTTGCGAAAGGTGTGAATGGCCTGGCCGTTGGTGCAGTCCCACAGGCGAATGGTGCCGTCGGAACAGGCGGCCGCGATCGCCCGTCCGCTGGGGCTAATGGCCAGCCCATTGGCCACCGCTCCCGACAGGCTGAGGGCAAATCGCTGCTCCCAGGTCGCTGCCCCCGAGGGCAAAGTCTTGGTAGCGGAGGCGGCAGTTGGTTGGGCACTCCCCAGCGCCAGACCGCTCCAGCGCAGGTCGGCCAGCGCCTCCTGGGCCGTGCTGTAGCGCTCGCTCAGGCGGCGGTGGGCCATGCGATCGAGCACCCGCCCCAGGGCTGGGCTGAGGGCAGCGGGGGCGTAGGGTCGCCACACCCAGGCGTCGTCGCTGACCGAAAACAGGTCGAAGGGGTGCAGCCCGGTCAGCATGTGCAGACAGCTAACCCCCAGGCTAAAGATGTCGCTGGCGTAGACGGCCTTGCCCAGGGCCTGCTCCGGGGCGGCGTACCCGGCGCTGCCGATCACCGTGGCGGTGTGCTTGAGCTGCTCGGGATCGACAATCGCTTTTGCCGCGCCAAAATCCACCAGAGCCAGGGGCTGGGGCGCTGGGGGCACAATGATATTGGCGGGCTTGATGTCGCGGTGAATGACGCCGTGCTGGTGCAGGTAGGTCAGCACGGGCAGCAGCTCATAGAGCACTCGCTGGGTCAGCGCCAGCCGCTCAGCCTCGGGGAGCCCCGGCAGCAACCGGTCGAGGCTGGGGCCGGGGACGTACTGCTGCACCAGAAACCGGCCCTGGCCGCCGTCAGTCACATCTAGGTCAATCACGTCCAGCAGGGCTGGAATTTGGGGATGCTGCCCCAGGGTCGCCAGGCGATGGGCCTCGGCCTGAAAGCGCTGGGCGGCATCGGAGCGGGGGGAGCCAGTCGCCGGAGCTATCTGCTTCAGGACACAGCGCAGCGGCGGATCGTGGCCCTCAGCCATGGCCAGATAGGTCCGGCCAAACCCGCCCTGGCCCAGCACCTCCAGACAGCGGTAGCGATCGGCCACCAGCAGCGGCTGTCCGCAGGCGGTGCAAACCCTCGCCCTATCCTCATTCTGAGGCTGTGGGCAGGCAGGATTGACGCAAAGCGTAGTCAAAGGATGGTTCGACCCACTATCCAACAATCTGCGACGTTTAAGCTTCTATGCTGGTAGACAGTGCCCCACGGCAGGAACGATCGGCCAAGCCTTACCCACCTACCCATCCACTCACCTACCCACCCACTCTCTAAGTAGGCACCAGCTCGCCGGGGCGCAGTTTGGACCACTTGCCCTGCTCCTGGACAAAGCTGTCGCAGCCCACCACGTCAAACTCTTTCTCGACCACGTCATCGACGACGCGCAGGTTGGCATTAATGGTCGGGTTCACCGCTTCAAAGGTGGGAAAGTCGGTCAAATGGAGTTGTTCGTGCAGCTCCTCCACGGCGTGGTAGGTGGTGCAGCGATCGACGTAGTGGCAGTTTACACAAATGCACATAGCACGCCCCCGGCAGAAACAGGGTAGGATTTGATGTTGCTTATCCCCAGTCTAACCAGCTCTTGGCTCCCTGGCCGTCGCTCTCTAGCAGGAGAAAATGGCGACGGGCGCAGGCTGTGCCAGTAAAGGGGATGCGTTTTCTGGTAGTCTAGCTCAAGTTTTTTGAATGTCCGGGCGGCCCAGCCCAGATGTTGCAAAATGAAAACCTCAGTATTGGGTTTTCTGAATTGCTCTGCTGGGCCGGGATGTCAAGACTGAAAAACCCTGTTGTAATGAAAGAAATGAGGGTTCATTGAATCCAACGCTATCACCCATTTCCCTTGCAGTGGCTACTGAACAATCGGCGCTTTCGCCAAAAACCTGGCCTTTTAGCGTATCGCTACTGCCACAGCAAGCCTACCTGGTGGGGGGAAGTGTCAGAGATGCCCTACTGCGCCGTCAGGCCGATTATTTAGACCTCGATTTTGTGCTGCCAGAGCGGGCGATCGCCACTGCCAAAGGCATTGCCCAGCACTACGGCGCGGGCTTTGTGGTGCTCGATGCCGACCACCAGATTGCCCGGGTGGTGTTTGCCAACGCCACGGTCGACTTTGCCCAGCAGGTGGGGCCCACTATCCACTCAGACCTGCACCGGCGCGACTTTACCATCAATGCGATCGCCTACAGCCCCCACAGCGAGTCGCTGCTCGACCCGCTGGATGGCTGCGCCGACCTGGCCCGCAAAACCCTCTGTATGGTCGCCGCCGAAAATCTGGAAGACGACCCCCTGCGCCTGCTGCGGGCCTACCGCCAGGCCGCCCAACTGGGCTTTAGCCTCGACCCCACTACTCAGCAGACCATCCGCCACCTGGCTCCGGCCCTGGGGCGGATGGCGGCCGAACGGGTGCGAGGCGAACTCGACTGCCTGCTCAGCCTACCGGAGGGCTCGACCCTGTTGGCGCTGGCCTGGCAGGACGGGCTGCTGCAAACCTGGCTGCCCGAAGTCGATCGCCCCCAGCTGGAACGGCTGGCCATGCTGGATCAGCTGGCGGCCCAGTACCACGAGCGCTGGCCCGCTTTTTCCCAGCTGTTGCACAGTTGGGTGAAGGAGCAGACCACCCCTGGGTTACACCGCAGCTGGCTGAAGGCCACCAAACTGAGCCAGCTCTTGCCCGCCGATCTGACTCAGGCCGAAGCAACCCTGGTCAGGCTCAAGTACAGCCGCGCCGAGCAGCAGGCGGTGCTGAGCATTCTCAAAGGCTGGCAGTACCTGCACCAGCACCAGGGCAATGGGCCGCTTCCTCCCGGCCAGCAGTACCATTTATTTAAAGTGGCGGGGGCAGGGTTTGGCGGCGTTGCCCTGCTGAGCCTGGCCTGCGGTGTGCCCGAGGAGCTGGTGCTGCCCCTGATTGAGCGCTACCTCAACCCCAGTGACCCCATCGCCCATCCTCAACCCCTGGTAACAGGCAAAGACCTGGTCCAGGGACTTGCCCTCAAACCAGGTCCTCAGATTGGTGAATTGCTAGAGGCCGTTCATTTGGCCCAGGCCGAGGGGCTAGTGGGCAGCCGCGAAGAGGCCCTGACGTGGGTCAAGCGGCAGCTCTAGCCCTACGGCAACGGCCTAGCTGTCAGTGTTGGGGCCGACAGCGGGTTGCAGAGCTTCTTCGAGGGCTTCGGTGGCTGCGTCGGTGGTGACTTCAACGGTGGTGTCGGGGGTTTCTTCGGCGGTGGCCTCAGACTCCAGCTCGTCCACCAGGTCTGCGGCGGTGGCGTCGGGGGTAATGTCTTCGGCAGAAGCTTCGACCTCGGTAGGCTCCTCTAGTGCGGCCTCCAGGGCTTCGGTGGTGTCTTCAATCGCCGCCTCGGGGGGCAATTCTTCTGCCGGGGCTTCCTCAACCGTAACGTCAGCATCGGTCTCTTCGACGGCAGCTTCCGTTTCTTCAGCTTCAACGGCGGCCTCAGTCTCGTCCACGGCCTCTTCGGTCATCAGATCAGGGGTGGCCTCTTCAACGGCGGCTTCCAGTTCAGCATCCAGTTCAGCTTCGATCGCATCGACATCGACCACAGGAACGTCGGCTTCGGCGGCGATGGCTTCAACGCCTTCGGCCGCGGTTTCGAGTTTGGTCTCTTCAGCCTGGGCGGGCAGACCCAGGGCCAGACCGGCGAGGGTGAGGCTACCGGCAGCGAGGGCAAGCTTACGGTAAATCGTCATGGTTCTTCTCCTGAAAAGCGTCATCCGATGGGGTTGGGGCCAGCACTACAAGCGTGCTACAAAAAACTACCGCCAACGTTTCGTGAACTTATCACGGGGTTTGGGGCAGGGCCAGGGGTGTTAAGCAAGAAGTATGAAGTTTTGGTTAAGCGATTGGAATAACTTTGGTTAAGACAAGTTTGGGGAACTTTAACCTGATTGAGGACATCTATGAGCGATCGCCTCTGTTTCGTCGGGTTAAGAAACCCTGAAAAACGTTACATTATCGAAGGCAACTCTCGCGTTGTTTTTGGGTCTATTGGCCCCGGTCCATTCTTCACTCGGCGCTACCGATGACTCCTGTTTCAGCCTCCCCTGCTCAGTACGGCGATCGCGCCATTCTCCAGGCCAGTGTAGAACCGCTGGAGAAGTGGCCCAATCCCTCGGAGAATGCCTACACCATTCACCTGGAGCACCCGGAGTTTACGGCGCTGTGCCCCCGCTCTGGCTACCCGGATTTTGGCACGGTGGTGGTGGACTACTGTCCGGGGCCGTGGGTGGTGGAGTTGAAGGCGTTTAAGCTCTATATCAATAGTTTTCGGGACCAGCGGGTGAGCCATGAGGCGGTGGCCAATGCGATCGCCGATCGCCTGTGGGAGGAGCTACAGCCCCGGGGGCTGCGGGTGATTGGCGACTACACGCGCCGGGGCGGGGTGAAGACGGTGATCACGGTGAAGAAGGGCGATTGTGCTGGGTTTGAGCCCTACACGGCCAACGTTTTGTGATGCTCAATTTTGGTTGCCGCCCTCCAGGAGGTGTGGGGCAAACGGTTGTTTGCCCCTACGGGGTGCTGGATGGTCATCAGCCTCTGCCCACGCGCTCTAGCAGGACTGCCTGGCTGTCGGTGAGGGTAAAGGCGCTGAGGGCATCGGCGTTGTTCAGGTCTATGCCGGGCGATCGCACCGCCACCCGCCAGCCGTCGCCGTCGAGCTGGAGCCAGTCGGCGGGGGTGACGGTGAGTGGGTCGCCGCCCATGTGGGCCACCATCGCCACCTGCACCTCGGTACCGGCCTCGGCGGGGGAGGTGCGCAGGCCGTAGAACACCGTCTGCTCGTCGGTGTGGATGCGGTTGAAGCGATCCAGCGGGGAGAGGTTTTGCCGCAGCCAGGGGTGGGCGCGGCGGAAGCGGCGCAGGGCCAGGTTGTAGGCCACCCGCTCCGGGTTCAAGTTGTCCTGCTGGAGCCACACGTTGCAGATCGCGTGGGCGTCTTCCATGAAGGTTTTGGCCAGGGTTTTGAGGGTGGTGACATCCATGGGGGGCAGGGAGATGGTGGCCTGGTCGGCCAGGGTTTGACAGCGGTGGGCGATCGCATCGAGGTCGTAGTCGGTCTCCTCGATGGCGTCGTAGAGCCCCTGCATGAACCGGCGCAGCTCGGTCAGCTGGGTAAAGCCCATCGCCTTCAGCCCGGGGAACAGCTCGGGCCAGTCGTAGGTTTCGGGGATGATTTGCCAGTCGAGGAAGCCCACCGCCTCCTCGGCCACCACCTTCACCCCGTAGCGATCGTCGGTGTTGCGCAAAAAGCCCCAGGGGGCGTGCATGGTGCAGTTAATGAAATCCATCGGCAGCCCCGGGCTAAAACCATAGGTCATCAGGGCAATGGCGGGGTTGTCGTAGGCGTTGTTGAGCACCTGGGGCAGCCCGTCCCCCAGGTGCCAGTTGATATCCAGGCTGGGGTCCACCTGGGTGCCCCGGCGCAGGGTATCGTGGTTGCCGCAGCCGGTGATCCAGCATTCGCCCTGGTGGATTTGCTCAGTCACCCGCCGCCACTTGCGGTCCCAAAACTGGCGTAGGCTGGGGGTGTTGTGGGCAAAGATTAGCGGCCCCCACTGAAAGGCGTCGGGCTTAAACTCCACAATGTCGCGGTAGGTGGAGATCTCCTCCCAGTTCTCCGCTGGCCAGGGGCGACCGTCTTCAAAGATCGAGAACAGGCGGCGCTGGCTGTCGCCCACGGTTTGCAGCACCTCCGCCATCGCCCCCAGGTAGACATCGTCGTACTCCACCTCCCCAGACAGGGGGTTAAAGAACTTGAAGTCCTGGGCTCCATCGACCCGGATGCCATCGACGCCGGTGTTGTTCTTGCGCCGCTGCATCTCCAGCAAAATCGCCCGCACCGTGGGGTTCTGGTGGTTGACGTCCTGGCCATACATGTTGGGGCCTTTCATAAACCGCCCGTTCAGCAGGTCGATGGCCTGGTTGTCGGCGTGGCCGTAGACGATGTCGAAGATCACTTGAATCGGCCCGGTGGGGAAGTTGTGCAGGGTGGCGATGAACTCGACTAGCTCGTCGGGGCGCAGGGTCTCCAGCACCGAGGGGTCGGTGGCGGAGGAGCCAAAGATGACAATGTCGTAGCCCCAGTTCTGGGTGTCGGGCTTTTTCAGGGTGACTTTGACGGTGCCGGGGTCGCGATCAATGGTTTCGGTGTCGGGGTCCACCTCGGCCATATCGTCATCTTGCAGGTTGAAGAAGCCGTGACCCAGGTGGTGCTTGCCCAGGTACTCTACCGTAGGCTCAATGGGCAGCAGCTGCACCGCATCGTAGCCGATGAAGTTTTGCTCGGCGGGGGTGAGGGGCTGCTGGGCCCTGAGCTTATCGGCAATGCCTTTGTACACCGCCGTCAGACCGCTCAGGTAGCCGTTGGGGGAGGCGGTGTTGACGTGGAGCTGGAGGATGTTGCTGGGGGGATGCACCTGCACCACCCCCTGCTCGTCGGTATCCCCCTGGGCGAAGTAGTCCAGGTCGGCTCGCTGCCGCTGCAAGCTACCCATGTCGTACAGCTCCGCCGGGGCATAGACGCCGTAGGGCAGCGAGTAGGCCAGGGGGTCGCCCACTACTTCCACTTCCTCGCTGTTCACATCCAGGTAGCGCAGCCAGTAGAAGGACCCGAGGCGATCGCCCGTGCCCGCCTGCATCCCCGCCAGCACCCCCCAGTGGTACTCCCCCTGCTTGGCCAACTCCACCGTATCGCGGCGAAACCGCACCGTCTGCCGGGCGGCGGTGGGGTCAATGACCTCCAGAGGGGTAAACACCTCCAGGTAGATGTTCTTGGGCTGCACCATGTCAGATTCTAGCTCCGGCGTCCAAAAGCCAATTTCGGTGAGGCCGTCGGCGCGGTAGTGGGCTCCCAGACGGGTGGCCAGGGTCTGCGCCTTGTGGAACAGGGTGTCGTCGGACTGGTGCACCTGCTCGGCCCAGTCGAGCAGCGCCTGGGTCTCGGCTGCGAGCAATTGGATTTTGGCAGTGGTGGTGACCATGGGGTAGTTCCTTTTTGCGAGAAGGGTGAGGGGTAGGGGGTGGATGGGTGGATGGGTAGGGGGTGGATGGGTGGGGGAAGATCCCAGGGTTCTTTCGCCAGGGCAGCGAGGGCTCTTTTGCTCTCCCAGAAGAACCCTGGGATCTCTGACGGCGTCGGAAATCTCCGCAAGGTAGACACCGCCGCTCCTAACAAAAAGGAAGCTCGTAGGGTGCATTAGCGAAGCAATGCACCGCTCAGGAACCCCCGCGCCATCGCTAATGCTTGGGAATGGGGATGCGATCGCCGCCCACCGCCCAAATCACCGTCCCAATCAACGGTGGGCAATGCCCACCCTACGGGTCTACGCCATCCACCCATCCACCCATCCACCCATCCACCCATCCACTCCTTCACCTCTCCAGCTTCAACACCACCACCCCCAGGGGCGGCAGGGTCAAACTCAGGGCATTGGGCCAGCGGGGATTGTCCCAGCCGTGGCTGTGCTGGCCGCCGCCGTTGTCCACGCCGCTGCCGCCGTAGACGGTGGCGTCGCTGTTGAGTAGTTCCCGGTAGTAACCGGGCTCGGGCACGCCCACCCAGTAGTCGTACTGGGGCTGGGGGGTGAAGTTGCACACCGTCACCAGGCATTCGCCGGATTGCTTGTCGCGGCGCAGGAACGACACCACGCTGTTGCCCGCGTCGTTGCAGTCGATCCACTCAAAGCCGCTGGTGGAAAAGTCGTCGGTGTAGAGGGCGGGCTCCTGCCGATAGAGGCGGTTGAGGTCGGCCACAAACTGCTTTAGCTGGCGGTGGGGGGCGTGGTTCAGCAAGCCCCAGTCCAGGTCCAGCCAGCTATTCCACTCGGTGGTCTGGCCAAACTCCATGCCCATGAACAGGGTCTTCTTGCCGGGGTGGGTGAACATGTAGGCGTAGAGGGCGCGCAGGTTGGCGAACTTCTGCCACTCGTCGCCGGGCATTTTCTGGTAGAGGCTGCCCTTGCCGTGCACCACCTCGTCGTGGGAGAGGGCCAGCATGAAGTTTTCGCTGAAGGCGTACCAGATGCTGAAGGTGACGTTGTTCTGGTGGTAGCGCCGGTAGAGCGGGTCCTGGCTGAAGTAGTGGAGCATGTCGTGCATCCAGCCCATGTTCCACTTCAGGTTGAAGCCCAGGCCGCCCACGTAGGTGGGGCGCGACACGTTGGGCCAGGCGGTGGACTCTTCGGCAATGGAGAGCGCGCCGGGGTAGTAGCCAAACAGCAGCGTGTTGAGCTGGGTCAGCAGCTCCACCGCCTCCAGGTTTTCGTGGCCGCCAAACTGATTCGTAACCCACTCGCCGTCCTTGCGATCGTAGTCGAGGTAGAGCATGGAGGCGACGGCGTCCACCCGAATGCCGTCGATGTGGTACTTGTCGAACCAGAACAGGGCGTTGGCAATCAGGAAATTCCGCACCTCGTTGCGGGAGTAGTTGAACACCAGGGTGCCCCAGCCCTTGTGCTCGCCCTTGCGGGGGTCGGCGTGCTCGTAGAGGTGGCTGCCGTCGAAGTAGGCCAGCCCGTGGGCGTCCTTGGGAAAGTGGCCCGGCACCCAGTCCACAATTACGCCGATGCCCTCGGCGTGGCACTGGTCTACAAAGTACATGAAGTCCTGGGGGGTGCCAAAGCGGGAGGTGGGGGCAAAGTGCCCGGCCACCTGGTAGCCCCAGGAGCCGTCGAAGGGGTGCTCGGCCACGGGCATCACCTCAATGTGGGTGTAGCCCATCTCCTTGACGTAGGGGATCAGCCGCGCCGCCAGCTCCCGGTAGGTGAGGAAGCGGGCGTCGGGCTTTTGGCTGACCCGCACGGCGCTGCCCTGGGCGGGGGGATTGTCCCAGCTGTCGTGGAGCCAGGAGCCCAGGTGGACTTCGTAGACGGAGATGGGCCGCTCCTGGGGTTCCTGCTGGCGGCGCTGCTCCAGCCAGCGATCGTCGCTCCAGGTGTAGCTCAGGTCGGTGACCACCGAGGCGGTATCGGGCCGCACCTGCTGCTGAAAGCCGTAGGGGTCGGACTTGAGGTAGACGTGGCCCTGGTGGTTTTTGATCTCGTACTTGTAGATTTCGCCCACGCCCAGGTCGGGAATGAACAGATCCCACACGCCGCCGGAGAGCAGGCGCATCTGGTGCTTGCGACCATCCCACTGGTTGAAGTTGCCCACCACCGACACATTGCGGGCGTTGGGAGCCCACACGGCAAAGTAAGTGCCGATGACGCCCTCCACCTCCACCGGATGAGCGCCCATTTTTTCGTAGATAGCGTGGTGGTTGCCCTCGCCAAACAGGTGCAGGTCAAAGTCGGTGAGTAGCGGCGACTTGAAGGCGTAGGGGTCGCGGATTACCCGTTCGTGTCCGTTTTCCTTAATTTTGATCAAGTAATTTTTGTCGGCCTGGCCGCTCAGCTCGCACTCAAAAAAGTGGGGGTGATGCACCGTGCCCATGGGGTGCTCCTGCCAGGTTTCGGGCCGCACCACCCAGGCGGCTTCGGCCTCGGGCAGGTAGGCGCGCACCACCCAGCGATCGCCCGCTTCGGGCTGCTCCAGCGGATGGGAGCCAAGGATTTCAAAGGGGTTGCTGTGCCTGTTCTCGACGACGCGGTAAACCTGGTCGGGGGAAAGGGTTGCAGAAGTCATAAAAAATTGTGGTGGCTGGGGTCTTGGCCTGACAACCGGTGACGGAGACCAGTTGCCAAGCTCCGTACTCCGGGTACCTTAAGAAACCTCTCCAAGGAAAAACATCCACCGGAGGAGGGATCTCAATCTGGGGTTAGCCATTTAAGAGAGGCACTCGGGATCTGCTGCAAACCGCTGGTACAGATCCCTGGGTTCTGGCTGGTGAAGCGGCAGGATTTGTAGGCTTTGGGTCAAGGATCCCAGGGTTCTTGGGCTAATAGGCGACGAATTTTGGGCCATCCAAGGATAGAACCCTGGGATCTTTACTGGCGTTCTAGGGCCGATCGCCCCCAGTCATCAGCGAATAGGGTTTCTCTAACCCGTGGGTTTCCATGAGCGCGCGATCGCCCATGATCGCCCTGGGGCAGCCGTCGGCCACGATGCGGCCATCGTCGATCAGCACCACGCGATCGCACACCTCCAGCACAAACTCCAGGTCGTGGGAGGAGATCAGCAGGGTTTCGGTGGAACTTTGCAGAAAGTGGATCAGGCGGCGGCGGGTGCGCAGGTCGAGGCTGGCGGTGGGCTCGTCGCAGAGCAAGATCTGGGGCGTCATGGCCAGCAGCCCCGCGATCGCCACCATCTGCTTTTCGCCGCCAGAGAGGTGGTGGGGCGGGCGATCGAGCAGGGGGGTAATGCCCGCCAGATCGGCGGCCTGGGCCACGCGGGCGGCCACCTCGGCGGGGGGCAGGCCCATGTTCTGGGGGCCAAAGGCGAGGTCGTCGCGCACGGAGATGGAGAACAGCTGGTCGTCGGGGTCCTGGAACAGCAGGCCGACGTCGGGCCGAAACTGGCCGGGTTTG
Source organism: Leptolyngbya sp. KIOST-1 (assembly GCF_000763385.1). NCBI lineage: Bacteria > Bacillati > Cyanobacteriota > Cyanophyceae > Leptolyngbyales > Leptolyngbyaceae > Leptolyngbya > Leptolyngbya sp. KIOST-1. The sequence continues at coordinate 3,513,681 of NZ_JQFA01000002.1, forward strand.
AGGGGTTCGCCGAATAGATCGATCTCGCCAGCGGCAGGGGTGAGCACGCCGCAGAGCAGCATAAACAGCGTGGTTTTGCCGCAGCCGTTGTGGCCGATGATGCCGACCCGTTCCCCCGCCTGCACCGTCAGCGAGACCTGGTCGAGCACCTGGGGCTGGTCGGGGTAGCCGAAGGAGAGATCGCGGGCGGCGATCGCCGGGGGGCGGGGGGCGGTTGCCCCGGCGTCGAGCACCGGCTCAACGGTCTGTGATAAAACCCTGTCCATTCCCGCCATCCTCTAGCGCCACCTACCGCAATCCCACTACCGTAACCCCTTTACCGCTTTCCAGTTACCGCAACCAGCTCAATTCTGCGGCCACCAGGGCGATCGCCGCCGCCCCCACCGCCCCGGTTAACCCCCAGCATAGGGCCGTGGGCCGGGGGGTGGTGCTCTGCCTGGGGGCAGAGCCTTGGCCGTAGCCCCGCAGCCGCATAGCCTTGTACACCCGCTCCGACTGCTCGTAGCTGCGAATCAGCAGGTTCCCGGTCAGCAGGGCTAGGTGCTCTAGGGTTTGGCGGTTGACCCTGAGCCAGCCCTGGCGGCGGTGGCCAAAGCCCCGCAGGCCCATGGCCTGCTGCATGGTGGTCAGCATGGCGGCGATCTCAAACAGGTAGCGGTAGGAGAGCAGGGCCATATCCGTCAGGATAGTGGGCAGACCGAGCGATCGCATCGCCCCCAGCAGGGTCAAAAATGGCGTGGTGCCCAGCAACACAAACCCCAGGGTCAAAATCGACAAAAACCGTCCCACAATCAGCAGTGCAGCCCGCAGCCCCTCCTCCCGCAGGGTCAGCCAGCCCCACTGCCCCAGCACCGTATCCCCCACCGTCAGCGGCAGCAGCACCACCACCGCCACAATAAACAGCCCCGGATAGCTCAGCCGCCGCCGCAAAAAGCTCAGGGGCAGGCTTGAGAGGCCGTAGAGCACCGCCGCCAGGGCCAAAATCCACGGCACCAGGGCCAGGTTTTGCACCGTGGCAAAGGCAAACATCAGCCCCAGCAGGCTCAGCAGCTTGAGCCGGGGTGCCCAGCGATGAATCACCGACTCGCGGTGGACGTAGGTGTCAAAACTCACCGATCCCACAGACCTAGCCCTCCAGCAGCTCCGGTTTTACCCGGCGCAAAAACAGGACCAGCACGGTGGTAAAAGCACCCTCCACCAAGGCCAGGGGAATGTGGGCGATCGCCAGGGCCAGCACCGCCGTCCGCTCCGCCTGCCCGTCCAGCTCAGCGGGAATGTTGAGAATGATCAGCGCCACAAAGATCACCGTGGCCATGCCCAGCCCCAGGGCCCCGCCCAAAAACGCAAACACCCCCGTGCGGGTCGGCTCCTTGAGGCCCCGGCCCAGGCTGGTGCGAGCCTGGAAAATGTGGTACGCCACCAGGGCCGGAATGCCCATCATCGCGGCATTCACCCCCAGGGTAGTCAGGCCGCCGTGGCCGATCACCAGGGCCTGAAAAAACAGCCCGATCAAAATGGCCGGGAAGGCAAAATACCCCAGCACCACCCCCAGCAGGCCATTCAAAATCAAATGCACGCTGGCGGGCGGCACCGGAATGTAGATCGACGAGGCCACAAAAAAGGCCGCCGTCAGCAGCGATGCCTTGGGGATGTCGGCAGTGGGGTCGGATCTGCGATTGATCTGCCGCAGGGAGTACCAGGTGGCCAGGCCCGTGACGGCATACCCCGCCGCACAGACCTGGGCCGATAGAATGCCGTCGGGAATATGCACTACCGCTTGCCCCGGGCAAAGAACAGGGCCGTGCCCACAAAACCCCAGATCACCGCGCCGATGGTGATCGCCCGCTGGGCTGGAGACAGGCTGGTGTTGGGGGCCAGAACGGAACTGGTGGCCGGGGGCGTAGCGGCGACAGGCGCGTCGGGCTCAGCGGCGGTGGTCCCTTCGGCTGCAGGGCTGGCGTCGGCGCCAGCCGCAACCCCAGCCTCCACAGGAATGCTGACGATGCCGCCGTGGCCCGCCTGGCGCACCATCACTTCCCAGTTGCCGGGCCTGTCGGCGGGCGGCACAAAGGTAAAGCGGCCTTCTTCATCGGTGGTGCTCTGCTGCCAGGCCTCGCTGGGCTGGTCGGGGGCGTAGACCAGCACCTGGGCATTGGCCATGGGCTCGCCCGTGTCGTACTGGGCCAGCACCTCGATGCTATTCACCTGGCGATGCTCCAAAACAACGCCGTGGGCCAAGGCGGGCAGGGTTCCACTGGCGATCGCTAGGAATAGTCCAAGGGCAAAGTTCCACTTCATAGGCTGGTCAGCGAGTCAGAATTGGGGGGCAGAACTGGGGGCATATATCTACTAATCTACTTAAATCTCCTGACAATTGAATCGGCTCATCGGCTTGCCCCTCCACTTAACGACGATGACCCGCCCCTATGCAATGCCCGCCGGGGGCACCTATTCCCCCTCTGCCAGCCTGCGATCGCCGCCGCAGCGGTAGGATGAATCAAACAAGCCGAGAAGCCAATGTACGACGCGATCATTGTCGGGGCTGGCCCCGCCGGGGCTGCCACCGCCTACCACCTGGCCCAGCGGGGGCACTCTGTGCTGATGTTGGAGAAGGAAGCTTTACCTCGCTACAAACCCTGTAGCGGCGCGGTGTCGCCCAGCGTAGCCCAGTTCTTTGACTTCGACTTTACCCCAGTGATCGATCGTCCCATGCGCCGGGTGCGCTACACCTACAAGCTAGACGACCCCGTCGAGGCCGAGTTGGAAACCGCCGACCCGATCTGGATGGTGCAGCGGGACCGGTTTGACCATTTTCTGGTGCAGCAGGCCCAGGGGCAGGGGGCCCAGCTCAAGGACCAGACTCCCGTCCTCGGCATTGAGAACAGAGGCGACTACTGGCAGGTGTCAACAGCCAATGAAACCCTGGAGGCTGCCTACCTGGTGGCCGCCGATGGCGCTACCGGGCCAATGGCCCATTGGCTGGGCTTTCCCGACCTGCCCCGGCGCACCGCCAGCATTCTGGAGGTGCCCGCCCCGGTGGGCGACGACTGCGCCATCAACTTTGAGTTTGGCCTGGTGAAGCAGGGCTGTGCCTGGAACTTTCCCAAGGCCCAGGGCTACTCCATCGGAGTGGTAACCTTTTTGGGCAAAGCGCCCGCCGACCACAGCAAGGTGCTGACGCAGTATAGCCAGTCCTTCGGCGTCAGCCCCGACCAGGGCACGGTCTACAGCCATCCGCTAAAGCTGTGGGACGGCAACCACCCGCTGCACACCCACCGGGCTGTGCTGGTAGGCGAAGCCGCCGCCATTGTCGATCCGCTCAGTGCCGAAGGCATTCGCCCCGGCATGATCAGCGGGGTGCGGGCCGCCGAGGCGATCCACGCGGCGCTGGAGGGCGACCCCGAGGCCCTGGCGAACTACACTGCCACCATGCACAGCACCTGGGGTGAAGACATGCCCTGGGCCAAGCGCATTGCGGGACTGTTCTTTCGGGTGCCGGGAATTGGCTACCGGGTGGGGATTAAGCGCCCCACGGCAACCCAGCGGCTGGGGCAGCTTTTGGCCGGTGAATTGCGCTACGCAGATATTGCCGGTCGGGTGATGAAGCGCATGAGTGGTGGGTTTTTGTCGGGGTAGGTGGGTAGGTGGGTGGATACGCATATATTTGCCCAGGTAATGCCAAACCCGAATCTCACACCCCTGATTCAAAACAGGCAACTTGCGTAGGGGTAAACGGTGTTTGCCCAGTCCAACCGGGGTTTAGCCAAGGCGGATTCTGTATAAACCGTATTCTACGGTTGATTGGCTGGAGCAGTTTTCACCCACATTCCATCTCCATTAGCTCTTCCTAGTGAGGGCCTCTGCGTAGCCTTGGCGCAGGACTGCCGCTCTTCAGCAGATCCGGAAAAATTACTCGGCGAAGCGCAATGTAATATTCCGTTGGTTGTGGCCTGTTGTAGAAGGCAAACCTTTGGCTACTTGAAAGAAAATGCTTCAAATCTTTGCCCAAGCTTCTGAAATCAGCCAGTTCTTCCAAATCGAAACCGTAGCTGTGCGAAAACAACTCACACAGCGTCTGCCTGCTTATCCAAGGAGATCCTGTGCGGCTAAATTCAACATCTATGAGATAGTCCACTGCCGTTAGCAGATCGTCTTTTGAAGAAAACCTAGACAAGTCTTGAGGCGATGCCATAGTTGCTCAACGGTGAATACCGTCACCCATAAACATCTCCGTAGCTACAGATTTTTCATGTAATATTTCAGACTTTCGCCGGTACGGATCTCCCCATTGAGCCGACTATGACTAGGGCGGAAATTTCTACTCAGGAGTCCTTACTGACGTGGTTTTCCCAGGTCTTTGTACCAGCGAGCCAGTTTGTGCGGGTCAAGCCCGAGCAGGTAGCCCGCGATCATCACCTGGTTGGCCAGGGTGGTGCGGAGAATGCCCAGTCGTTGCCAGCGGCGATCGCTCGTCATCACCGCCGTTGGGGCGATCGCGACTTTCCCTCGCTTCCGCAGCCGCCGCACGAGCTCAAAGTCCTCCATCATCGGCAGGTCGGGGAAGCCGCCCAGGGCACGAAAGGTTTCTGCCGTCAGGAAAATGCCCTGGTCGCCATAGGGCATCTGGAGCCAGCGCGATCGCAGGCTTACTCCCCACTCCACCCAGCGCAGCCCCCGACCGGGGCCATCGATGGCGAGGCGAAAGGCTCCGGCCACCACGCCGGGCTGGGCCAGGGTGCGACGCATGGCCCCGTCGAACCCAGCGGGCAGGCGGGTGTCGGCATGGAGAAACAGCAGCATGTCGCCCGTAGCCACCGTGGCCCCGGCGTTGAGCTGGCGCGATCGCCCCGGCGCCGACTCAATCACCCTCACCCCCAAACCCCGGGCCACCGCTGCGGTCTGATCCCCGCTGCCGCCATCGACCACCACCACCTCGACGTTGGTCGCCCCTGGCAGGGATGCCAGGGTCTGCGGCAGGTTTCTCGCCTCATTGAGGGTAGGGATAATAATTGAAATCAGCGGCAATGTCATCGCTAGGGCCCCAGGCCACAGAACAGTCCAGGCAGCCACTTTAGCCGACTCCAGGGGCAATTCCCATGAGTGGTAGCTGAATATTGGCTGAGCGGCTGAGGCCGAGGGCGCTAGAGGCTGTCATCCATTAGCCTTGAAAAGTTCAAGCACCAACCGTTGCAGCTCCTAGCCTGGTTCTTGGGGCGGGCGTGGCACCGCTGATGGGGGGCGGGGTTGAGCCAGACCAGAATTGATGACACGCCCTAAAACGGGTCAAAAATGTAGTTGTCGGCGTACTGGATGGCGCGATCGCAGTCGGCCTGGCTGCGGACGGTCCAGGCCAGTAGCGGGCGGTGGAAGCGGTGACGGGCCAGGGTGGTCGCCAGGGTGGGCAGGGCCTTAACGTTGTAGGAAATGAAGTGCGGTGCACTGGCCCAGGTGAGCAGCAGGTGGCTGCGGAGAAATTTTTGGGGCTTACTGGCCAACTGACCCCGCACAATCTCTGGGGCGTAGCGCTTAAACCATTGCAGCGATCGCGGGTTAAACGACTGCACCGCAAATTCGCCTCGGTAATCCACCAGGGTTTTCATCAGCGCCTGTTCTGGCGGGCCGACTTTCTTTTCGTTTTTAATTTCAATCAGCAGCGGCACCCGACCGGCGACGCAGGCCAGGGCTGCGGCCAGCGAGGGAACGGTTTGGTCGGTGTTGTAGAGGCGGAACTGCTCCAGGCTGCCGAGGGTCTGGTCGGCAAGGCGGGCCTTTTTGCCCGTCAGGCGCTTCAGGTCGCGATCGTGGAATACCGCCAGGTGGCCATCGGCCAGCAGCTGCACATCGAGCTCGATGGGGTGCTGGGCGGCGATCGCCGCCTCAAACGCCGCCAGCGAATTCTCTGGCACCGCTGTACCCTGGTGTAGACCCCGGTGGGCAATGGGTCGGGTCGTTATCCACTCCATCGCTGGCCTCATCTACCCTGCTAAGCTGAGTTCAGTCCTGGGCCGATCGTCAAGTCATACCAGTACTTCACAGTACGGCCTAGCCCCCATCCTCGCCAACCCCCTGCCGATGGCTCTCGATACCTGGTTCCCCCTCGCCATTTACTTCGAAGACCTGCCCGATGCCGCCGGGCACAAAGCTGCCCTCACCGAGGCCATCCTGGAGCTGGAGGCCAGCGGCAGCGAACCCCGCAACTTTCCCGAAATGGCCTGGACGGGCGACCTGCACGGGGTGGAGAAAGTGCACATTGACCCTCGCTTTGCCTGGGTGGTAGCCCAGGTCGAAACCCACGTGGGGCTCTATCTCAATGCGCTAGGGCTCGATCTCAGCCAGGTTGAACTCTATATTCAGCGGGCCTGGCCGGTGGTGTCGCGGCCCCAGCAGGAGGTGGGGGCCCACTGCCACAACACCGCCCACGTCAGCGCCGTGTACTACGTCGCCGTGCCCGACTCCGGCACCGATGCGGCGGGCTGCCTCACCTTTTTTGACGATGCCCGCCCCAATGAAGTCAGCCCCGGCCTGGGCAGCGAAAATACCGACATCATTGCCGAGTGGAACTACCTGAACCAGGACCAGGCCCTGTATTTGCCCACCGAGGGCCGTCTCATCGTTTTTCCGGCCAAGCAGCGCCACGGGGTGACGCCCAACCACACCGACGACCTGCGCCTGTCGCTCTCGTTTGATATTGTGCTCACCGCCGCCCCCGGGCAGGCCGCCGGGGCCTACGAATTTCTGATGCCGCCCCCCACCCAGTGGAAAAGGTTTAAGTAATGGAAATCCGTGAAGACGATCTGACCGGGCCACAGATCATTGCCCTGCTGCGCGAGCACCTGGAGAACATGCACGAAATTACGCCCCCCGGCAGCGTTCACGCGCTGGACTTAGAGCGGCTGAGGGCACCCAACATTACCTTCTGGACGGCCTGGGAGGGCAACGACCTGCTGGGCTGCGGTGCGCTAAAGGAACTCGACCCCACCAGCGGCGAAATCAAGTCGATGCGGACCCCCGCTGCCCACCGCCGCAAGGGTGTTGCCTCCCGCCTGTTGGAACACATTATCGCTGTGGCCCGCCAGCGGAGCTACACCCACCTGTACCTGGAAACCGGCGCGTTTCCCGCCTTTGCCCCGGCCCGCGCCCTGTACGAGCGCTACGGCTTTGTGTACCGCGGTCCCTTTGGCGACTACACCGACGATCCCAACAGCTCGTTCATGGAAAAAAGCCTCTGATTCTCTCGCGTCTCCAAACGCTGGATCGGACAAACTCCGCGTAGCTACAGTCCAGATCAGCGCTGGGAAACCCGGTGGGCATCCGGTTACTGCGATAAGCTGCCCACTCCCCATCGCTACAGGTGGGTTAGCCCACCAGGCCCAGGTAGATCGCCCAGGGCAGCAGCAAAAAGCCCGTCGCAATGCCAATCCCGACCACGGCGCTGGTGCCGTAGGCCAGGGGCCGAAGCTTTGCATCCAGCAGCCCGATCGATTGCAGGGCGCTCCAGAAGCCGTGGCGCAGGTGCGAAGCCAGCAGCACCAAAATGACGCTGTAGCCCAAAACGTAGGGCAGCGACTGAAAGGTCTCGATTACCAGGCGGGCCAGGTCGCGCACGGTGTCGCCGCCCAGCTCGGTGGCGTAGTAGGTGCCAAAACGAAAGGTCTTCAGGTGGACAACCCAAAACACCGCCAGTACCGAGCCGGTGACGATCATGGTGCGCGAGCTGAGGGTTTGGTAGCTGGTTCCCCCCACTGACTGGTAGGTGCTGTAGCCCTGAAGTCGGGCCTGCCGACGGCGCCAGAAGATCTCGATGCCAATCCAGGCGTGGAGCAGCACGATCGCGGTCAGCGCCAGCTCAAAGGCATAGTAGACAAGGCTGAAGTTGCTGACCAGCAGGGCGTAGGCGTTGTAGGCGTCCCGGCCCACAAACAGCAGCAGATTGCCGACCATGTGTACCAGTACAAACGTCACCAGCGCCAGCCCGGTGAACCCGCTGATCAGCTTTTTGCCGATCGACGAGCGGTAGAACCTGAGCAGGGGGGAGGCTGGCGGCGGGGTGTCGGGGTCGCTGGGGGGAGCTTTTAAGGTGTTGGTCATGGTTCGTCCTGCACGCGCTCAATTTGCTCGATCACCTGGCGAATCTCAAAGCCGTCGGGGGCGTCGGGGTGCTCGTAGAGGTAGCGCTCAAGGTCGCGCTGGGCATCGGTGAGCTGGCCCTGCTGGTACTGAATCAGACCGCGATCGCGCCATTCGCCCACCGCCTCGGGGTGAATCAGCAAAATGCGGTTGATCGCATCGAGCGCCCGG